>DAORNH010000241.1:3801-7053 GCA_035440865.1 Hyphomicrobiaceae bacterium | reverse complement strand
GCGTCACCGTCGCCAAGGAGATCGAGCTCGAGGACAAGTTCGAGAACATGGGCGCGCAGATGGTGCGCGAGGTCGCCTCGAAAACGGCCGATCAGGCAGGCGACGGCACCACGACCGCGACCGTTCTCGCCCAGGCGATCGTGCGTGAGGGCGCTAAGTCGGTGGCCGCCGGCGCCAACCCGATGGACCTGAAGCGGGGCGTCGACCTCGCAGTCTCGACCGTTGTCGCCGAGCTCAAGGCCAAGTCGAAGAAGGTCACCTCGAACGAGGAGATCGCACAGGTCGGCACCATCTCGGCGAACGGCGACAAGACCATCGGCTCGATCATTGCCGAGGCCATGAAGAAGGTCGGCAACGAGGGCGTGATCACGGTCGAGGAGGCGAAGAGCCTCGAGACCGAGCTCGACGTCGTCGAGGGCATGCAGTTCGACCGCGGCTACATCTCGCCCTATTTCGTGACCAACGCCGAGAAGATGATCACGGAGCTCGAGAGCCCCTACATCCTCATCCACGAGAAGAAGCTCTCGGGACTGCAGCCGATGCTGCCGCTGCTCGAGTCGGTCGTGCAGTCGGGGAAGCCGCTGCTCATCATCGCCGAGGAGGTCGAGGGTGAGGCGCTGGCGACGCTCGTCGTCAACAAGCTGCGCGGCGGCCTCAAGGTCGCGGCCGTGAAGGCTCCAGGCTTCGGCGACCGCCGCAAGGCCATGCTCGAGGACATCGCCGTCCTCACCGGCGGCACCGTGATCTCCGAGGACATCGGCATCAAGCTTGAGAACGTCACGCTCGACATGCTCGGCCGGGCGAAGCGCGTCACGATCGACAAGGACAACACCACGATCGTCGACGGCACCGGCAAGAAGGCCGACATCGAGGCGCGCGTGAAGCAGATCAAGGTCCAGATCGAGGAGACGACCTCGGACTACGACCGCGAGAAGCTGCAGGAGCGCCTTGCGAAGCTCGCCGGCGGCGTGGCCGTGATCAAGGTTGGCGGCGCCACCGAGATCGAGGTGAAGGAAAAGAAGGACCGCGTGGACGATGCGCTGCATGCGACCCGCGCGGCCGTCGAGGAGGGCATCGTTCCGGGCGGCGGCGTCGCGCTGCTGCGCGCCATCAAGGCCCTCGATGCCCTGAAGGTCGAGCACGAGGACCAGAAGGTCGGCGTCGCCATCGTGCGCCGCGCGATCCAGTGGCCGGCACGCTTCATCTTCCAGAACGCCGGTGAGGACGGCTCGGTCGTCGTCGGCAAGATCCTCGACAACTCGAAGTACGCCTTCGGCTTCAATGCCCAGACCGGCGAGTACTGTGATCTCGTCGCCCAGGGCGTGATCGACCCGACCAAGGTCGTGCGCTGCGCGCTGCAGGATGCGGCCTCTGTCGCCGGCCTCCTGATCACCACTGAGGCGATGGTGGCCGAGTTGCCGAAGAAGGACGCAGGCTCACCGGCCATGCCCGGCGGCGGCATGGGTGGCATGGGCGGAATGGGCGGCATGGATTTCTGATCCGCCGCGGGGATTTCCGGGCTCAAGAGCCGGCCTATCCGAAGCATACTGCGGAGAAGCAAGACCGCCACGGCTCGCCGTGGCGGTCTTTCGTCGAGCGATGTGCTTTCGCAGCTAACTCGTTTTCTACAGTGTCGTGGAGGGGCGAGTCGAAGTCGCACGGATGGATGGTACATGGGTCTCGCGACAGCACCGAGCGATCGTTCACTCCCTGAAGGTCTCGGCTGAACATTCGAGGACGGGAAGCGTCGCACCACACGAACGCCTTAGTGATCCCGCAAACGCACGCACGCGGCGAAGTGAGTCGCGAAATTCCACGGACAGCGAGGCCACCGCTCTGCTATGGCCTCGCGGAGCCGATCGACGGCGAAGCCCGATCGACGGCCAAGGAGCAACGAATGAAGAAATTGGCCTTCGCCTTCGGCTTCGCGCTGGCAAGCACGCTCGCCATCGCCATGCCGCAAACCATCAACGCCCAGGGAACAGCATCCGTGACCACACCCTCCGGCCTCAAGTTCACCGACAGCGTCGTCGGAACCGGCGCTTCGCCGCGCAATGGCCAGACGTGCGTGATGCACTACACCGGCTGGCTTTATGAGAACGGCGTCAAGGGCAAGAAATTCGACAGCTCCGTTGATCGCAAGGAGCCGTTCGAGTTCCCGATCGGCGTAGGCATGGTCATCAAGGGCTGGGACGAGGGCGTCTCGACAATGAAGGTCGGCGGCAAGCGCACGCTGATCATTCCTCCCGCCCTCGGCTACGGCGCACGTGGCGCCGGCGGTGTGATTCCGCCGAATGCGACGCTGCTGTTCGAGGTCGAGCTGCTCGCCCTCAAGTGACGGGAAGCGATTGCCGCCCTGGCAATCGCGCATGTGACCTGCCCGAATGAGGGGCCTCGCCGATAGCCGGCGGGGCTCTTTTCACATTATGCTCAGCGCTTCGACCAGGGAGCAGCGACATGGCACAGACTTCGGACTGGCTCGGCATGGCCGGCCGCGTGGCGGTGGTGACCGGTGGAGCGAGCGGCATCGGCCGCGCAACCGCCAAGAGCCTCGCGGCGGCAGGGGCGCGCGTCGCAGTCCTCGACATCAACCAGAAGGGTGCCGAGGAGGTTGCGAAGGAGGTCGGCGGCGGGGCGATCGCGGTCGCCTGCGATTCGAGTTCGGAAGCGGCGATTGCTGCCGCGGCGAAGGCGGTTGCTGGGATCGGCGGGGCCGACATCCTCGTCAACAACGCCGGCATCCTGAAGCCGGGCGGCCTCGACAAGCTCTCGCTCGCAGACTGGAACGCCATCATCGCCGTGAACCTAACGGGTTACTTCCTGATGGCGCAGGCCTTCGGCGCGCAGATGATGGCGAAGAGGCGCGGCTCGATCGTGCACGTCGCCTCGATTGCCGGCCAGGAGCCGCAGACCTTTTCCGGCGCCTATAGCGTGACGAAGGCCGGCGTCGTAATGCTCTCGCGGCAACTCGCGGTGGAATGGGGCCCCGCCGGCATCCGCTCGAATGTGGTGAGCCCGGGCCTCATCCGAACGCCACTCTCTGAGAGCTTCTATCGCCAGCCGGGCGTCACCGAGAAGCGCTCGGCGATCGTGCCGCGCCAGCGCGTCGGCACGGCGGAGGACATCGCCAACTCGATCACCTTCCTCGCGAGCGACAAGTCCGACTACGTCAACGGCGCCGAGATCCTGACCGACGGCGGCGTCGGCAGCATGCTCATGACCATGATCCCACGGCCGGGCTTCGAGCGGCCC
>DAORNH010000241.1:0-3787 GCA_035440865.1 Hyphomicrobiaceae bacterium | reverse complement strand
CAACGGCACGAACGGCACGGAAGCCTCGCCGCGCAAGATCCGCCTCGAGGCGAACATCATCGCGGCGGAGGCCGACGGCGGCCGGATCGCCGAGAACATCATCTATTTCGCCCGCCTGCTCAGGGCTGCGGGGCTTCCCGTCGGACCGGAGAAGACGGTGCGCGCGACCGAGGCCGTGCTCGCCGCCGGCCTCGAGAGCCCGCACGTTCTCTACTGGACGCTGCATGCCGTGTTCGTGAACCGGCGCTCGGAGCGCGAGATCTTCAACCAGGCCTTCGTGATGTTCTGGAAGGACCCTGGCTATCTCCAGCAGATGCTCTCCGTCATGCTGCCCGAGGTGCGGCCGCCCGAGAAGGAGGGCGACGACAAATCGCTTTCGCGGCGCATGGCCGAGAGTCTTTTCAAGAGCAGCGACCGGCCGCCGCCGCGGAAGCAGGAGGAGCTCGATCTCCTGGCCCTCGAGACCTCGTCTGCCGAGGAGGTGCTGCGCGAGAAGGACTTCGAGCAGATGAGTGCCGAGGAGCAGCGGCGCGCGCGCGATGCGATCCGCCGCTTGCGCCTCCCCTTCGAGGAGATCAGGACGCGCCGCTTCGAGCGCGCGCGCCGCGGCGAGCGCATCGACCTGCGCGCGATACTGAGGGCGACGGCCACCAAGGGGCCCGACCATCTGCTGCCCGTCTATCGCCGGCGCATCGTGCGCCGTCCGCCGATCGTCGTCCTCTGCGACATCTCGGGCTCAATGGACACTTACGCGCGCGTCTTCCTGCATTTCCTCTACGCGATCACCAACGACCGCGATCGCGTCACGGCTTTCCTGTTCGGCACGCGCCTCACCAACATCACACGCGCGCTGAAGAACCGAGATCCGGACGCGGCGATCGCCAAGGTGCAAGGCGAGGTCGTCGACTGGTCGGGGGGCACGCGTATCGGCACCTGCCTCGCCGAGTTCAATAAGCGCTGGGCGCGCCGCGTGCTCGGGCAGAACGCGCTCGTCCTCCTCTTCACCGACGGGCTCGACCGGGAGGGTGGCGAGGGCATCGATGCGGCCGCGCGTCGGCTCCGCGCGAGCTGCCGGCGCCTCGTCTGGCTCAATCCGCTGATGCGCTACGACCGTTACGAGCCGTTGGCGGCCGGCGCCAAGGCGCTCTCGCACTACGCCTCCGAGATGCGCCCCTGCCACAACCTCTCGAGCCTCGTCGGCCTCGCCGAGGCGCTCGAGGCGTGAACGTCGAGGCTCGACGAGCATCGCGCTCTCGGAGGACAGACTGGCATGACCGCGTGATGCGCCAACCGGCGCCACGCGCCAGGACCGAGCACTGGGGAATTCAAAGGAGTGCTTTGGAGTTGCGCTGCGCATTCCGCGGGGCCCCGGGTCGCCTGCACGGCAGAAGTGCCGCTTCGGTACCCATGATGATGATAGGGGCTATCGCGAGGCTCGCGCGAGACGCGCATCCCATACTCGTCATCCCCGCGAAGGCGGGGACCCAGGTCACCGGGCGAGGGATCGGGGAAACTGCTCCGACGTGACCTGGCTCCCGCCCTTCGGCGGGATGACGGTGGAGCAGGGCAACGTGCGGGCATCGCCGCGCGGAGCTGTATGGGGCCGCCTGCGCGGCCCTTACAGAGAAGGGCTGTGGGCGTCACAATAAGCGGCCCGGTTCGAGCCCACCCCGCGTGCCTCCGGCGCGACGGGGGTGTCCCCTACTTCGTCTCTTCCGGTGCGCGGTGGTAGATGTCGTCGGTGCGCTGGATGTCGTCTTCGCCGAGGTAGGTGCCGATCTGCACCTCGATGATCTCGACGGGCACTTTGCCGGGGTTCTCCAAGCGGTGCCACTGCGTCGCGAAGATGTAGACGCTCTCGTTCTCGCGCACGAGCTTCTCGATGTCGCCGATCACGACCTTCGCCGTGCCCTGGACAACGATCCAGTGCTCGGAGCGGTGGTGGTGCATCTGCATGGAGAGCTTGCCGCCGGGCTTCACGTGCAGGAGCTTCACCTGGAAACGCGGGCCGATGTTGAGCGTCTCGAAGTAGCCCCAGGGCCGGAAGTTGCGGAGGTGCTGCTCCTGCTCCTTGCGGTTCGACTGCTTGAGGCGGGCGACGATGCGCGAGACGTCCTGCGAGCGCGCCTTGTCTGCGACGAGGAGCGCGTCCGGCGTGTCGACGATGACGAGGTCCTTCACGCCGATCGTCGAGACGAGGCCTCGTTCGGTGTGGATGTAGCAGTCGCGGCTGTCCTCGAGGACGGCGTCGCCGTGCACGTAGTTGCCGCTCTTGTCGTGAGGCGCGATGTCCCAGAGCGACTGCCACGAGCCGACATCGCTCCAGCCGACATCGAGGGGCAGCATTGCGGCCGCGTGCGTCTTCTCCATGACCGCATAGTCGACCGAGATGTTCGGCGACTGCGCGAAGGCGGCCTTGTCGAGGCGCATGAAGCCGAGGTCCTCCTGCGCGCGGCCGAGCGCGGCGCGGGCCGCCTCGAAGATGCGCGGCTCGAGGCGCGAGAGCTCGTCGATGAAGGTGCGGGCATGGAGGACGAAAATGCCGCTGTTCCAGTAATATGTGCCAGCCTCAAGATAGGTGCGGGCAGTAGAGGCGTCGGGCTTCTCGAAGAAGGCGTCGACATCGTAGGCGGCGCCCGAGAAGCCCTCGATCGACTTCCCCTGCCGGATGTAGCCGTAGCCCGTGTGCGGCTCCGTCGGCTTGATGCCGAAGAGGACAAGGCGGCCGGTGGCCGCAACCTTCGCTGCCCGGCGCACGGCCTCGGTAAAGCGGACCTCGTCCTGAATGACGTGGTCGGAGGGCATGACGGCGATGATGGCCGCCGGGTTCTCGCGGATGGCCGAAAGGGCTGCGACGGCGATCGCGGCGGCCGTGTTGCGCCCAACGGGCTCGAGGTAGATCGCCTTGGTGACGACGCCCGAGCGCTCGACCTCCTCCTTGATGAGGAAGCGGTGGTCGTTGTTGCCGAGCAGGATCGGCGGCTGGAAGCCGTCGTCGGACCCGAGGCGGGCGAGAGTCTTTCCGAGAAAGGTCGGCTCGTGGCCGTTGAAGAAGCGGATGAACTGCTTCGGATACATCGAGCGCGACAGCGGCCAGAGCCGCGTTCCCGATCCGCCCGAAAGGATCACTGGATGGATGATGCCGCCGCTCATGGCTTCCCTCTTCGCCGCGTCGAGGATCAGAACGCTACGGCCGAATCGGCCCCCGCTCGATTCGGAACTCGGTAGAGAGCGGTGCCACGCCCCGCATTTACAAACGATTAACGAACCAACCGCGCGCTTCTAGCAGTGGGAGCGACAGGTCTCAAGGGATGAGTTTTCCAGCCGCCGTAGTCGACGGCGCTGGACCTCCTTATCAAGCCCGCTCAGCGCCGTAGTAGAGTGTCACGACGTGCTGGGCCTCGGCGAAGAACAGCCAGCGCTCGACGATGATGCCGATGCCGGCCGCGAGTGCCGCCAGCACTGCTGCTGGCAAGGGCATCGATACGAGCCAGCCGAGGCCGAGCAGCAGGACCGGCACGACGAAGGCGAGCAGCGCCGCGATGGACCGAAGCTTCTCTGCGTGCTTGCGGGCGACGCTGTAGCCCATCTCGCGCATGACGAAGTTCGCCATCGTGTGCGGTGGTTCGAGCGGGCGGACGGCGCCGAGCTTTCCGAGACCCGTCGCATCGCCTGCGGTGAGCGAGCGCGGCTCGGCGTCGATCGCGCGCCAGGTGCTCGCTGGATTGTTGTCGTTGCAGTCGTCGCCGCGCGCGCAATCCGCCGCTACCCGCGCGTGCCCGTCGCC
>DAORNH010000240.1:6787-7060 GCA_035440865.1 Hyphomicrobiaceae bacterium | reverse complement strand
TGGTGAACCGCCTGCCCAAGACCCGCTCGGGCAAGATCCTGCGCGGCACCATGCGTCAGATCGCCGACGGCGAGCCCTGGAAGATGCCCGCGACCATCGACGACCCCGTGATCCTCGACGAGGTCACCGACGTCATGAAAGGCCGCGGGATGGTGCGGCCGTCTGCGGCGAAGGGGTGAGGGGCGTGGTGGCGGTCGCGGGCGTGCTCCGCGACCGGGGCCCTGCCTATGCCGATCCGACTAACCCGACCAGCGCGCACGGATTATTGCGTGG
>DAORNH010000240.1:4032-6662 GCA_035440865.1 Hyphomicrobiaceae bacterium | reverse complement strand
TGCTAGGCGGAACTATGACCAGAATGAGTTTGTGTGCGTCCGTTCTCGATGACGCGTGGCTAAGCGTGCCTTTTGTGACCCGCGGACCAGTTTTTACAGCGGCGAGCGTTACCTCTGGCGTGATCCCACCGCCAATCGTCGTCGTGAATGTGATTTGATCGACGAATCCGTCGAGTTTCGTGCCGATTGTGCGCCCGGGCCCCTTGAGGTTTTCGCCGGAACTCAACCATAGGGCGGTAAATGTACCAAAGCTTTCAACAAGCCCGATCTGCCCTGATATCGGATAAGTATGGGCGTTTCCGTCTCTGGCTCGCGGTGCATCGCAGGCTTGAGACTTGATGAGCTCGGAAAGCTTCATCACGATCTCGAACTCACGAAGCGATTCACGCGCCCGGTTGGCTGCGGCGGCCACGCCGACGGTGAGCGTAGCGATACCAATCGGCACGTTGACGGCGGCACTGCCGCCATTATCATTCTTCTCGGTAATCTTGAATGTGTAACCGAAACCAATTCGAACGGCATCCCACGGCACGATCTTAGTGCGGTCAGTAGCGGACAAGCGCAGAAGCTCATCAACCGTCAGTTTGTTGAGATGGCGCCCGTTTTTTCCTTGAAGGCCGCTGAAGAGATCTCGTCCGAGTTGCTGTAGATATGGGTCGTCGTGCTTTACGAGATATCCGGCGAGCACCGAAGATAAAGCCCTGTAGGCCTCGCATTCGACATGGGTCGCGATTGAGTAGGTGTCGAGTGTCACGTCCGCAGATATCGGATGCGTGCTGCAGCCCGCAAGGAGCAACGACGCAAATACACCGCGCATTTTCATTCTTCGCCTCCCCAATTTTGCAATAGAGAAAGCATAGCGGCAAAATCGAATCGCATGGTGCTATAAAAGACGCACGCAAGATTGAAATGCCGTCGTCAACATCGAAGTGGGGTTGTGAGCCGCGCTCATGTCTGGCGCCGCATACAGCTCGCCCTGCTTCGCGTGGCGGCCGCGGGCAACCAAATAAAGCGGAGGTTCGAGGTCCTTCCTCGAACCGGAGCCGCGCGCGCAGGATCGGCGTGGCGGCTGCGCGGAAAGAGGGAATGGTGCCCAGAAGAGGACTCGAACCTCCACGCCTTGTGAGCGCTAGTACCTGAAACTAGTGCGTCTACCAATTCCGCCATCTGGGCTTGGCGCTTGAGGTAGTCGGATGCGGGGCGCTTGTCAACGAGGTGCGGCGTAGATCCCCTTGGCCGTCTTCTCGGTGACGAGGCCGTCGGCGAGGTCGGTCGCGACGGCGTCGCGCGGGCGGGTAGCGGGGCTGCCGATGCCGGCGCCGCCCGGCGTGTGGATGACGAGGCGCTCGCCGGGCGGGATCTGCTGCATGCCCTTGCCCTTCAAGGGCTTTCCCGACTTGAGCGAGACGCTGCCGGCTTCGCCGTTGGCGCCGCCGTCACGGCCGCGCGGCGGATTGTCGATGCGGTCGAAGCCGGCGAGCAGGTCGAACGGCATGCCGATGCGGCTCTCGATCTCGATCACCTGGCCGAGGCCGCCGCGCGAGGTGCCGGCGCCGCCCGAATCCGGGCGCAACTCCTTCTTCCAGAAGATCAGCGGCGTGATGCTCTCGGCGATCTCGACGGGTGTGCCCTTGACGCCGGAAGGGTAGGCGGTCGCCGACATGCCGTCCTTCCCCGGCCGTGCGCCGGTGCCGCCGTTCGACGTCACCGTCATCATGAAACCGTAGTTGCCGCGCGTCGCGTCCGGCGTCTGGCCGCGCACGTTGAGGTTCCAGAGGCACGACGTGCCCTCGGCCGGCACACGCTCCGGGATCGCCTGGCGGAGGCAGCCGAACACGACGTCGGGCAGCATCTGGCCGATGATGTGGCGGAGCAGCACCGGCTTCGGCTTCTGCGCGTTGAGGATCGAGCCCGCCGGTGCCGAAACGGTGAGGGGGCCGAGCGAGCCTGCGTTATTCGGGATGCGCGAGGCGACGACGCAGCCGAGGCCGAACACGGTGTAGGCGGTCGTGTAGGACATCGGCACGTTGATGCCGCGGCGCGATTCCGCACTCGTCCCCGTGTAGTCGACGTGGATGCCGCCCTTGCCGACGGTGAGCGTCGCGACGAGGTCGACCGGCTCCTCGTAGCCGTCGACGCGCATGGCGTTCTTCCAGGTGCCATGCGGCAACTTGGCGACCTCCGCGAGGACGCCCGCCTCCGAGACGCGGCAGATGTGGTCGGCGAGCGTGTCGAGGTCGTCGAGGTCGAACTCGGTCATCATGTCGACGAGGCGCTTGCAGCCGACGTCGTTGCAGTTGGCGAGCGAGTAGACGTCGCCCTCCGTGTCGACGGGGAGGCGCGTGTTGGCGCGGATCATCGCCATCAGCGTGTCGTTGAGCTTGCCGCCCTCGGCGAGGCGCAGCATCGGGATATAGAGGCCTTCCATGAAGACGTCGGTCGCGTCCGGGCCGAAGCCGAGGCCGCCGATGTCCATGAGATGGCTCGTGCACGAGAAGAGCGCGACGAGGCGGCCCTTGTGGAAGCAGGGCGTGGTCAGCACGAAATCATTGGTGTGGCCGGTGCCCATCCAGGGATCGTTGGTGATGTAGACGTCGCCCGGCTTCATGGTGGCGAGCGGGAAGTGGCGG
>DAORNH010000240.1:2378-3973 GCA_035440865.1 Hyphomicrobiaceae bacterium | reverse complement strand
GGGCGAGCATGCGCCCCTTGGTGTCGAAGACGCCGGCGGAAAGGTCGCCGCACTCTCGCACGATCGGCGAGAAGGCGGTGCGCAGCAGCGTCTGCGCCTGCTCCTCGACGACCGCGATCAGGCGGTTCCACATCACCTGCAGCTCGATTTCGTCGATCCGGTTCGCGCGCATGGGCTCCTGCTTCGATCGGGCGTTGCTGGAAGCAACTTATCCGGGCGCGGGGCGGCGGTCGAGGCGCGTCGCTCAGCGAGCGGGCCTGCTCGGCCCGCACCCCTGGCGACCCTGCCAACGTGCTTCAATAACGGGCGGTCCGGAGGATCTCCACCGGCGCTGCGGGGCGGGACTTCGCTCGCGAAGCGAGGCTACAGGGATGCGGGATCGGCGCCCGGCCAATCTCAGTCGCCGGGCTCGGTGAGGGCATAGCCGGTGCCGCGGACGGTGCGGATCGGATCGGCCTCCTTGCCGCGAATGAGGGCCTTCCGTAGGCGGCCTATGTGCACATCGACGGTGCGGTCGTCGATGTCGGAGGCGTTGCCCCAGACACGGTCGATGAGCTGGGCGCGCGTCAGCACGCGACCCCGACTCTCGATGAGTGCTACCAGCAGGCGGAACTCGGTCGGGCCGAGCTCGACGGCGCGGACGCCACGCGTCACGCGATGCGCCGTGCGGTCGAGAGTGATATCGCCATGGCCGATGACGTCGTTCATCCGCTCCGGCGAGGCGCGGCGCAGCAGTGCGGTGATGCGCGCCATGAGCTCCGGAACGGAGAACGGCTTCACGACGTAGTCGTCGGCGCCGGTGGAAAGGCCTCGCACGCGGTCTGCCTCCTCGCCGCGGGCGGTGAGCATCAGCACGGGCAGTTGCGGGTGCCCGCCACTTTTGCGCAGCCGCGCGCAGAACTCGATCCCCGTCATCTCCGGCAGCATCCAGTCGAGGATGACCAGATCGAATGTGCTGGAGGCGAGGTGCAGCTCGGCATCCTCGCCGCCCGTGACGGTCGTGACCGCGTATCCGGCAGCCTCTAGATTGTAGGCGAGGAGCGTGGAGATTGCAGGATCGTCCTCGACGACGAGAATGCGGATCGTCATGGCTCAGCCCGGTGGCTTGCTGAACAGCACCGAGCTCGTGTCGTCGCCTTTGGGGCGGGCGTCGGTCAGCTGGGTGCCCGTCAGCAGGTAGTGGATGTTCTCGGCAATATTGGTCGTGTGGTCGCCGATCCGCTCGAGGTTCTTGGCGCCAAACAGGAGATGCGTGCACAGCCCGATGTTGCGAGGATCCTCCATCATGTAGGTGAGCAGCTCCCGGAACACGCTGTTGTAGAGTGCATCGAGACTGGCATCGCCACGCCAGACCGCGAGCGCCTTGGCCTGGTCGCGCACGCTGAACGCATCGAGCACGTCCTTGAGCTGGCGATGGGCCTGGTCCGCCATATGCGTCATGCCGACAAGCAGTGATCGCGGCTGGGGCTCGGAGCTGGTTGCAAGTGCCCGCTTGGCGATGTTCTTTGCGAGATCACCAATGCGCTCGAGGTCTCCACCGATCTTGAGGACGGTCATGATATGGCGGAGGTCGCTCGCCATCGGCTGGCGCTTGG
>DAORNH010000240.1:0-2138 GCA_035440865.1 Hyphomicrobiaceae bacterium | reverse complement strand
AACCTGCCGGTGATGTAGTCCTGGGTGCGCTGGTCGCGCGGTGTCGAGAAGATCTGCTCGGTCGGCCCCTCCTCGACGAGGAGGCCCAAGTGGAAGAAGGCGGTGCGCTGCGAGACGCGGGCGGCCTGCGCGAAGGAATGCGTGACGATCACGATGCAGTAGCTTTGCCGCAGCTCCTCGATCAGCGCCTCGATGCGGGCCGTAGCGATCGGGTCGAGCGCGGAGCAGGGCTCGTCCATGAGGATGATCTCGGGCTCGACGGCGATGGCGCGGGCGATGCAGAGCCGCTGCTGCTGGCCGCCAGAGAGGCCGGTCGCCGCGTCCTTCAATCGGTCCTTCACCTCGTCCCACAGGCCGGCCTTAGCAAGGCTCCGCTCGACGATCGCATCCAAGTCGGCACGCGACTTGGCGAGGCCGTGGATGCGCGGGCCATAGGCGATGTTGTCGTAGATCGACTTCGGGAAGGGATTGGGCTTCTGGAAGACCATGCCGACGCGTGAGCGGAGCTCGACGGGATCGACATCGCGGGCGTAGATGTCACGGTCGTCGATCTTGAGCTCCCCGGTGACGCGACAGCCCTCGATCGTGTCGTTCATGCGATTGATGCAGCGCAGGAAGGTCGACTTGCCGCAGCCTGACGGACCGATGAAGGCCGTCACCATCCTGTTCGGGATATCGACGCCGACATCGACGAGGGCGTGTTTCGAGCCGTAGAATACATTGACGCCGCGCGACGTGAGCTTGACCTCGGCCGCCGTGCGTGCGTCCGAGCTGGGGCTTCGCCGTGCCGCGTCGGCCTCTACTGAAAATGTGCCGTGCATTGCTTCATGTCCTTCCGGCCAACCTACCATTTGAGCTTCCGGCGCAGGCGGGCCCTGAGCCAGATCGCGACCGCATTCAAGCCGAGCGTGATGACGAGGAGAACGACGCCGGCCGCGGCGGCGTTCGCCTCGAAGTCGTTGCCGGGCCGCGAGACCCAATTGAAGGCCTGGATCGGCAGGACCGTGAAGCCGTCCCAGAGCCATTGCATGTTGACGAACGGCGGCGAGGACTGGATCGGCGCGGCCGGCAGGAACGCAATGAACGTCAGCGCGCCGATGGTGATGAGGGGCGCGGTCTCTCCTAGCGCGCGGCTGATGCCGATGATAACGCCCGTCAGCACGCCCGGCAGCGCCGCGGGCAGCACATGGTCGCGGCTGACTTGCCAGTCGGTCGCGCCGAGGCCCAAGGCTGCTTCGCGGAGGCTCGACGGCACGGCGCGGATCGACTCGCGCGTCGCCACGATGATGATCGGCAGGATCAGCAACGCGAGCGTCAATCCTGCGGTGAAGATGGAGCGCCCCGTGCCGAGGCCATAGACGAAGAGCCCGAGCGCGAGCAGACCATAGATGATCGACGGCACGCCGGCGAGATTGGAGACGTTGACCTCGATGATGTCGGTGATCCAGTTCCTCGGCGCGTATTCCTCGAGGTAGATGCCGGCGGCGATCCCGATGGGGACGGCAGCCGACGCAGTGACGAGGATGACGAGGAGCGAGCCCACCCAGGCCGAGAGGATGCCGGCCTGCGACGCCCGGCGCGACGGAAAGCTCGTGACGAAATCCCAGGTGAGGCGCGGAGCACCGGTGACGAGGAGATCGATCAGCAAGGCGGCCAACGCGACGAGCCCAACGAGAGTCGCCGTGAGGCCGACTGCGCGGAAGACGCGCTCGCGCGTCCGGCGCCTCGCGTTGCGAGTCCGGCGCGCTTCGGCCTGATCGAGCGCGCGGATGGCATCCGCACCAGGTCCGGTCGATGCAGCAGTCATCAGTAGGCCTCCCGGTAGCGCCGGCGCAGCCAGAACGCGATGATGTTGAAGGTGAGTGTCATCAGAAAGAGGACGAGCCCGACGGCGAAGATGGATTGATAGCCGATCGAGCCATGCGGCAGATCGCCGAGCGCAACCTGGACGATGAATGCGGTGATGGTGGCGGCCGGCTCGCGCGGGTCGAAGGTGAGGTTCGGCTGCTGTCCGGCGGCGATGGCGACCACCATCGTCTCGCCGACCGCGCGCGAGATCGCCAGGATGAAGGCGGCGGCGAGGCCTGAGAACGCGGCCGGCAGCACGACGCGAACGGCCGTCTCGAGCCTGGTCGCGC
>DAORNH010000239.1:1104-7061 GCA_035440865.1 Hyphomicrobiaceae bacterium | reverse complement strand
GGGCCGGGCTCGCCGATCTCGCCATCGATCTTGCCGGCCGTTCGGCCTCGTTCAAGGCGAGCCTGCCAGAAGGGATCGCGGCGGCGCTGGCGGCGCTGGTGCGGGCGATGAACTGCTATTACTCGAACCTGATCGAGGGCCACAACACGCATCCGATCGACATCGAGCGGGCACTGAAGGGTGACTACAGCACCGACAAGGGCAAGCGCGACCTCCAGCTCGAGGCCCGGGCGCACATGACGGTGCAGGCCTGGATCGATGGCGGCGGCATCGCCGGCCATCCGACCGACGTGGGCGTGCTCCAGGACATCCACCGGCGCTTCTGCGAGCTCCTGCCGCCGGACCTGCTGTTCGTCGAGGACCCGGTCTCCGGCGAGCGTGTGGCGGTGGTGCCGGGTGCGCTTCGACATCGCGACGTCCAGGTCGGCCGGCACCGGGCAGTAAGCCCCGGCGCCGTGCCGCGGTTTCTGGCGCGCACGGCCGAGGTCTATGGCCGGCTCGGGCGGGCGGAGGCGATCCTCGCGGTGGCGGCGGCGCATCACCGTCTGCTCTGGGTGCACCCGTTCCTCGACGGCAACGGCCGTGTGGCGCGGCTGGTCAGCCACGCCATGTTCCTGAAGAGTGTCGACAGCGGCGCGCTGTGGTCGATCGCGCGCGGCTTTGCGCGCAACGAAGCGGCGTACAAGGGTCATCTCGCGGCCTGCGACTTGGGCCGGCGCAACGATCTCGACGGGCGCGGCAACCTGAGCGAGGAAGCGCTCGCGGACTTCACGCGTTTCGTGCTGACGACGGCCATCGACCAGGTAGAGTTCATGCGCGGCCTGATCGAGCCGGACCGGCTCCGGGCCCGCATCCTGCTCTGGGCCGAGGAGGAGGCTCGGGCCGGTCGTCTGGTGCCGCGGGCAGGTCAGGTGATCGAGGCGATCCTCTATCGGGGCGAGTTGCCGCGCGGCGAGGTGCCGGCGATCCTCGGGCTCGGGGACCGACAGGCGCGGCGGGTCACGCAACAGGTCTTGAGCGACGGCATCCTGACCGCGGCCGGCCCGCGGGCGCCGTTGCGGCTGGCATTTCCGGCGACTCTGGCCGGCCGCTGGATGCCGGGCCTGTTTCCAGAACGCGCCGACTGAGGGCATCACGGTTTCTTGGACGCAAGTGCCCAGAGCGCCACAATGAGCCGTTTGAGCGCCAGAACAGACCGAATCTGGCGCTCAAAAGTGGATCAGCGCCAATTTGTGGCGCCCAATTTCTCACCTTTCCCGAAAGTGCCGATCACTGCGGCCATGATGGTCGCGCTGTCCGCGACGTTGTCCGGACGCGGGCGGACAGTCACGGGGCAGGGGGTCAGCGGGCCCTTCATCGCAACCGCATCAGCCGATCAGGATCGGGCCGGGCGTGCCGTTTGCCGGGAGATCGCCGGGCGTCCGCCGCAGGGGGCCGCTTGGTCGCTCGCCGAGCAAAGGCTGAAGATTCGACGTATCTCCAGGGTTTCAGTCCTGTACGATCACGCTCCACGAAACCCCAACAGGTGCGGCGCAGTGAGCGCGAAGCGCGAGCGGAGGGTGAGGGGACACCAAGTCGGGACCGCCTGTTGCGGTCCCGTCCTTTATCCGAGCGAAGCGAGGCTCTGGTACCCCAACAGTCGATCGTCGCCCAAGGTTCAAGAAGGATATGAATAGGGAAGGGATACGCCGTGCGGGTTTCCGAGTCGGTCGGCGGATTCCGCGGGCTGGCGCCGACGGCCCTGCAGGCTCCGCCTCCCAAGTCGGGGCGTATTGCACGCTTCGCCTCCCGATTCGCTGAACGCACAGCGCCGGCCGGCCGCGACCTGCACGCTCCACCTGCCGGCGATCCGGCACCTCTGCACGCTCTGCCTCCCGCCTGGACGCTTCGTGATCCTTCGCGCGAGCAGTCGAAAACCCGCCCGGCACGCTCCACCTGCCACCGATTGCACGCTCCGCCTCCCGGCACTGGCATGTTCCGCCTTCCACCTGACGGGCATGGCGAGCGCAATTGGAAGGCACATCGTGCAGATCACGATCGGGCTAGACGGCGCGGGACCGACAGCCGACGCGGCCCGGCCTCGACCGCGGTCTCAGTAGGGAGCGCCAGAAGCCCGGCGCCTTGGAGTCGGGCGCGCGCCTCATTGGCGCGGGCATTGGCGGCCTTGATCTCGCCGACGAAGTCCATGTGCGGCGTGAGCGTGTAGAGCACGTCGTCGATGGCACTGCCGCGGTGGCGGCGCTCGGCGGTGTGCGAGAGGAGCACGCGGTGCTCGGCCAGCTCGCTCAGCGCCTGCTCGACGGCCTTCAGGTTGGCGCTGGCCCGGCAATTGTGCAGGAGCCCTGAATCCCGCGTGATGGTCGAGAACAGGATGCGGTAAGGGCTGGTCAGGTGCGCGTTGGTGTACTCGTGCGAGAGCCGCTTGTGGAGCCAGCGGGCGAGCGGGGCCTTGAGGCTCATCAGCACGGCATAATTGAACTGCCGGTAGGAGAGCGCGTCGACCGAGGCGCTGACTAGGCCCGGCAGGCGGGCCGCCCAGGTTGCGGTCGGATCGTCGAGCCATTCGGCGCGGGAGACGCGGATCAGGTCGTTGAGGATCGGGTTGGTGTAGACGCTCCGCCGGGCGCCGGGGCCCTCGATGGCGACGTCGAGCACGGTCTTGGAGAGGATCTCCAGCGAGCGCTTGATCTCGGCGATTGAGCGGGTGCGGCCGCGGCGCGCCAGCTCGGATCGGATCATATGCAAAGTGAAGCGTACCCAGCTCTCGCCACGGCGGCTGTCGTGGAAGCCGCAGGACTGGTCGGTGAAGATCTTCTTCAGGACCTCCTCGACCAGTTCCTCGTCGGCGGAGGGGTAACAGTCGATGCGCCGGCCATCGGTCTCGATGCTGGCGGGTTGGAGGCTCAGCGTGCAGGTCAGCGTCGGGTTGCCGGCCTTGGGCGCCGGGCGGTATTCGAACGTCCGCTGATAGACGGGCAGGCGGCCGGCGGCATCGCGGCTCAACGCCTGCATGCGGGCCGAGAAGCTGTACTTCGGCAGGACGTCCCAGAACTCGATGGTGTTGGAGAGGTTCTCAGGCTTGCCGAAGAACTGGGTGAAGAGGTCGTACTGGAGGCCCTGCGACCGCTCGGGCAGGGAGGCCGGCGCCGTCCGGGCGCTATCAGGGCCATGCGACTCCACGGCGATCAGCATGGCCGCGAAATCGTTGCTCCGTCAACGGAATTCACTCTCCTATCCCGGAATTCTACATGTAAGTCCACCACTTGAAGCTGGTCGCCGGCTCCTGTTCTGCTATCCTGTCGGAGTGAAGTACTGCATCTACGCGCTCGTCGACCCGCGCACCGACGAGTTGTTCTACATTGGCCAGACCTCGCATCTGTCCCGGCGCCGGACGGAGCATCTCGATGGCACGGATCAGCTGTCGGGCGTGCGCGTGGCGCAGATCAAGGTAGCCGGCTTCCTTCCCTACGTGATCGTGCTCGAACGCCGGACCGACATGGCGTCGGCCTTGTCGGCGGAAGTGTTCTGGATCGAGCTGGCACTCTCTCGGGGCATGACCTTGCTCAACGCACAGGGCGTCGGCGGCCACGTCGCCCGCCGACGCGAGCGCAGAAGCCTCCATGCCGATCTCGACGCCATGACGTCGGCTAAGCGCGACGCTGGCACGCTTGCGACGATCGCCAACGGCCGCAGTCTGCGGATGGGCGAGACATGGTCGGATCAGGAGTTGCGCCGTCTCGCCGGCATGGTGCGGGCGGGCATGAGCCGGGAAGCCATGGCCGATGCGCTCGGTCGCTCACCTGGTGATATCTGCCGCCGCCTCGATCTGGAAAGTCGCGGCACCAGCAAATCGAGGCGCCGTCGCGGGCGGCGTCCCCGCCAGTGAGTGTCACTCCATCTTGCGGCTCCTGCCTCGCGGCCTGACGCGCTTGCGCCGTCGGCGTTCCTCATTGTCTGCTTCGATTCGCTCCAGGGCCGCATCGCGCCGGGCCTCGAACGCGACCCTTTCGGCCTCGGTCACTGGCACCCGCCGGCCTGGCGCTCGCCGGTCGTTCTGTCGTCGGTCGTCGTCGCGGTGATCGGCCTTGCTCACCGGCAGCCGATCCGGCGTGATCTTTTCGATCTGGTTGCCCGGCACCACGATCGAAACCCGATTCCCATCGGGCATCACCGGCGGCGCTCGGCCTCCGATCGTTCTCTTGCGCAGATCCTCGGTGGTGGCGTTGCCGCCGAGCAGACGGACCACCTTGGCCAATGCGTTGCGGGCGGCCGTGCGTCCCGCCTCGGCCGTCCGGGACACGCGGGCATGGACGTCCGACAAACGCACGAGCGGTTGCCGAGGCGACACGTAGCGGGCCGTCTCGACATTGCCGCGCAGGTTGAACACCTGCCGGCCGCGATCGGCGGTGCCCTTGCCGCGTGCGGCGCGGGCGAGGGCGGCGATGCGCTCGTCGTCGCGACGACGCTCGGCATCCTGGCGCACGAGCAAGCGGTCCCAGGCCTGGACGTGCCGGCGGTTCTCCACCGTCTTGCGCTGCTGGATGGCGGCTTGCAGATCGCGCTCGGCCTTCTGCAGGGCCCGGATGCGACGGGGTCGGGCGTAGGCGCGGGCGGTGATGAGCTCGACCACGGCCTTGAAGGCGTCGCGCGGTGAGAGCAGGAGGGCAATCGGGTGCGCGAAGCGCCGCTCGCGACTCGCCTCGGCGCCCATCAGGCTTCGGATTTCGAGATCGAGCGCGCGACGCTCCGGTCCGTAGAAGCGGACGATCTCGCGGTTGATGGTGGCATTGCGCGAGGTCTCGATGCGGCGGAACTGCTCGCGCTCGTGCTCCTGGCGGGCGGCGCGGGCCTGCCGGATTTCGGGCGCCGGCAGATGCGCGACGGAGCGGAACCAGTCGTGATCGCGGCGCGGCACGTCACGGGCGAGTATCCATTCGCCTTTGGCTTTCGGATCGGTCTTGCGGCGCTCGGCCTTCAGCTCCCGCGCTGCGTCGCGCTTCTTCCAGTTCTCGAACCGCTCCCAGCACAGGATGAGGCCGGTTTTCTTCTCGTGCTCCAGGGCCCATCGCGAGAGCTTCAACCAGTCGTTGCCGGTCTTCGCGTAAAGCCCCGTCGTCGGATGCACGCGATTGACGATCAGGTGCAAATGCGGGTGCTTGGTATCGGTGTGCTGGACGATGACCGCCTGATGGTCCTTGAAGCCGAGCACGCCAAGGACCTCTTCGGCGGCCTGGATCATCTGGGCCCGGGTCGGCATCCGGTTCTTCTCCGGGTGCCACGCGATGGAAAGCGTGTAGACGGGCTTGCGCCCCTTGTTGCCGCGGAAGGGGTTCGTCTCCCGGACATAGTCGGCATAGCTCATGCCGGCGGCGCGCGCGGCGGCGGCCACGGCCGCCTGCCGCACGGACATGGCGTTGGCGGCAAGCCAGGCCATGCACTTCAGCGCCTTCTCGGGATCGCGGGTCGGCAGGTTGCGGGTGTCCGTCAATCCGACGCGATGGTTGGTCTGCGCCAGTACGCCGGCGACGGCCTTGTCGTGAAGCATGTAGTCGCCGGCAGACGGCCGCTCGCGCTCGGCCGGGTCCGGCCGCTTGTCGTGCAGGTAGTATTTCCCGGCGCCGACGAAGCCTGTCCCGAGCTTGGCGACGCGCGGGATCATGCCGTCAACCGGTGCTCCAGAGCGCGCTCGACCCGGTCGATGACGCCGAGGACCTCCTCGGGCACGACGCCGGTCGAACGAGAGATGTCGACCAGACGATGCAGGAGGGTGCCGATGCGCATCAGACTGTCGACGGCTTCGAACTGCGTCGCCGGATCGATTCTGGGCGCGTCCTCGAGGGCGCGGTCGATGACATAACGTCGGACATCGACGCCGGCGGCACCGGCGCGGGCAAGCAGGGCGGCATGCTCCTTCTGCGTCAGGGATAGCACCAGCTCGGCGGCACGATCATCGGTGG
>DAORNH010000239.1:0-1063 GCA_035440865.1 Hyphomicrobiaceae bacterium | reverse complement strand
CCGGATGTAGTCGGGTCCGGTCAGACCCGTCCGCGCCGAGTTGACGAGATAGCGGGCCTGCTCGGCAGCCGTCACCCAGACGATGATCTTGCGGTCGCGCCGGTCGGCGTCGCGCTTGCGGGGTCTTGCCATGGCTCAGTCACACACAGTGGTACACGTTTCACACAAGTGTCAGCGGTGCTCCCGTCTCCGGCGTGGCTTTCGACGCGCCGTGGGCTGGGGTGAATTTGCGCCGGCTCATCCGGCGCAAAGAGGGGCGGCGGCCCTAAGGCCCCCCTCATTTTCTGTTTTTCGGACCCGAAAAACATATCTCGTTACATTCACGCTGACAGAGGCACCGATAGCAGAATGAACCGCCGGAAAAAACGACAATTATCGCCGGCAGGACATAATCGCGATAATAACAATTCCTGCGCAATGAAATCGGCAATTGCATAATGCCGGGACATCTTGCGTAGCGCTGGCGGCATATGTCGTCCAGCGCCGCACGTCAGCGCGAAGCGGGACGAGGGGCGCACGGCGCAGGCCCGGAGCGGTTGACGCTCCGCCTGGCGCCGTGCCCGGGTTCGCCACGGACGGGTCAGCGGATACAGTGCGAGACGGTCGACAGGTGCGAGGGATCTGGCGCGCCATCGCCCGCGCGCCATGGCTTGGTGACGAGCGTGGCCACGAAGTGGGTCGGCACCGTGGCCGACCGTCAGGGAAGGGACTGGCTACCGCCAGTCCCGGAGGGCGTCGCCGGCATCGGCGTCGAAGGCCTCGAAGGTTTGCTTGTTCACGAGGAAACTCTCCTCGGTGTCTTCGAGGCATGCCCGGAAGTCGATGTCCCTGGCGTGACAGAAGTAATGCAGGCTGTAGAGGATGTTGTAGACCTGATCCCAGTCGCTGGCGTCGCAACCGTAGAACCTGGCGAAGGTCTTGTAGGCGGATCGGACGAGGCGGGTGTGCTTGCGTTGGGCGTCTTTCATGAGGTGCATCGGGGTCTCCTTGTGGTTTCGGTGGCAGGACCATTCCTGCGCATGGACGGCGGGCATCGCGGTGCGATGGCGCGAGGGTCAATCGA
>DAORNH010000238.1:0-7171 GCA_035440865.1 Hyphomicrobiaceae bacterium | reverse complement strand
CTCGAGACAGCCGGGCAGGGGAGCAAGGGCCCGAAGTCTCCGGCCAATGGCTGAGACCGATTTCAAGCAACTACGGGCGCGCGCGGTATTCTCGGATGCCGCGCGCGTTCGTCTGGAGACGACCGACGAGCCGATCCAGGCGCATGATTCCGTCACCGGCATCGATCTGCACTACCGCTTCGAAACACACGCCGGCGGCGTCCTGCGCCTGACCGGCGGCCCGATCGGGGAGGGGACCCTAGCCGTCGGATGCGAGCCGGAGAGCCTCAACCTGATCGCGACGATCCTGCTGGATGGGCTGAAGGTGCAAATCCGCTGATCCCGCCCTGGAGCAAGAGTGGTCCACAGGCGCGGTGCCGCGGTGCCGGCCGATGAGGCCATTCCGCCCACGGTTCCGCTAAGCTTCTGGGGACCGATTGTGCTCGCCTCTGGGTCGATTCCCGCCCCTCTGCTACGCTAATGAAATCTTTGGGGGAAGCCACGCCGCATGAGCCGACGTTTCGACCGCGAACCAATTTCTGGGCATGGCCGGCTACGCTGTGCGGAGGGCCTATGACTGCATCCTTCTTCGAGGCGCCGATCCTCAATTCGCCGTACGAGCCGCCGACGCGCCATCATGCGCTCGACAAGGATGGCCAGCCGCTCGATCAGCCGCCGGTGGACGGCCGCCGCCGCTCCGAGCTGATCACGCCGGTCCCGAAGCCGCGAAAGCTTCTGAAGCGGGCAGGGGCCGCCCAGGCGAGCCTCGGCTTCTCCGATCCGGCGGGCCTCTCCACCTCGGAGCAGGAATACAACCCGACCCCGATCATCAATGAGATCCGCCAGCACATCGAGACCTGGCGGACCATCCCCAATCCGGCCGACTGGGGCGTCACACCGGCAACGGCCCAGCTCCTGAAGCACTGGCGCCATCACAACTTCCAGGGCGTTCGGCCCTTCTTCTGTCAAACGGAAGCCGTCGAGACGGTGATCTGGATGACAGAGGTCGCCCGGCGCGAGAAGCGGTATCGCCATCTCTGGACCCACGTCGAGGGCGCCAACAAGGACGCCAACCCCGAGCTGATGCGGCTCGCCCTCAAGATGGCGACGGGAAGCGGCAAGACGACCGTCATGGCCATGCTGATTGCCTGGCAGACGGTCAATGCGGTCCGCTCGCCGACGAGCACGCTGTTCACCCGTGGCTTCCTGCTGATCGCGCCCGGCATCACCATCCGCGACCGCCTGCGCGTGCTCCTGCCCCAGGATGCCGACAGCTACTACCGTACCCGCGAGCTTCTTCCTCCCGACATGCTCCCCGACATCGACCGGGCCAAGATCGTCATCGCCAACTATCACGCCTTCAAGCGCCGCGAGACCATGGACGTCTCGAAGGTCGGCCGGGCGCTCCTGCAGGGCCGCGGCGAGCCCGTGGTCACCATCGAGACCGAAGGCCAGATGCTCCAGAGGGCCTGCGGCGAGCTTCTCGCCATGAAGAACGTCGTCGTCATCAACGATGAGGCCCACCACTGCTACCGTGAGAAACCGGGCTCCGACGACGAGGCGGAGTTCAAGGGCGAGGACAAGGACGAGGCCAAGAAGAACAACGAGGCCGCGAGGCTCTGGATTTCAGGCATCGAAGCGCTCAATCGCAAGGTCGGCGTGCGCGCCGTCTACGACCTCTCCGCCACGCCGTTCTTCCTGCAGGGATCGGGCTACGCGGAAGGGACGCTGTTTCCCTGGACGGTCAGCGATTTCTCGCTGATGGACGCCATCGAATGCGGCATCGTCAAGTTGCCGCGCGTTCCCGTCGCCGACAACCTCCCTGAGGCCGAGGTCCCGATCTACCGCGATCTGTGGAAGCACATCGGCAAAGAGATGCCGAAGAAGGGCGCCGCCAAGTCTGGCAAGCTCGATCCGCTCTCCATCCCCGCCGAGCTTCAGACCGCGCTGTACGCTCTCTACGGGCACTACGTAAAGACCTACGAGGAATGGCGCAAGGTCGGCATCGCCGTGCCGCCGGTGTTCATCGTCGTCTGCAACAACACGTCGACCTCGAAGCTCGTCTACGAGTGGATTTCCGGGTTCGAGCGCGAGAGCGAGGATGGCGAGAAGGTGCGCGAACACTCCGGCCATCTCGAGCTGTTTCAGAACTTCGACCAGTACGGCAACCGGCTGGCCCGCCCGAACACGCTCCTGATCGACAGCGAGCAACTGGAATCCGGCGACGCCCTGGAGCCCGCGTTCCGCGAGATGGCCGGCCCGGAGATCGAGCAGTTCCGCCGCGAGCGCGCGCAGCGCTCGGGCGCCGCCGGCGCTGACGACATCTCCGACAGCGAGCTGTTGCGCGAGGTCATGAACACCGTCGGCAAGCCCGGACGGCTCGGCGAGCAGGTCCGGTGCGTCGTCTCTGTCTCCATGCTGACCGAAGGCTGGGACACCAACACCGTCACGCACATTCTGGGTGTGCGCGCCTTCGGGACCCAGCTTCTCTGCGAGCAGGTGGTCGGCCGCGCCTTGCGCCGGCAGTCTTACGACCTCAACGAGGAGGGGCTGTTCGACGTCGAGTACGCCGACATCCTTGGAATTCCCTTCGACTTTGCCACCAAGCCCGTGGTGACGCCGCCGAAACCGCCGAAGCCCGTTACCCGCGTCCACGCCATCAAGGCGCGCGAGCGCTTCACCATCTCGTTTCCGCGCGTCACCGGCTACCGCAAGGACCTGCCGCAGGAGCGGATCACCGCCGACTTCAAGGCGGATTCCAAACTGCTCCTGACGCCCGAGCTGGTCGGCCCGTGTACGACCTTGCTCGAAGGGATCGTGGGCGAGGGGATCGAGATTACGCCCAAGGTGCTCGAAGGTATCCGCCAGAGCACGATCTCGTTCGAGATCGCCAAGGTGCTTCTCTACACGCGCTTCAGGGAGCCCGGCGAGCAACCGCCCCTGCATCTCTTCGGCCAGATCAAGAGCATTACGCGCCGGTGGATCGAGGAGGGCTATCTCGAATGCACCGGCGGCACCGTTCCAGCCATGGTGACCTACCGCGAGATTGCCGAGAAGGCCGCCGAGCTGATCTACCTCGCCTGTCAGCGCGGCCACTCCGGCACGAGCCGCATGAAGGCGATCCTGGAGCCGTACAATCCGCTCGGGCGAACCACCCATGTCAGCTTCAACACCAGCAAGTCCGATCTCTACGCGACCTCAGGTGACCGGTGCCACGTCAATTACGTCGTCTGCGACAGTAGCTGGGAGGCGGAGCTCGCGCGCGTCGTCGAGGCGCATCCGCGCGTCATCGCCTATGTCAAGAACCAGGGACTCCAGTTCGAGGTGCCGTATCGCGACGGCGCCATCCCGAAGAAGTACCTGCCGGATTTCATCGTCCAGGTCGATGACGGGCCCATCACGGGCGCGCGCACGCAGGGCTCCGATGACCCGCTCAACATCGTCATCGAGACCAAGGGCTATCGCGGCATCGACGCCCAGCTCAAGGCGGAGACCATGGCAAGTCTCTGGGTGCCCGGCGTCAACAATCTCGGCACCCACGGACGGTGGGCCTTCGCCGAGTTCAAGGACGTGTTCGAGATCGAGAATGCCTTCGCCAAGCTGGTCGATGAGGCCGTCGGAATGGTGGCCGCATGAGCAGGTTCGGCACGCTCGATACCGTTCCACTCACCGAGGCCTGGGCGCACGAGGCCCACGCCTTCACGCCGTGGCTGGCTGAGAATCTCGCCCTGTTGTCGGACGCGATCGGCATTCCGTTGGAGCTGACAGATACGGAAGTGGCGGTCGAGAGCTTTGCGGCGGACATCATCGCACGCAATCCGCAGGACGAGAGCGTCGTCCTGATCGAGAACCAGTTCAAGCCGAGTGATCACGGCCACCTCGGCCAGATCATGACCTACCTGGCCGGCCTCGGCGCCTCGACCATCGTCTGGATCGCGCCGAGCTTCCGCGAACCGCATCTCTCCGCCATCCGTTGGCTCAACGAACATACCGAGGAGCCGTTCGCCTTCTTCGCGGTTCAGATCAAGGTGGTGCGCATCGGCACGTCGCCGATGGTGCCGCTCTTCGACGTCATCGAGCGCCCCAACCACTGGGACCGCAAGGTCCAGGAGACGGCTCGCGAACGCAAGGCGCCCACCACCGACCTGGGCAACTTCCGGCGCGAGTTCTGGGCTCATATGTTGAGCCGCCACCCTTCGGAAGGCGATCCGGCAAAGCCCTATGCCGCCAGCTCCCGGTGGCGCGACCTACCGGAGCTGAAGCTCGCGGTGGTGCAGTACATCGCCAAAGGTGGCCCCGGCATCTTCATCCGCTGTCCACGGGGCGGCGACGACGAGGCCGCGGCGGAACTTCTCGATCCCTACGAGCAGAAGCTCGAAAGCCTGCTCGATGCGTCCATCAACGCGGGCAACCCCCGCTATCTCTTCATCAAACAACTGCGGCTCGATGCGACCGACAACGCCAACTGGGATCGCATCGCGGACTGGCTCCACAAGGAGGCTGACCGCTACGAGGCCGCAATCAAGAACGTGCTAGGGGGCACCGCGTAATGGCAAGAAAGGCAACCGCGAAGGCGGCCAAGGAAAAGAGGGTCGAGGCCCTGACGCACGAGAAGGCGCGGCGGAAAAACATCCCCACAGCCGAGCACCAGAGCCTGGCGCAACGGCAGGAGGAAATGGCGCCCGTCGGACCGATCCGGTATTCGCGCGTCTATCCGCTGAAGGCCGGCACCGAGCGCGCCCGCGACAAGGACATCGATCCGCAGATCATCTGGAACGGTGCACGTATCCGCCTGTCGAAGGAGCAGGTTCGCCAGCTTCAGGAGAAAGGCGAGATCGAGATCGGCGACGCCCAGCTCGTGTGGCGCGGCAAGGACAGCCAGGACTGGTCCGACCTCGTCGTCAACGCGCCGCCGCTCTACATCCAGGAGAAGGTGCATCCCAAGGCGATAATCGACGATCTCGTGCGGCAGTCGAAGAAGGCCAGGCCCGACACCGACGACATGCCGGACCTGTTCGCCGACTTCAATGGGCTGACCGACCCGGAAGCACGCACCGAGTTCTACCAGCACAGCCAGCACTGGTCGAACCGCATGATCCTCGGCGACAGCCTGCAGGTCATGGCGAGCCTCGCCGAGCGCGAGCATCTGCGCGGGCAGGTGCAGTGCATCTATTTTGATCCGCCTTACGGCATCAAGTTCAACTCGAACTGGCAGGTCTCGACGCTCAGCCGCGACGTGAAGGATGGCAAGCAGACAGACATCAGCCGTGAACCCGAGCAGGTGAAGGCCTTCCGCGACACATGGAAGGACGGCATCCATTCATACCTGACCTATCTGCGCGATCGGCTGACCGTTGCGCGCGACCTGCTGGCTGATAGCGGGAGCATCTTCGTGCAGATCGGCGATGAGAATCTTCATCGTGTTCGGGCGTTGATGGATGAGGTGCTCGGCACTGAAAACTTCGTCAGCCAGATTTCCGTCTACAAGACGGCAGGCGCCACCTCTGTTTTTCTTTCGAATTCCCAGGAGTACATCCTTTGGTTTGCCCGTGACATCGGGCGAATGAAATATCGGGCAATCTACAAACTTAAAGAAGTGGGGGGAGAAGGAGCAGACAAGTACAATCGATTGCAACTAGGTGACCTGCAGCGACGTCCAATAACTGCTGAGGAGCGAAACTCACCTGAGACAGTTGATGGCCGAGTGTACCGACAGGACAATCTCACATCTCAGAGTGTTGGTCGCGAGAAGGGTGAGGGTGCCGCATCATGGTTTCCCGTCGAAATCGATGGGCGAACAATTCGCCCCTCTGACAAGGTGCGATGGAAAACAAATCAACAAGGGATGAGCCGATTGTTGCGCGCATCGAGAGTTGAATTGACCGGCAACAGTCTAGCATACGTCCGGTTTCTCGATGACTTTTCTGCTGTCGAGCTGAACAATTTTTGGGAAGACGTTGGTGGCATCCAAAGTCGTGCCGATCCTAAGATTTATGTCGTTCAGACCCCCACAAAAGCCGTTGAGCGTTGCGTCTTGATGACGACGGACCCTGGAGACTTGGTCCTCGATCCGACCTGTGGATCGGGAACGACAGCTTATGTCTCTGAGCAGTGGGGTCGGCGGTGGACCACGATCGACTCCTCTCGAGTTGCTCTCGCCCTAGCGCGGACTCGCATCATGAGTTCTCGGTTCCCTTACTATGTACTTTCAGACAGCAGAGAAGGCCGCACCAAAGAACAAGAGATATCGGGCAGAATCCAACCAGACACTCCGACGCACGGCGATATTCGACAGGGCTTCGTCTGTGAGCGGGCTCCGCACATCCAGCTCAGCTCGATCGCAAGGAATGCCGAGATCGACGTTATCTGGGAGACGGCACAGACTACGCTCGAACCCCTGCGCGCTCAACTCAACAAAGCGATGGCCAAGTCCTGGGAGGAGTGGGAAATCCCGCGTGAGGTTGACCCGAGTTGGTCCGACGCGGCCAAGAAGTTGCATGTTGAATGGTGGGAAGCGCGCATCGAGCGGCAGAGGAAGATCGACGCCTCGATCGCCAAGGCCGCCGACGTCGAGATGCTCTACGACCGGCCCTATGAAGACAAGTCCCGCGTCCGCGTCGCCGGCCCCTTCACAGTCGAAAGCCTGTCGCCGCACCGCGTCGTGCCGGCCGACGAGGACATGCTCGCCGACGAGCTGAAGGCCTCGGAAGGCAAGCTTCGACGTTCCAAGTTTCTGGCACCGCCGACAGACTTCGCTGACATGGTGCTGGAGCATCTACGCACCGCCGGCGTCCACCAGGCGGAGAAGCGCGATACCATCAAGTTCTCGTCCCTGACAGGCTGGCCCGGCGAATACATCGGTGCCGAGGGACACTTCCAGGAAGGCGAGACCCAGAGGCGCGCCGCCATCTTCCTCGGGCCCGAATTCGGCACCCTATCCCGCGTCGAATTGGTCGCCGCCGCCCGCGAGGCGACGGAAGCCCGCTTCGATGTTTTGATCGCCTGCTCCTTCAACTTCGATGCTCACGCCTCGGAGCTGACGCGGCTCGGCCCCCTGCCGATCCTCAAGGCCAAGATGAATCCCGACCTGCACATGGCCGACGAGCTGAAGAACACGGGCAAGGGCAACCTGTTCGTGATCTTCGGCGAGCCGGACATCGACATACTCGATCAGGGCGACGAGACCATTGTC
>DAORNH010000237.1:0-7202 GCA_035440865.1 Hyphomicrobiaceae bacterium | reverse complement strand
CGATCGACACCAACGGCGACGGCACGCCCGATCCGCTGGTGCTCGGCACGCCGACGGCCATCACCGACATCGGTGGCAACCCGATCGGCACCATCACGGTGAACCCGAACGGCGACGTCACGTTCGATCCGGCGCCGAACTACACCGGCCCGGTCCCGATTCTCACCTACACGCCGAACGACAGCACGGTCGACGGCACGCCCGCCACGGTCGCGTTCACGATCACGCCCGTCAACGACGCGCCGGTCGCTCAGAACGACACATTCACGACCTTCGAGAATTCAACGACCGGCGTGCGGCTGCTCGCCAACGACACGGATACAGAAGGTACCCCGTTGACCGTCACGCACGTCGACGGTGTGGCGATCGTGCCTCTCGGCTCGGTGGCGGTTGTCAACGGCCAGGTCGAGATGCGTGCGGATGGGACGATCTGGTTCGTTCCGGCCGCTGGCTACAGTGGCCCGGTATCGTTCACCTATGACGTTGCCGACAGCGACGGGGCCAACTCGACGGGGACTGTCACCGGCACGGTGTTGCCGGCCGACTACCGCCCCGACATCACGCTCGACGGAACGACGCTCGGGACCAACGTCACGTTGTTCCAATGGAACCACGGCGATCCGAGCGACCTGCCGATGGATACGCACGACGCTCACAACGTCAATTCCACGTACGTGTCTGCCACCGGCACCGAGACTGCGAATGGCAACCTGTCGCTGACCATGAGCGGCACCACGCAGTGGATCGACGGCGTCACGTCGGCAACCTTGTCCGATGCCATCACCAACGGTGACTACATCTCCTATTCGTTCACCGTCGCCGATCCCCTGCCGCCGGGCCAAGCGCTGCAGCTCACCGGCTTCCACATCTACGATACGGGGATTGTCAATTCCTACGACCGCACCATCGTGATCGCTGACGATCCGTCGTTCGCCAACGCGCGCGCCTCGGTGCCGCTCAACTCCGGCGGCACAGGGAACGCCAGCGTCGACATCAATGCGCAGGTTCCGATCGAGCTTGTTCCGGGTCAGACGTACTATATCCGCGTCTACGTCTATGGCGCCGCGGATCCGAACGCCTCGGCCGGCTTCGACGATTTCACGCCAACGTTCGCGATCACGCAGACCAACGATCACGGCACGCTCAACGCTGGCGATCCTCCGGTCGCAGTCGATCCTGCGATCGCCAATGGCGTCCATGACTGGGCCGAAGGCGACATCACCACGCTCACGATTGTCACCGCCAACATCCATGACGGCAACAGCGAGATCGTACAGGTCGACGGCCACGACTACTTGCTGGGCACGACCGATACTCATACCGCGGTCGCTGGCGGAACGTTGTTCGACGTCGCCTACGACGCCACGACCGGCGCCTTCACAATCACCAACAATGCGGGCGGAGCTATGCCCGCGGGTGACCTCCAGGCGCTGATCAGCAGCATCACGTATCGCGACAATCAAGCTGCGCCCCTGCCGGGAACGCGCACCCTGACGTTCACGGTCACCGACTCGCTCGGCCAGGCCTCGAGCGCGGCGGTGAGCTCGATCACCGTCGGCAATCCGACCGTTGCCGTCGACGATACGGCGAATGGCCTCGAGGACACTTCGACCACCATCGACGTTCTCTCGACCGACAGCAACGCCGATGGGCTCGCTTTGTCGGTCACTGAGGTCAACGGCACGTCGATCCAGGCTGGGGGAAGCATCTCAGTCGCAAACGGCGTCGTGACCCTCAATGCCGACGGCACGCTCACATTCACGCCGGTCGCGGACTTCAACGGCCCGGCGACCTTCGCCTATACCGTGTCGGACGTGAACGGCGCCTCGGCGATCGCCAACGTCACGATCAATGTTGCGCCGGTGGCGGATATCGCCGATGACACGGCTTCCACGCCGGAGGAGGGCGTCGTCACCATCGACGTTCTCGGTAACGACACGTTCGAAGCGCCGCTGACGGTAGCGCCGCCGCAAGCCATCGACACCGACAGCGCGTTCCTGCCTCCCTTTGGCTTCGCTGACGCGCGGGCTTACATCTCGGGCGGCGACACAGCATTCCCTGTGACGATCGCCTCCCCCGGCGGGTACCCTGGTGGCATCGGCTACGCCGTCACCTCGAGCGAGACGGGCCTCATTCAGACCATCCGCTTCACGGTCAGTTCCGATGCAGTTGGGTCCGGAATCGGTGGCATTGTGACCGATGCCTCGGGCAACCCGTTGGCTGGCCACTGGCAGATGTTGCCTACGGGTTCCGCTGCCTTTGGCGACCTCCGGTATCTCCCCATGGACGCCACATCGGTCAACTCACCGGTCACATTCGAGTATGTCCTCGACACGCCGACGCCCGCCAACACGGTCTATCTGAACCTCGCCGCAGACGGATTCGTCGCTGCGAACTATCAGGTGCTGTCGGCGAGCTTCACAGACACCAGAACACCGCTGCAGATCGTATCGATCGACGGCATGCCGGCTTCGGGTGGACCGGTCACGGTCGCCAACGGCACCGCCACGCTCAATCCGGACGGGACCATCGACTTCAATCCGGATGTGAACTTCGCCGGCACGACGAGCTTCACGTACACGGTCCTCTCTGGCGGCGTCATGGAAATCGCCACCGTCACCGTCACGGTGACGCCGGTCAACGATGCGCCGGTGGCGCAGGACGATGCGTTCGTCACGCCGGAAGATACCGCGCATCCGGGCACTCTGCCGGTGGCGACGGACGTCGACGGCGGCACGCTGACCTATGCCCTCGGCGGCACCTCGCCGAGCCATGGCACGGTCACGGTCAACGCCGACGGCACCTATCTCTACACGCCGGCGGCCGACTATCACGGGCCGGACAGCTTCACCTACACGGTCACCGACGGCACGGCCACGGTCGAGAAGACCGTCACCGTCACGGTGACCCCGGTCAACGATGCGCCGGTGGCGCAGGACGATGCGTTCGTCACGCCGGAAGATACCGCGCATCCGGGCACTCTGCCGGTGGCGACGGACGTCGACGGCGGCACGCTGACCTATGCCCTCGGCGGCACCTCGCCGAGCCATGGCACGGTCACGGTCAACGCCGACGGCACCTATCTCTACACGCCGTCGGCCAACTATCACGGGCCGGACAGCTTCACCTACACGGTGACCGACGGCACGGCCACGGTCGAGAAGACCGTTACCGTCACGGTGACGCCGGTCAATGATGCTCCGGTGGCGCTCGACGACAGCTTCGTCACATCGCAGAATTCACCGATCTCGTTCGACCCGCGCGGAAACGATAGCGACCCTGACGGTGATGCTTTGCGCATCACGGCGATCAACGGTATGCCGATCCATCCGGGGCAACTGGTGGTCATTACCGGCGGTGCAATCTCGATCGATTCCAATGGGCGCCTCACCTTCATCCCGTCCGAGGACTTCGTTGGTCCCTCCGCCTTCGCGTACACGCTCGAAGATGGCCTTGGCGGCACAGCCGCAGCGCAAGTCAAGATTGTCGTCATCGAAGGTGGCTCGAGCGCCCCTGTGGTGCCGGTCCTGCCTGAAGAACCGATCGAGCTGCCGGTGCGGCCTAACCAGCCCGCGGCCTCGCTCGCGGTGCAAGGCGCCGTTCTCGACGCGGTCAACGAAGTGGCATCGCTCGGAAGTATGTCAGGCGGTATCCGCGTGACGGGCATTGTCATCGATACCGTCAACCTCGTCAGTCCGCTCGGTGACCTCAACAACGGGGTGGCGACGGTCGCTGACGTTGCAGCGCCGCTTGATTTGCCTCGATTGAAGGACCTTTGGCACTCGACCAGTATTCGAGCCGTCAATGCGGCAATGGGCGAGCCCGAGAGGTTGGCTGGCTTCTCGCTTCGGCTAGGCTTTACCGGATTCGGCATGGAAGGCAGCTCGCGATCGCACTTGATCATCGAGACGCTCGTGCGCGACCGAACACTGGCGGTCCAACTGTCGAGCACGGCAAGCATTGACAAGCGCATTGTCGACTATCGCGTCATGCGCGCCGACGGCGGGCCCATGCCAGGATGGCTCGATCGGATCGGATTGGACCTTCTTATCGGGCAGCGACCAGCAGATGTCGATCGCATTGCCTTGCGCATCATCATCATCTTTGGTGACGGGACCACGGAGCTGAAGGATGTCGAGATCGACACCATGTCTGGCGAAATCAAGACGCTCGGGCCTGGCAAGCGCGCAGATGTGCGTCTGCCATTCATGGACCAACCTGCAGCTGGCTCCATGATCTCGGACCACAGCTTCCCACGCTGAATGTCGTCGGTTCAGTCCCGATCGCCCGCTCCGTCCGCCTTCGCCGAGGCTCGGCGGTACGGGTCGGGCAAGAAAATTGCAGCGCGCCAGATGTGACCCTAGATCGCTCTGTAAGGGCAGGGAGATATTTGGGCTGGGACGGCTTGCCGATCTGACTGGACAATCATAGAACGGCGCCCGAGACTCCTCGCGACCCCTGAGACAGGTTGCGAGCTGCAAAGGCAATGGCACCGGATGCACCCACCTCTACTTCGATCGAGCCTCCGAGCGTGACCATGCCCTCGAAGCATCCGCTCTATTGGACGGGAAACGTTGCCAAGGCGCGCGTCATTGCGCGGATCCTGCGCGACCAGCGCTCGTCGCTCAAAGTGCTCGATTACGGGGCCGGTCGCGGCGGCGACTGGCCGGAGGTGTTAAGTGAGCGCCCGGGCATTGAGCTCGTCTGCTACGAGCCCGATCCGGGCGCCACTGCGGCGCTGCGCCAGACGCTCGCCGGCACCAACGCCCGCGTGCTCGACGACGCGCAGTTCCGGGCGACCACCGTCGGTGCCGACTACATCGTGAGCTTCTCGGTGCTCGAGCACGTCTTCGACCGCGGGGACTATCTCAGCGAGGCAAAGCGGCATCTCGCGCCGGACGGCGTCATCCATCTCAACTATGACGACGGTCATTTCCGCACCTCGCTCGATCTCGATGAGATGCGCGGCTGGCGCGCCGAGCTCGCGAACACGCTGCAGAATCGCCTCGCCTGGCTCTGGCCTATGATCAAGCGGCTGGACCGCTACCAGGCTCGCGTGCCGCGCGCGGCGATCGATGAGCTCATCGCCCGCGTCGGCCTCAGGACGATCGAGGATCGCTACGAGAATCTCGGTGCCTTCAAGCAGTTGGCCAAGACCTTGCCCAAGGAGCGCCAGCAGGAATTCTGCCGCTTCTGGATGGCGACGGAGGACGAGCTCAACGCGCGCTTCCGCACCGAGGCAACGCCTGTCATGGGCGACAGCGTCAATCTCTGGCGCGAAATGGGCTCCCGTACGCTTGTCCTCAGACATGCCTGAGCCGCGCGGCGGGCGGCCCGGAGCCGCGAGCGGGAGACGCGGCAGGGCACCCATCCGCGTGCTTATCGTCAACTTCACCCTCGACCGCCAGAGCCCCGTGCTCGCATGGCAGGCAGCGGTCGCCAATGCACTCGCCGAACGCGTCGAGGCTGTCCACGTCTTCACCGAGTGGCTCGGCGAGTTCGAGCCGGCAGCCGGCGTCACCTTCGACGTCATGCCGCATCGACCCTGGGGAGTTCCACGCCGGCTCGGCGCGGCCTGGCTGATGCGGCCGCGGCTCAAGCGCATCCTCGACAGCATCCGGCCTGATGTCTGCTTCGTGCATATGGCACACGAGTGGTGCTATCGCCTCGGGCCGCTGCTCCGATCGCGCCACATCCCACTGCTGCTCTGGTATGCGCACGGCTCTGTGCCGTGGAAGCTCAAACTCTCATCGCACTTCGCCGATCGCATAATCACCTCGACGCCCGAGGGGTTCCGCATCGAGACGCCGAAGAAGCGCGTGATCGGCCAGGCGATTGACACCGATCTCTTCCGTATCGCCGCCGACCGGGTGCTGGAGCCGCTGATCGTTACGGTCGGCCGGATCTCTCGTCGAAAGCGCGTCGATCTCCTGATCGAGGCAATGGCACATCTGCGGACGCGGCCGGGCTGCGGGGATGTCCGGCTCATTGCCGCGGGTCCGACACTGACGGCGGATGATCGGGCCTACATGCACGAACTCGAGGCACGGGTCACGGCTCTCGGTCTCGACAAGGCCGTGTCGCTGCCGGGGCCGATGAGCCAGGCCGAGACGGCGCGCTACTACGAGTCAGCCCGGCTGCACGTCAACGTCAGCGAGACCGGCAGCATGGATAAGACCGTGATGGAGGCGCTCGCTTGCGGCTGCCCAGTGCTGACGAGCAACGTAGCGTTCCGCGACGAGCTTGCCCACTTCCCCGAGATGCTGATTGCGAGTCCGACCGCCGCGACGCTCGCCGAGCGCATGGCGGACTGGATGTCGGGTCGCAGCGCTGCCTCCCCCGAGAGCCTGCGGGCGATCGTCGCCGGGCGACATGACCTCGACGGGTGGGCGGATCGCCTGCTCGCCGAGCTCGTCGACCTCGCAGAAGGCGCGCGCCGCGCCAGGGGGACGCCGTGACCGCGACAGGCATCCGCGAGCGGCTCGCAAAGCTTCGTTCGCACCCGGTCTCGTTCCTGCTCTCGATCAACATTGCCTGCGCCGTGCTCGGTCTCGCCCAGTTCGCGTTCACATTGTCCGTGCTTCTGCCCGCCGACTTCGCCGTCATCGGCGTTCTCGCGGCACTTGGCGGCGTCGTGATCGGCTTCCTCGACGTGAAACTCGCGGACCTCACGACGAAGCTCTACTACGAGACTGACAAGGCCGATCTGAGCGGTCGGGCGGCCCTCCTCTCGGCAAGCCTCTGGCTGCATCTGGCAGCGGGGTTCTGCACGGCCGCGGCGACGTTTGTGGTCTCGCTGCTGCTCGCCCGTCGCTTCCTGTCGCAGGAGATGGCCGCATGGTGGGCGGCGGCCATGGCGGCGCGCATCGGCATCGCCTTCCCGGTGACGGCCGCCGTCACGTTCATGCGGCTCACGGGCGACTTCCGGGCCTCCGGCTGGACGCGGCTCGCCACGCAGATCGCGGTGACGCTCGCGACGGTCGCGTGCCTGCGGGCGAGCCCGAGCCTCTCGGGGTATTTCGCGGCCGTTGGCGTCGGTGCCGCGCTCTCGATTGCCGGCTCGCTCGCGGTTGCCGCGCGCATGACCGGCAAGACCCTCGGGCATCCCCTGCTCGCGCCACCGTCAATCTCGGCGTTTGCCCGCTACCGAGCCGGCAGCTTCCTGGTCGGCGGGTCGCTCGCGGGGCTCGCTAAGCTCGTCG
>DAORNH010000236.1:1857-7231 GCA_035440865.1 Hyphomicrobiaceae bacterium | reverse complement strand
GGATCGACATGGTGCGATAGACCGTCGAAAGCGACGTCGAGCTGTCGATCTGGTGCACGCGGCGGTGGATCTCGTTGGCATCGGGATGGTCGGACGCGTCGGCGATCACGCGCAGCAGCGCTGCCCGCTGCCGCGTGATGCGGACGCCCTCGGCGCGCAGCGCTTCGAGCAGGGCTGATTCGCGGTCCGTTGCCATGGCCCCACAACACCCTAGTTGCGTGGCATTTGCAAGTGAGCTTGTTGCAAATCATTCCTAAATGCATTGACATCGCGACCAGACGACCCTATGTGGTTGATCGGGTCGGAGTGGAGGCATGCATGCGTATTGGCCGGCGCGGCATCGTTGGTGGTCTATTCGTTGTTGGCGCGACAGTTTCGACGGCGTTGCTCCTTATGGGCTCGTCCGTCCCCGCCAATGCTCAGGCCCGCAAGATTGGCGTGGTCGCCACCACGGGCATGATCGCCGACGCGGCGCGACAGGTCGGCGGCGGCGAAGTCGAGGTCACCGCGCTCATGGGGCCCGGCGTCGACCCCCACGCCTACCGCCAGACGCGGTCGGACATCGCCGCCATGACGCGGGCCGACCTCGTGCTCTGGCACGGCCTCTACCTCGAGGCGCAGATGGAGGAGCTGCTCCGCGATCTCGGCCGGCGGCGGAAGGTCGTGGCCGTCGCCGAGAGTCTCCCCAAGCCGGTGCTGCGCGCACACGACGCCTACAAGGATCGCTTCGACCCGCACGTGTGGATGAGCCCCGAGCTGTGGGCGGGCGTTGTGGCGGCGGTTCGCGACGGGCTCGCCGCTGCTGCTCCCGACCGCCGCGCTGCCTTTGATGCCAATGCCGCGCGCCACCTCACCGAGATCGGTGAACTTGCGGCATACGCCAAGCGTATCCTCGCGACAGTACCCGCGGACCGGCGCGTCCTGATCACGGCGCACGATGCCTTCAACTATTTCGGTGCCGCCTATGGATTCGAGGTGCTCGGCATCCAGGGCATCTCGACGGAGAGCGAGGCGGGTCTCAACCGCATCCGTGAACTCGTCGAGATCATCGTCGCACGACGCATCGGCGCGATTTTCGTCGAATCCTCCGTCTCCGACCGCAACGTGAAAGCGCTGATCGAGGGGTCCGCTGCGCGCGGCCACGCCGTCAAGATCGGCGGCGAGCTCTTCTCCGATGCCATGGGCGAAGCCGGCACCTATGAGGGGACATACATCGGCATGATCGACCACAACGTGACGACCATCGCACGCGCGCTCGGCGGCGAGGCGCCCGAGCGGGGCATGGGCGGGCGCCTCGGGAACAAGAAGTGAGCGAGCCCGCAATGCCGCAGAAGCCGCTCACCGTGATGCCGCTGACGAGCGAAGCCGCGCGCGAGAGCACCGCCGACGTGCCACTCGCCATTCGAGGCTTGACGGTCGCCTATGGCGACAAGCCGGCCGTGTTCTCCGTGGATGCAACCTTCAAGTCCGCGAGCCTGACCGCCATCATCGGCCCGAACGGCGCTGGCAAGTCGACGCTGCTCAAGGCGTCGCTCGGAATCGTGCCAAAAGTGTCGGGCCAGGTGACATGCTTTGGCAAGCCGATGGCGCGGGGGCTCCATCGCGTAGCGTATGTCCCGCAGCGCGCCTCAGTGGACTGGGATTTCCCGACCCGTGTCACGGATGTCGTGGCGATGGGCCTCTACCGCGAGCTCGGCCTGCTCAGATGGCTGCGACCCTCCGATCACCGGCGCATCGAGGCCTGCCTCGACCGGGTCGGCATGGGCGCGTTCGCTGATCGCCAGATCGGGCAGCTCTCGGGCGGCCAGCAGCAGCGCGTCTTCCTGGCGCGCGCACTTGCTCAAGGGGCGGACCTCTACCTTCTCGACGAGCCGCTCGCCGGTGTCGATGCTGCGACGGAGAGCGCCATCATCGGCGTCCTCAAGTCGCTGCGCTGCGAGGGGAAAACCGTGATTGCCGTCCACCATGACCTGTCGACGGTGCGGGAATACTTCGATCAGGTCTTCCTGATCGATGTCCGCCGGATTGCGGAGGGGCCGACCGCGACAACCTTCACGATGGCGAACCTGCAAACGGCCTATGGCGGGCGGCTCGCCTCCTCGCTGGTGCAGGAGCTCGGGATCAGCGGGCGGAGCGCCCAAGCGATCGCGGAGGGAGCCGCCTGATGGCAGCACTCCTCGACGCCCTCCTGCTGCGCTCGGGATACAACGCCGCGCTCGTCGCAATCGGTGCGGCACTGCTCGGCAGCGCGGCGGGAGCGGTCGGCACCTTCCTCTATCTGCGCAAGCGCGCCCTCGTCGCCGATGCGATCACGCACGCGACGCTGCCCGGCATCTGCCTCGCATTCATGGGGTTGACGGCCCTCGGTCTCGACGGGCGCAACCTCTCGGCCCTCCTTGCCGGCGCGGCCGTCTCGGCGGGCATGGGCCTCGTTGCCGTCGAGTGGATGACGCGGCGGACGCGGCTTGGCGAGGATGCCGCAATCGGCGCGGTGCTGTCGGTGTTCTTCGGGCTCGGCGTCGTGCTGCTGACGGTGATCCAGGCCATGTCGCAAGGCCGCCAGGCGGGGCTGCAAGGCTTCCTACTCGGGTCGACGGCCGGCATGCTCTATTCCGAGGCGCTGCTGATCGCAGCTGGCGGCAGCGCGGCCGTAGTCGCCGTTGTCACGCTTCGTCGCCCGATGACATTCGTTGCCTTCGATGCCGAGCATGCGTCCGCCATCGGCATCGACGTGCGTGCGGTCGACTTCGCGATGATGGGCCTCGTCATGGCGATCACGGTCATCGGGCTCAAGGTGGTCGGGCTCATCCTGATCGTCGCACTGCTAATCATCCCGCCCGTCTCCGCACGCTTCTGGTCGGAGCAGAGCGACCGTATCGTCATCGCCGCCGCAGCACTCGGGGCGGCTGCAGGATACGTCGGCGCGGCACTGTCGGTAACGGCGCCGAAACTGCCGACGGGCGCGCTCATCGTCCTCTTCAGTGCAGCATTGTTCGTGCTCTCGCTGCTGCTCGCCCCGGCGCGTGGCGTGGTTGCGACATTGCTGCGCCGTCAGCGCTTCCGCAAAGCGGTCCACCTCCGCCAGGGACTGCTCTCGCTCGCACACCGCGAGCGAATCCTCGACGGTCTGACACTTTCCGTGCTGCGCCGCCGGGGCTTCATCCGCAGGGACGGCGTCGCAACGGAGCGGGGACTGAAGGCCGCGGCCGAGGCGCTGCGCAACGAGCGGCGGTGGGACATCGCGCGCGAACTGCACCGCACTGAGCTGGCGACGTCGGAGCTCATCGGCCTTGCTCCCATCGATACCGTTCTGACGCGCGACGAGGTGGCGGCGATCGACCGCCGACTCGCACTCTCCGGCAGCAAGGGAGTGGCGTGACCATGGGCGCCGAGTTCGTCCAGCTGAGCCTCGTGCCGCTGCTGATCGCGGTCCTCGCGGCCGTCGCCTGTGCACTGCCTGGGAATTTCCTATTGCTCAGACGCCAGGCGCTGATCGGCGACGCGATCAGCCATGTGGCGTTGCCCGGCATCGTCGCCGCGTTCCTCATCACGGGGCGCGTCTCGACCTGGCCGATGATGCTCGGTGCCGCCGGCTCGGCCGTCGTTGCAGTAACCGTCATCGAGGCGATCCGGCGGCTCGGCCGCATCGAACCAGGCGCGGCGATGGGCGTGACGTTCACGTCCATGTTCGCGGCCGGCGTGCTACTGCTCGAGCAGAGCGATACGAGCCGCGTGCATCTCGACGTCGAGCACGCGCTCTACGGCAACCTCGAGAGCCTCGTCTGGCTCGGCGCCAAAGGTTGGGGCTCGCTCGTCGATCCGGCGGCGCTGGCCGAGTTGCCCGACGAGCTGCCGCGCATGGCCGTGGTCGCGACGCTCGCGGCACTGCTTGTCGTCATGCTCTGGCGGCCCCTGATGATCGCCACATTCGATGAAGGCTTTGCCGCGACGCTTGGCATCCCGGTGCGCGCCCTCGGCCTTGCCCTGGTCGTCGTCTCGGCAGTTGCGGCCGTTGCCGCCTTCAGCGCTGTGGGCTCGATCATTGTGATCGCGATGTTCATCTGCCCGCCGGCGGCAGCGCGTCTTATGACCCACAGCCTCGCGCGGCAGGTCGGCTGGAGCCTCGTGTTCGCCACTATCTCTGCGATCGGCGGCTATCTGCTCGCGGGCTACGGTCCCGGATGGCTCGGGTTCCGCGCGTCGGGTAGCGCAGCTGGCATGATCGCAACGGTCTCGGGCGTCATCCTAACGCTCGCCTGCCTGTTCGGCCCGCAGCGCGCGCGCACGATGGCCAGGACATCGGCCCCGGGCGCGGTGCCCGAGGCCTGATCCATCAGCGACTATCAGGCCGGGTCATCTGACGGCGGCGGCTCGCCTCCCGCTTCGCCCGGCACTTCGCCGTCGGCCGCGTCCTGCGGGATGCGCTCGACCGAGACGACTTTCTCGGTGGCGTCCGTCTTGAAGACTCGCACGCCTTGCGTGTTGCGGCCGGCGATTCGCACGTCGCCGACGGGGCAGCGGATCAGCTGCCCGCCGTCCGAGACGAGCATGATGTCGTCGCCGTCCTCGATCGGGAACGAGGCGACTAGCGGCCCGTTGCGCTCGTTCACGACCATTGCGACGATGCCTTTGCCGCCGCGGCCGCTCGTCCGATACTCGTAGGACGACGAACGCTTGCCGAAGCCGCGCTCGGAGACGGTGAGCACGAACTGCTCCTTGCCGCCGAGCTCTGCAAAGCGGTCGGGCGAGATGGTGGCAAGCTCGCCGACCGGCTCGCCGTCGGCCTCGGGCGCCTCGGCGATCGGCTCGCCTTCGCCTTCGGCGTTGGCCGCGCGGCGGAGTGCGGCCGCCTGCTTGAGGTAGGCCGCCCGCTCCTCGGCTGTCGCCTCGACGTGACGCAGGATCGCCATCGAGATGATGCGGTCGCCATCCTCGAGGCGGATGCCACGCACCCCGTCCGAATCGCGGCCCTTGAAGAGCCGCACCTCGTCCTTGCTGAGGAAGCGGATGCACTGGCCGCGCGAGGTCGTCAGAAGCACGTCGTCGTCGGGCGAGGCGATCTTGACGTCGACGATCTGGTCGCCGTCGTCGAGCTTCATGGCGATCTTGCCATTGCGGTTGATGCTCTCGAAATCGGCGAGCGAGTTGCGCCGCACGTTACCGGAGCGCGTCGCGAACATCAGCTCGAGCCTCGCCCACTCGGCCGGGTCCTCCGGGAGCGGCAGGATCGAGGTGATGGCCTCGCCCTGCTCGAGAGGGAGGAGGTTGATCAGCGCCTTGCCGGTTGCCTGCGGCGTCGCGGCCGGGAGGCGCCAGACCTTGAGGCGGTAGCACATGCCGCGCGAGGAGAAGAACAGTACGGGCGTGTGCGTCG
>DAORNH010000236.1:442-1846 GCA_035440865.1 Hyphomicrobiaceae bacterium | reverse complement strand
AGATCTGCGTGACGACGTCCTCGTCGCGCGTCGACATGCCGGAACGGCCTTTGCCACCGCGCCGCTGCGCGCGATAGGTGCCGAGCGGCACGCGCTTGATGTAGCCCTTCATCGAGACGGTAACGACGCAGTCCTCGCGTTGGATGAGGTCCTCGTCCTCGAGGTCGCCCTCGATCTCGAGTATCTCGGTGCGGCGGGGCACGGCGAAGCCGTCTTTGATCAGGCCGAGCTCAGTCTTGATGATCTCGACGACACGGGCGCGCGAGGAGAGAATCTCGAGGAAGTCGCGGATCTCGGCCGCGATTTTCTTCAGCTCGTCGCCGATCTCGTCTCGGCCGAGGGCTGTCAGCCGCGAGAGTGTCAACGCGAGGATCGCCGTCGCCTGCTCCTCGGAGAGGCGATAGGTGCCGTCGTCATTGAGGCGATGCCGCGGGTCGGCGATGAGCTCGATCAGCGGCGCCATGTCCTTCGCCGGCCAGTCGCGCCCCTTGAGCGCCTCCTTTGCCGCGGCCGGCGTCGCGGACGTGCGGATGAGGCGGATCACCTCGTCGATATTGGCGACGGCGATGGCGAGGCCGACGAGCACATGGGCGCGGGTGCGCGACTTACGCAGCAGGAACTTCGTCCGCCGCGTCACCACCTCCTCGCGGAAGGCCGTGAAGGCGGCGATCATGTCCTTAAGCGTCAGCTGCTCGGGCCGGCCGCCGTTCAAGGCGAGCATGTTGGCGCCGAACGTTGTCTGCAGGTCCGAGAACCGCCAGAGCTGGTTGAGCACGACATCGGGCATGGCATCGCGCTTCAGCTCGATGACGATGCGCATGCCTTCGCGATTGGTCTCGTCCCAGATGTTCGAGATGCCCTCGATCTTCTTCTCGCGAACGAGGTCGGCGATCTTCTCGATCAGCGTCTTCTTGTTGACCTGATAGGGAATGGCCGTGACGATCAGCGCCTCCTTGCTCTTGCTGACCTCCTCGGTGTGGACCTTGGCGCGCATGATGATCGAGCCGCGGCCCTTGTGGTAGGCGGCGAGGATGCCGGCGCGGCCGAGGATGTGGGCGCCGGTCGGGAAATCGGGCCCCTTCACGATCTGTGCGAGGTCCTCGATCGTCATCTCGGGATTGTCGAGATAGGCGAGGCAGGCCTCGACCACCTCGCCGAGATTGTGCGGCGGGATGTTGGTCGCCATGCCGACGGCGATGCCGCCGGCGCCGTTGACGAGCAGATTGGGATAGGCCGCGGGAAGGACCGTCGGCTCCTTCTCCGAGCCGTCGTAGTTCGGCTGGAAGTCGACCGTGTCCTTGTCGAGATCGGTGAGCAGCGGCATCGCCGCGTCGGCGAGGCGGACCTCGGTGTAGCGCATCGCCGCCGGCGGATCGCCGTCGACCGAGCCGAAGTTGCCCTGCC
>DAORNH010000236.1:0-312 GCA_035440865.1 Hyphomicrobiaceae bacterium | reverse complement strand
GGCTTGTCCGGCGTGTAGCCGTTCTCGATCATCGAATAGAGGATGCGCCGGTGCACGGGCTTCAGCCCGTCGCGCACGTCGGGCAGCGCGCGCGCCACGATCACGCTCATCGCGTAGTCGAGATAGGAGCGGCGCATTTCGTCGGCGATCGACACCGGGCGGATGTCGGAAGGCTCGCGGGGCGGCTGCCCGTCGGGCGTGTCAGCCAAGTCGAACGAATCCTTGCGGGAAATCTGCCGATTCTTCTAGCCGATTCCCGCCCGCGACGCCAATTTGCACGACGCCGGCGCCATTCCGGATCATCTTTTTCTT
>DAORNH010000235.1:6790-7267 GCA_035440865.1 Hyphomicrobiaceae bacterium | reverse complement strand
CCTACGAGAAAGCCCATGGCCGGCGCTGGGCGCTCGCCCCGCTCATCGCGCGCCTCGCCGCTTCCGGCGGCAAGCTCGCCGATGCAGGGCGGCGGCAGGCGTGACGGCAATCGATCGCGTTCATTGACAGGCAGAGGCCCCGCGCCTCCCGGCGTGCAGGGCTGGCGCGCGCCGCGGCCGGTTGCGCTTCGCGACGCGCTGGATCACGCTTGAGGCATCTACGTACTCGAGGGAGGACGCGCATGAACCTGTCCCCTGATCGCCAGCGTGCCATGCTGCGCCAGATGCTGACCATCCGTCAGTTCGAGGAGCGGGCATCGGCCGACTACCACGCCGGAAAGATCTACGGCGTCGTGCACTGCTACATCGGCGAGGAGGCTGTGGCGGTCGGGGTCTGCGGCGCGCTCGAGGCGGGCGACCAGATCATCTTCCTGCGCCGCGTGGAGCCGGGCGCGGCCGGGCGGAGCTTCGGCATCG
>DAORNH010000235.1:4731-6758 GCA_035440865.1 Hyphomicrobiaceae bacterium | reverse complement strand
CAAAGGCAAGGGCGGCTCGATGCACATCGCCGATTTCGGCATCGGCATGCTCGGCGCCAACGGCATCGTCGCGGGCGGCATGTCGATCGTCACGGGAGCGGCGCTCGCCGCCCAGTTCGACGGCAAGGGCCGCGTCGCGGTCTCCTTCTTCGGTGACGGCGCCTCCAATGCGGGGCCGTTCCACGAGTGCATGAACATCGCCGCCGCCTGGAAGCTGCCGATCGTCTACGTCTGCGAGAACAACCGCTACGCCGCGCAGACGTCGGCGCAATCCACGCATGCGATGGAGGACGTTGCCGGTCGCGCGCACGGCTATGGCATCCCGGGCGTCGTCGTCGACGGCAACGACATTTTCGCCGTGCATCAGGCGGCCTATCGCGCGGTGGAGCGGGCGCGCGCCGGGGAGGGGCCGACGCTCATCGAGGCGAAGACCTTCCGCTGGCGCGCGCACACCGAGCGCGTCGGGCAACCCGACTTCCGCACCAAGGAGGAGATCGCGGCCTGGATCGAGAAGGACCCTATCGCGCGCTTGGTCGAACGGCTGAAGGCGCAGGGCCAGCTCGCCGACGCCGACCTCGCGGCGATGAAGGGCGAAGTCTCCGGGGCAATCGAGCGTGCCTGTGCCTTTGCCGAGAAGAGTCCGTTCCCGAAGCCGGAGCAGGCGACCGACGACGTGTTCGCGGCGTGAGGAGCAAGACCATGCGCGAAGTCACCTACAACGCCGCCGCCGTCGAAGGGGTCGCCGAGGAGATGCGGCGCGATCCGAAGACCTTCTACATGTCGACCGACAGCATCATGTCGCTCGTCAAGGAGTTCGGGACGACGCGCGTGCGCGCGACGCCGATCGCCGAAAGCGCGGTCACCGGCATCGCCATCGGTGCGGCGGGATCGGGCTATCGGCCGATCGTCGACTGGCGGCAGATCACGTTCGCCTTCGTCGCCATGGACCAGATCGTCAACCAGGCCGCCAAGATCCACTACATGTTCGGCGGCCAGCGCAAGTTCCCGATCCTGTTTCGCGCCGCCGTCGGTGGCGGCACGCGGCTCGCGGCGCAGCACTGCCAAAGCCCCTACTCGATGTTCATGAACGTCGCCGGGCTGAAGATGATCCTGCCCTCGACGCCGGCCGACCTCAAAGGCCTCATCAAGTCGGCGATCCGCGACGACAACCCGGTGATCTCGTTCGAATCGAACCGGCTGATGCAACTCAAGGGCCCTGTGCCGGAGGGCGATGATCACCTGGTCCCGATTGGCAAGGCGGACATCAAGCGGTCCGGGCGCGACGTGACGATTGTCGCCGTCGCCTGGATGGTGCACGAGGCGCTCGCCGCCGCCGAGACGCTCGAGAAGGACGGCATCTCGGCGGAGGTCGTCGATCCGCGCACGCTCGTCCCCCTCGATGCCGAGGCGATCCGCGCCTCCGTGCGCAAGACCGGGCGCCTGATCGTCGCCGACGAGGCGGGGCCGACAGCCGGCTTCTCCGCCGAGGTCGCGGCTGTCGTGACCGAGGATGCGGCGACGTTTGCCAAGCTCAAAGGCCCGGTGCGTCGCGTCTGTGCCCTCAACGTGCCGATCCCCTATGCTCCCGTCCTCGAAGACCACGTGTTTCCAAACCGCCACCGGATCATCGCGGCCGTGCGGGAGGCCGTGGAGGGAAATTAGGGGGCGACGCAGGGGAACTTCCGTTGAGTTCGACCCCACTGCCACGGCGCCTCACACGATGCGCTGTAGCGCGGTGGCGGCGTCACCTGTGCGGCTCACCTCGATGCGTGGCAGGTCGAGCCAGCGGGCCATCAGGCGGATCTCGTCAGCGAGCGCTGAAACGAACGTCTCGGCCGCGATGCCCGGCTCACAATGCGCCGACAGGACTTGCAGTCTCTCCACCGCGCGATCGGCCTTGAGATCGACACGGCCGACAACCCGGTCGCCGAACAGAAACGGCATCACGTAGTAGCCGTGGGTCCGCTTGTGCTTCGGTGTGTAGAGCTCGATGCGGATATGGGCGCCGAACAGCGCTTCTGCCCGGC
>DAORNH010000235.1:0-4673 GCA_035440865.1 Hyphomicrobiaceae bacterium | reverse complement strand
GTCCGCATGGATATAAGCCGATGCTGACCAACCCTCGACCGTCACTTCGCGCAATCGGCCGGCCTCGACCAGATCACGAATGGCGGGCTTTGCGGCCGCCGAGCCGAGGCGGAAATAGTCGCGCAAGCAGGCCTCGGTTCCGATGCCAAGCGCGCGTGCTGCGTGCTCGATCAACGCGCGTTTGGCATCCGCCTCGCTTGGTGTCGGCGCGGCCAGTACGGGTCCAGGCAACACGCGCTCCGGGATGTCGTAGATGCGCTCGAACGTCGAGCGCCGGGTCGCCGTCGTGAGCTCGCCCGTCCAGAAGAGCCACTCGAGGGCCGCCTTGGCGTCGGACCAGCCCCACCACCCGGCCTTGCGATTGGCGTGCGCTTCGAAATCGCCGACAGCGCTCGGGCCGCGTTCCCCAATCTCGCGGCGGAGATCGCGGATGAGCGGCGCGTGCGCCTCGGCGAAGCGGACGAGACCGGCGTAGACGCCTGTGCCGGTGCGGGCCGCATCCATGCGCCAGCGCATCAGCGGTTGCAGGCTGACGGGCATCAGCGAGGCCGCATGGCCCCAATACTCGAACAAGCGGCGCCGCCTGCCGCCATAGGCAAGGTCGTCGAGGTCGGCGACGTCATAGACGCCGAGCCGCGCATAGATCGGCAAGGTGTGCGCGCGCGCGAGTACATTGACGCTGTCGATCTGCAGGACACCGAGCTTGTCGATCAGACTGCCCACATTTGCGCGCGTGGCCGAGCCTCGCTCGGCGCTCTGATGCGCACCCTGGGCCGCGATGGCGATGCGCCGTGCCTCGGCGAGCGACAGTGCGTCGGGCCGCCGCCGTGTCATGACGGGCGACGCTGCTCGAAGAGGCCCGGCAGCACGGGATCGCCGACAGTGACGTCCTCGAGTGCGAGCAGCCGCTCCTTCGTCGCCGTTCCACCGGGTGCGGAGAACCCACCCATCTTGCCGCCGCGCGCAAGTACACGGTGGCAGGGCACGATGACGGGCCACGGATTGCGGCCCATGGCCATGCCGACCGCGCGCGCGGCGCCCGGCTGGCCGATCCGGATCGCGAGGTCTCCATACGTCACCGTCGCGCCGCGCGGTACGGCCCGGAGCGCCCGGTAAATCGACGCGTTGAATGTCGATACGATGCTCTCGTCGAGGCGCAGTTCGTCGAGCGAGACCGGCGCACGAGAGAAGTACGATTGCAGCGCGGTGACAGCGTCCGCAGCGAAGGCCGGCGGCGGCGGTTCGGCCGCATTGGTGCCGGCACGGCGCATCCGCGCTTCAGTCGCCTCGCGCGTCGCCTCGGGTAGCTGCACACGCGTCAGTCCCGCATCGCTCCATGCGATGGCGCAAGTCCCGAACGCGGTATCGAAGAGGTGATAGGGCATGGGATGGTCAGGGTAGCCAAGCGCGACAGTCCGTGCAAACGCGCGAGCGCTTCCGCGACACCGCGCCCGTCGCTGAGACGTCTCCAACCAAACCCCGCGCGCCCCTTCACGCCTTCGCCATGACGCCGTCGACGATGCTCTCGAAGAGCTTGCGGCCGTCGGTGGAGCCGAGGATGCGCTCGGCGGCGTTCTCGGGGTGGGGCATCATGCCGAGGATGCGTCCGGTCGCGTCCGTGATGCCGGCGATGTTGCGCTGCGAGCCGTTGGGGTTCGCTTCGGAGGTGGTCTTGCCGTCGCGGTCGGTATAGCGGAAGGCGACACGGCCCTCGCCTTCGAGGCGGTCGAGCGTCGCTTCGTCGGCGAAGTAGTTGCCGTCGCCGTGCGCGACGATCACCTTGGCGACCTCGCCCTTGGCGTAGCGCGAGGTGTAAAGCGTCCTGGTTGTCTCGACGCGGAGGAACACGTCGCGGCAGACGAACTTGAGCGAGGCATTGCGCATCAGCACGCCCGGCAGGAGGCCCGATTCACAAAGCGTCTGGAAGCCGTTGCAGATGCCGAGGACGGGTGTGCCAGCCTTGGCGCGCCTGATGACCTCGCGCATGACGGGCGAGTGCACGGCCATGGCGCCGGTGCGCAGGTAGTCGCCGAAGGAGAAGCCGCCCGGCAGCACGATGAGGTCGGTCGCCGGCAGCGCCGTTTCGCCGTGCCAGACGAGCGTCGATGCCTTGCCCGAGACGTCGGCCAGCACATCGGCGACGTCGCGCTCGCGGTTGGTCCCGGGGAAGACGATCACGGCCGATCGCATGGATGATCTCCTTGTCGCGCCATTCCCGCCTACAGCCAAAGGCGCAATGGCGCAAGGCGCGCCTCGAAATCTCAGGCAGGGCCATTCAGTTCTGTAGTAGCCTGGCCGATCCAATCCATCATCGGTGCCCCTGCCGAGCTGAGCGAGAGCCGAATCATTGCCCCTCGAAAAGGTGTGCCGGCTCGCTCTGCTCGGTCGGGGAACCGGAACAGAGACCTGAAGCACCCCGACGTCAGGTTGTCCGCTCAGCGAGATTGCTTTGCCCAAACGCGCTGTCTCGCTTAAGCTTCGGCCAAATCACAACAAGCGATCCGTCCGCGCGCAGCACGAACCAAGCCACGAGGCACGCCATCATGCAGCAGCGCATCGAATCCAAGGCCGAGCTCCGGTCCAATCCGGTCGAGTGGCAGGCGCGCGTCGATCTCGCCGCCGCCCACCGCATCGCCGTGATGCACGGCTTCCACGAAGGTATCTTCAACCATCTGACGCTTTCCGTGCCGGGGAAGGTCGACCGCTACTACCAGATCCCTTTCGGCCTCCATTGGTCGGAAGTCACGGCGTCCTGCTTCATGGAGGTCGGCTGGGACGGGCAGGTGCTACGCGGCGAGGGCGAGGTGGAAGCTTCGTGCTATGCGATCCACGCGCCGATCCATCGCCGGCTTGGCGCACGCGGGGCCGCCGTGTTCCACACGCACATGCCCTACGCGAGCGCATTGACCCGCCTCGCCGATCCGAAGCTCAAGATGATCGGCCAGACCGAGGTCCTGGTGTCGACCGAAGTCGCCTACGACATGGACTATCAGGGTCCGGCGTGTGATCCGACCGAAGGCGAGCGCCTCGTCGAGATCATTGGCGACAAGAAGGTGCTGTTCATGGGCAGCCACGGCATTGCGACCGTCGCGCCGTCCGTCGCGCAGGCCTATGACCTCCTCTACTACGTCGAGCGCGCGGCACAGGTGCAGATCTACGCGATGTGGACCGGGCAGAAGCTCCTCGAGATGCCGCCCGCGATCGTCGCGCAGACGAAGGCCGAGGTCGGTGGCCAGAAATTCCTGCACGGCAAGCCCTACGACTACCACTTCCGCGCCCTGAAGCGCATCCTCGACCGCCGCGAGCCCGACTACGCGGATTGACACTCCAGCTGCATCAAGCGCGGTTGTGGGAGCCCGACAGCCCCACAGCAGCATCGCGCGCTGCGATCTGGCCGGACCCCAGCGATCGTCGGGGCCGGTCCGTGTCGGAGCACGTGCTGAACCGCGGCGGCCCCATGCGGCCTCCTCGCAGAGCAGGCACGGGTGGCGCACCGGCCACGTAGGTTGGTGCTGAGCGGAGCGAAGCTCAACAGCCTCGGATGCGACTGGACTTGTTGGGCTTCGCGCCGAGCTCAGCCCAACCTACGTGCCGGCGCCGGCATTCGTACGAGACCCGACAGTCAATCTTCCCACGACCGTCGCGTCGTGGTGCGCGTCGGTCGCGCCGGACACGGATCGTCGGCACCTCACTCCTTCTTGCGCCCGAAAATCTTCTCGATGGCCGCCTTGGTGCCGGAGCCGAAGTTCCCGTCGATCGCACCGGAGTAGACGCCGAGATCGGTGAGCTTCCGCTGGAACGCGCGACGGAACTCGTCGTTCCATTCGGTGCTCTTGTTGGCGATGTTCTCTTTGGTTGTCTTGTCGCCGAGCTCAATCGCGCGAATGATCCAGTTTACGGCCTCGGGGATATTCTTGGTGACGCCGTCACCTGCATGGAGCATCCCGGCTAGCGCCTCCATGGATGCGGTCGAGCCGGCCTCCGCGGCCTTGCGGTGCCATTCTGCCGCCCCGCGCAGGTCCTTCGAGCCTCCGCGACCATTGTCGAGCATGAAGGCCAATCCACTCATGCCATCGCGATGGCCGGCCAACGCGGACTTTCGATACCACTCGCGCGCTTCGAAATCGTTCCGCTGCACGCCGACCGCATCCGTCAACAAGAACGCGTACGACGACATTGCCATAGGATTTCCGGCTTCTGCAGCACGCTTCAGCCAGCGCGCTGCTTCGACCACGTCTTTGGTCACGCCGGTTCCATCACTGAAGGCGTAACCGTAGTAGGCCATGCCGATGGGGTACCGACCTTCAGCGCTCTGCTTGAACCAGCGCGTGGACTCTTCGAGAGAGCCTCTAAGCAGCAGTGCCCTGCCAAGCTGGAACATGAAACGTGGAGTGTCGGGATAGCGGGCAACGGCCTCCCGACACGACGAAATCGCGGCATCTCTGACGTCTAGCCGCGGCACCGCTGTTACCTTCCTCTGTGGATCCTCCGGCGAAGCCGCCAGCCGGTCGCAATCGTGGACAGGTGCGTCGTCCTTCACGGTGGTGATCTTTGGCGAGGCGACAGGTGGCGGAGGCGGTGGAGGCGATGCCGTCATGCCGCCGGTCGACGGGGCAGGGGCCGTGGCTGTCGGCGCGACCGGTGCAGCGGGTGCCGGCTTCACGGTCGCCGCT
>DAORNH010000234.1:6400-7284 GCA_035440865.1 Hyphomicrobiaceae bacterium | reverse complement strand
TCACCATCGACCGCGCCACGGCACCGGCGGAGGTCCGTGTCAATGCAGCCGTGCTACGCGCCGTGACCGAGAGCGCGCTCCGTCTCACCGTGACCCCGGGCATTTCCCCGCCGACAGCGGACGGTCTCCTGGCGCTGCGTGGCGTTCTCGAGCAGGCCGAGCCGGTCGAAACCGATTCCGAGGCGCGCTCGGCCGCCATGCTGGCAAGTCTCGACGAGGCGACGACGAAGCTCGCCGAGGCGCGGGCTCAGGAAGGCGCCCGCCTCGCCGATGTCATCCGCACGCAGCTCGACCAGATCGAGCGGCTCGCCGGCGAGGTCGAGCGGTCGCCGTCGCGGACGCCTGAGGCGATCAAGGCCCGCCTCGTCCAGCAGGTCGCGAGGATCGTTGGCGCCTCGAGCGCCATCGATCCGGCGCGCCTACACCAGGAGGTGGCGCTCCTCGCCGTCAAGGCCGACATCGACGAGGAGCTTGCACGGCTCAGGTCGCATCTGGTCGCCGCCCGCGAGCTTCTCGGCGCGAAGGAGCCCGTCGGCCGCAAGCTCGACTTCCTTGCCCAGGAGTTCAACCGGGAAGCAAACACGCTCTGCTCGAAGTCCAACGACGTAGAGGTGACGCGGCTTGGCGTCGAGCTCAAGGTGGTGATCGATCAGATGCGTGAGCAGGTGCAGAACATTGAGTGACACAGCCGCAAATTCGCATCCGGCTGAGCGCCGCGGAATCATGCTGGTGCTCTCTTCCCCTTCGGGCGCGGGCAAGACCACGCTGGCGCGCCGCCTGCTCGACAGCGATCCCGCCATCTCCCTCTCGGTGTCGCTGACGACGCGGCCACCGCGCGACGGCGAGGTCGACGGCCGCGACTACACCTTCGTCGACCGGAGCGC
>DAORNH010000234.1:381-6377 GCA_035440865.1 Hyphomicrobiaceae bacterium | reverse complement strand
GCCTCCTCGAATGGGCCGAAGTGCACGGCAATCTCTACGGCACGCCCCGTGCCCGCGTCGAGGACGAGCTCGCGCGGGGCCGCGACGTACTTTTCGATATCGACTGGCAGGGTGCGCGCCAGCTCGCCGCCGGCGCGGCGGCGGACATCGTTCGCATCTTCATCCTGCCACCATCGGGCCAGGCACTCGCCGAGCGGCTCGAGAAGCGCGCCAAGGACGCGCCGGAGGTCGTGGCACGTCGCCTCGCCGGAGCGCCGCGCGAGATCGAGCACTGGTCCGATTACGATTACGTCATCGTCAACGGCGACCTCGAGGAAAGCTTCCGTGGTCTTGTCGCAATCGTCGCCGCCGAGCGGCTGAAGCGGTCGCGCCAGACGGGCCTCGCACTTCTCGCCAAGTCGATCATCGCCGATCTCGGCAAGCTCAGGGCATAGCGGATACTCGCATGGACAACGTCGCCATCCGGACCGCGGCGGAGCGCATCTGGCAGCTGTGGAGCCTTGGCGACACGCTTGCTCATTTGCCACCCGAGCTGTCGCCATCGTCGCGCGCAGAGGGTTACGCCATCCAGGCCGATCTCGACCGGCTCTCGAGAGAGAGCCGCGTCGGCTGGAAGATCGCCGCGACGAGCGCCGCCGGCCAGAAGCACATCGGGGTCAGCGGACCGATCGCTGGACGCATCTTTCGCGCCCGCGTGCATGCAGCCGGCGCCACCGTCTCGATCGCGAAAAACCGCATGCGCGTTGCCGAACCCGAGTTCGCCTTCCGCTTCGCGCGGTCGCTTGCGGCGCGAGACGATCCGTATTCGGTCGACGAGGTCCTCGCCGCGGTGGAGAGCCTGCATCTCGCGCTCGAGCTGCCCGACAGCCGCTTTGACGACTTTGCCGCGGTCGGCGAGGCGACGCTCATCGCCGACAACGCCTGCGCACACGACCTGATCCTCGGCGCCGCCGTGACCGCCGACTGGCGGCCGTTCGATCTCTCGGACTTCGCCGTGAGCGCCACGGTCGCCAGGCGGTACGAGCGCGCTGGCAATGCCCGCAACGTCCTCGGCGACCCGCGGCTCGCACTCACCTGGATCGCGAACGAGCTGTCTGATCTCGGCATTGGCATCGCTGCAGGCGAGTTTGTGACGACGGGCACGTCCGTACCGCCGCTCGAGATCATCCCCGGCGATCAGGTCCGCGCCGACTTCGGCGTCCTCGGCTCGATCAGCGCGACGATCGCCGCCGGCTGAGCGGCAGGCTCATGCGCGCGCGTCGGGCCAGTGCGGCTGCACCGTCACGAACGGCGTCAGGAGCTTCATAACCTCGGGCTCGGACAAGTCCTTCGTAATGAAGACAATGCGCGAGCGTCTCGGGCCGGGGGGCCAGTCGCCGAGCGTCTCCGGCGGATAGAACACGTGCTGCACGCCGTGGAGCACGAACGGCTTTCGCTGCCCCTTGATGTCAACGATACCCTTCACGCGCAGCAGCCGCTCGCCGTGGAGCTGGGTGAGCAGCTTCAAGCCATCCGAGAGCTGCTGGCCGTCGAGCGGGTCGGTGAAGGTCAGGCAGAACGAGGCGATGCCGTGTAGGTGGCGATGATCGTGGCCATGCGCCGGATCGTGGCAGTCCGGCCCGCAGGCATGATCGTGGCCGTGATGATTGTGCGTCGGATCGATGCACGTGTCGTCGAGGCACGGCCCATCGTGGTGGTGATGGTGGTGCGCGTGCACGTGCGCTGCGGCGGCGGGCTTGGCATAGGCGTCGGCCGCGAGCCAGCGGCTGGCATCCGTTCCCGTCAGCACGACCTCGTGAGCGCCGAGGCCGAAGAGCTTGTCGGGCGAGATGTCGCCCTTCACGGCCTTGAAGACCTGTGCCGCCGGATTGAGCCGACGCACCTCGGCCTCGAGGCGGGCGAGCGCAGCGCCGTCCGCCCGGTCCGGTTTGGTGATGACAATCCGGTCAGCGATCGCCACCTGCTTTGCAGGCTCGTACTCGCGCTCGAGCTCGGCAAGCCCGTGCTCACCGTCGACGGTCGTCACCACGCCATCGAGCTGGAAGTAGCGGTAGACGACCTCCTCGGTCATGAGCGTGTGTACGATCGGCGCCGGATCGGCGAGCCCGGTCGTCTCGAGCACCACGCGACGGATCGGCGGCACCTCGCCCTCGACCATGCGCCCATAGAGCCGGTCAAGCGCCTCGACGAGATCGCCGCGCACCGTACAGCACACGCAGCCCGAAGCGAGCAGCACTGTATCCTCGTCTGCCTTCTCGACGAGCGCATCGTCGAGCCCGACCTCGCCGAACTCGTTGATGATGACGCCCGTTCCCGCCATATCAGGGTGACTGAGCAGCGCCTTCAGGAGTGTCGTCTTGCCCGAGCCGAGAAAGCCCGTGAGCACGGTGAGTGGAATGGCGGTCATGGCTCTGCCTGCGCGGGTCGATTGCGAACCGGGCAAGCGTGCAACACCACGCACGCCCTGTCCACCGTCGCGGGCGAAAGGAGACGGGGAGGAAGCAAGGCCATTCAAAAATCGAGGTGTCAAACCTACTCCCCCGCACTGGTTCCCCGGCCGAGCGGAGCGAGAGCCGGGGTCTTAACCCGCGCGAGAGGTAAGGATCTCCGCTCTTCGCGCTTTCGCGCTCCGCCCGGGGAACCAGAACTGAGATCTGAATTGCCCAGGAGCCACTGCTCGATCTGCTCGCATCGGCTAAGGCCCCGTGGTAGATGGGATCAGCTGTTGCCTCGAAACACATCCAAGGGAGGCTTGCGTGATCAACGGCCTGATTATCGCGATCTGTCAGCTCGTCGGAACCTACCTGCTGACGCCGCTTGTGAGCCTCGGCTCCGGCCGGCTCGCGACGATTCTCAACATCAAGGACGGACTGCTGCAGCTCCTTTTGCTGGCAGCCCTTATCGGCGTGGTCGTCTGGGCGATCGGCCTGGTGCTTTCAATCGTGCTCGGGGCGCGCTACCCGCTGTTCGGGGCGCTGCTGTTCGCCGTTGCCCTCTCGGTCGCCTTCGTCGCCGTGACGAAGTTCGTGCCTGGCATCCAGGCGCAGCTGAAGCCGCTCATAGAGCGCGCAGCGGCGGCCACGCGGCTCACAATCTCCGACATGAACATTGCCGGCGTTGCCGCCTTCATCGGCTACTGGATCAACATGCTCATCCGCCGCTGATCCTGCGCCTCCCGCGTCCCCCCGAATGATCACCCGGAGCCACCGGTCGCCATGTTGCCACGCATCATCCTGCTGCTCGTGCAGCTCGCCGCCGGCTGGTCGCTTGCGCCGCACATCGTCAGGTTCCTGCCGAAGCTCGGCTCGCTCGACATTTTCGTGGTGGCCGCCGTGTTCGCGATACTAGTCGTCATGATCGGCTTCATCGGTTCGCTGGTCCTGAAAGAGGTCGGCCCGCCGTCGAGCCAGACCATGACGACGGTTCTGGTTGTCGCGCTCGTGTTCGCGGCCTTGACCCTCGTCCCGCAGGTCGTGTCCGCCGTGTCGTCCGTCACCAAGGGCCAGGTGCCGAAGCTCGCCTACCCGCTGATCGGCGCCGTCCTCGGCTATTTTGCTCGGCGTTGAGTTGCCTGGTAGAGCACCATGGGCCGAAGGGTCAAATGAGGTTCGTCACAGTATCTCCAACGAGCGCTTCAGGCAGTTGCTTGTCCGCGCCGTCATGCTTGGAACTGACCCTCGTTTGCTGCTGAGTTTTATGACCTACCGAGCAAGAGAGGGGTCATGCTTCACTTCGGGCCTTCCCAGGACTTGCGCCGGCCGGCAGCCGGCGGGCACCAGAAGGTGACGATGGTCGAGCTGTTCTTCGACCTCGTCTTTGTCTTCGCCATCACGCAGCTCTCACATGCTTTATTGGCCGATGTGAGTGTCGCGAACGGGCTCCGCATCGGCGTGCTGCTGCTCGCGGTCTGGTGGGCCTGGATCTACACCTCGTGGACCACAAACTGGCTTGACCCCGATCAGACACCCGTTCGGTTCATGCTGTTCGTGCTCATGCTGTCCGGCCTCGTCATGTCGGCAGCCATTCCGCGCGCGTTCACCGATCGAGGCTTGGCTTTCGCCCTCGCCTTTGTTGTCATTCAAGTAGGTCGCACGGCTTTCGCATGCTGGGCACTGCGGCGCCACAACGAAGGCCAATTTCGCAACTTCGCCCGCATCGGCTGCTGGCTCGTCCTGTCTGGTGTGTTCTGGATCGTCGGCGGCCTCGCCAGCGGCAACTTGCGCGTGACTTGCTGGATGATTGCGCTTGCCATCGAGTACATGGCGCCAGCCTTCGGCTTCTGGACACCACACTTCGGTCGCTCAACGACCCGCGATTGGGACATCGACCCGGCTCATATGGCGGAGCGGTGCGCACTCTTCGTAATCATCGCGCTCGGTGAGTCGCTTCTCGTGACCGGCGCGACGTTTGCGGCTGCCGCCTGGAAGCCGACCACGGTGATGGCGTTCGTGGTGGCAGTAGTCGGTACGATTGCGATGTGGTGGGTGTATTTCAATATCGGTGCAGATGAGGCCACGCACCGCTTCAAGTCGGCGGAAGACCCGGGCAGGATTGCACGTCTCGCCTACACCTACCTGCATCTGCCGATCGTGGCCGGAATCGTGGTGGCAGCGGTTGCCGATGAATTGGTGCTAGCCCATCCGTATGGGGCGACCGACAACAAGACCGCCGCAACGCTCGTCGGCGGGCCGGTGCTGTTCATCGGCGGTACGCTGCTGTTCAAGCGGGCAACCGCAGGTCGATGGCCGTTGTCGCACCTCGTTGGCCTCGGCCTCCTGCTCCTCCTTCTTCTGACTGTTCCGCTTTTTTGGCCGCTCGGGGTGGCAGCACTTTCCGCCGGCATTCTCGTTTCGATTGCGATCTGGGAAACGGTTTCGCTGCAGAGCGTTAGAAAGGAACTGACAATGAGCTTGGGAGAACACTGATGCACACACTGCAAATGACGTTAGCGGGACTGGCGCTGCTGGCGCTGCTTGCTGTTGCTGCCAAGGTGTTGGGTAGCCCCTATTGGACAATGACGCGGGCCGCTCGGCTCTTCATCCCTCTCTGGCTGGTCATCGCAATCGCAAACATGCTTATCGGCATTCTGAGTGCGGGCATCCCGTTCCTTACCGAGCTTGCAGTGCTGGCTGTCGTATTCGGAGTACCGGCAGCAGCTGCGTGGTATCTCATGCGACGTGAGCAGGCTTGAGCCCTCAGGGAGCATCGTTTCCGCTGATCATGTTCCGGCGTCAATTGATCTGCGTGGTCAAGGCATATCGACGTTCTCGCTCAGCACTGTCGGCCAGGGCGGTAGCGAGCAGGGACACCCGACGCAGGTCGTGCGTGCACTACCGGCTGCCTCAGAAACCGGCGACGTGGCAGGCATCCGCGCAGCGTTCGCGGCCTTGACAGCCGGCGCCTCGTCTCGCTTGACGCCGCGGGAGGGGGCGTGATCCCTGATGGATCATCGACGGCACGAGCGAGAGCCAGAAAAATGCAGGCGCACGGCGGTCTCGTACTGCTCACGACAGCGGAAGCCGCCAGCTATCTGCGCATCAAGGAGCGCAAGCTCTACGAGCTCGTCTCCGAAGGCGCGATCCCCTGCACGAAGGTCACGGGGAAGTGGCTCTTCCCTCGCGCCGACCTCGACCGCTGGCTGCTCGCCGGCATGGCGCGACCGCTCGGCGTCGTCCCGGCCGAGCCGCCACCGATCGTCGGCGGCAGTCACGATCCCCTGCTGCAGTGGGCGCTTGCGGAAAGCCGCGCCGGTCTCGCGATCCTGCCCGAGGGGAGCGAAACCGGCTACCGGCGCTTCCTCGCCGGCGCCGTGATCGCGGCCGCCATCCATTTCCACGACGTGGACGCGCCCGAGGCCGATGCCAACGTCGCCGTCGTCTCGCACGAGCCGACCCTCTATGACGCGGTGCTGATCGGCTTTGCCACGCGCGAGCAGGGCCTCCTCGTCGCCAGCGGCAATCCGAGGTCGATCGCAAGCCTCGAGGACGCGGCACGGC
>DAORNH010000234.1:0-309 GCA_035440865.1 Hyphomicrobiaceae bacterium | reverse complement strand
CACATCGCGTCAACTCAAAGCAGCAATGATCGCACCGACCGGCCCCGACGTTGCGCAAGCGATCCGAGCCGGCCACGCCGACGTCGGTATCGCCACGCGAGCGGTCGCGACGGCGGCCGGCGTCGACTTCATCCCGCTGCTCATCGAGCGCTTCGACATCCTGACGCGCCAGCGCGACAGCTATCGCGGCCCCATGGCGACCTTCCTCGCGATGCTGCGGGCGCCCGAGTTCGCCGCACGCGCCGCCGAGCTCGGCGGACTCGATGTCAGCGAGGCTGGCCGCATCCGCTGGGCGCCGTGATCGCGGGC
>DAORNH010000233.1:3020-7292 GCA_035440865.1 Hyphomicrobiaceae bacterium | reverse complement strand
CCTCGTGGCCCTCGTTGACCACGAAGCGGATGCCGACGAGCCAGTCATCGCCGACGGCCCTGCGGATTGCCTCGTGCACCATGAGGCCGAAGCGCGCGCGGTTCTCGGTCGAGCCGCCGAACCCATCGGTGCGCTTGTTCGTCCGCGGCGAGAGGAACTGCCCGATCAGGTGGCCGCCGGTGACCGTCTCGCAGCCGTCGAGGCCGCCTTCCTTGCAGCGCTTCGCCGCCTCCGCATAATCGCGGATCACGCGGGTGATGTCATGATCGTCCATCTCGCGCGGGAAGCCGCGATGCCGGCGCTCGCGGATGGGCGAGGGTCCCATGGTCGGCAGCCAGTTCCAGCCGAGCGCGTCGGCGCGCCGGCCGAGATGGGAAATCTGCACCATGATATTGGCGCCGTGAGCGTGGATGCGCTCGGAGAACTCGCGCAGGTGCGGTATGACGTCGTCGCTGGCAACGTTGACCTGTCCGCCGCCCCAGCTCGAATCCGGCGCGACCATCGACGAGCCGCCGAACATGGTGAGCGCAATGCCGCCCTTCGCCTTCTCTTCGTGATAGCGCTGGTAGCGCTCGCGCGGGATGCCGCCATCGTCGAGCGTCGACGCGTGGCTCGTCGACATGACGCGGTTCTTGAAGCGCAGCTTCTTGATCTGCAGCGGCTCGAGCAGCGGATCGCGCACGCGGCGCGTGGAGGTCGGGGCGGCGCCCTGGGTCAGCGTGGTGGTGGTCATGGCGGTCTCCATTCCAAGTCAAAGCGAGGTGTGGCGTGCGGCCTGCGCCGCGGCGAGATCGGCCTCGCCGGCGTGACAGGCGATGACGGCTCCGGAGGCGAGCCGGCGCTCGGGCGGGGGCTCGCGGTCACAGGTTCCTGGACGCGCGGTCCCGCAGCGCGCGAAGAAGGCGCAGCCACTGCTGGCCGCCTTGCTCCGTCCAGCTGCCGGATGGCGGCTCTCACTCGGCTGGCGCTCGAGAAGCGCATCGAGCCAGCCGACATGCAGTTCCGGGATCGATGAGACGAGGAGATCGACGTACGGGTGTACCGGGCGTCCGGCCGTCGCGCGACCCGCCGTCGCCTGCACGCGGCGCCCGGCATAGAGCACGACGACCTCGTCGCAGACGGCGCGCACGGTCGAGAGATCGTGGCTGATGAAGAGATAGCTGAGGCCGAGCCGGCTTCTGAGCTCCGAAAGGAGCTTTAGCACCGCGGCGCCGACAACCGTATCGAGGCTCGACGTCACCTCATCGCAGAGGATGAGCTTGGGGCTCGCCGCCAGCGCGCGGGCGAGATTGACGCGCTGCTTCTGGCCGCCCGAAAGTTCAGCCGGCCGTCGCTCGGCGAAATGCGCCGGCAACTGCACCATGTCGAGGAGCTCGTGCACGCGCTTCTCGAGGGCGGCGCCGGCGAGGCCATCGAACAGCGTGGCCGGCCGCCCGAGGATGCGGGCGATCGTGTGCGAGGGATTGAGGGCGGTATCCGCCATCTGGAAGACGATCTGGATGTCGCGGAGGTCGGCAAGCGTGCGGTCTTCGGCGCGAGCGGCAAGGCGACGTCCGCCAAGCTCGATCGTGCCCTGCGCTGCCGGCAACAATCCTGCGATGACACGAGCGAGCGTGCTCTTTCCCGAGCCCGATTCGCCGATGACGCCCACGGCCGAGCCCGTGGTGATAGTGATATCGACGTCGTGCAGCACCGTCGCCTCAGGGCGGCCGCGCTGATCGAGCGCGCCGTAGCCCGCCGTCACGCCCTTGACGACGAGCAGGGCCACGCCTCCGGCTTCCGCGCCGCGCGGACCGCGCGAAACGCGCGCGGCAGGATCGGCGGCCTCCAGCAGGCTCCGCGTATAATCGTGCTGCGGCGCCTCGATGAGCTTCGCGGTTGACCCCGTCTCCTGCATGCGCCCGCGCTGCAGGACGATGATGCGGTCGGCGACCTGCGCGACGACGGCGAGATCGTGCGAGACGTAGAGCGCCGTCGTCCGCCGCTCGCGCACGACCTTGCGGAACGCCTCGAGCACCTCGATCTGCGTCGTCACGTCGAGCGCCGTCGTCGGCTCGTCGAGGATGATCACCTCGGGCTCGTTGAAGAGCGCCATGGCGAGCATCGCGCGCTGCAGCTGGCCACCGGAGACCTGGTGGGGAAAGCGATCGCCGAAGCGCTCGGGATCGGGGAGCAGGAGTGCTGCGAAGAGCTCGATGGCGCGCTTGCGCGCCTCCGCCAGCGTGAACGTGCCGTGTATGCGCGCGCCCTCGACGATCTGCGTGAGGATGCGCTTCGAGGGATTGAAGGCGGCGGCGGCACTCTGCGCGACATAGGCGACGCGCCGTCCGCGGAGACGCGCGCGCTCCTTCGGCGAGAGCGAGAGAACGTCGTCGCCGTTGATCGCGACGCTGCCGCCGACGATCCGGCAGCCGGGCCGCGCGTAGCCCATGAGTGAGAGGGCGATCGTCGACTTACCCGAGCCGGACTCGCCGATCAGCGCCACCACCTCGCCCGAGGCGATCGAGAACGACACGTCGGAGACGATCTGCGCCTCACGGCCGGCATCGTCGCGGCCGGTGACGATCAGGCCTCGCACGTCGACCACGGGTGCCAAGTCACTCACTGGCGCTATGTCACTCTCGGGTGCCATGTCACTGGCCCTCCATCGCGCTCGGGCGGCGGAGCTGCAGGCTGTCGATGATCATGTTGACGCTGATTGTCAGAGAGGCGATGGCGACGGCGGGCGCGATCACGGCCGGCGCGCCGTAGACGAAGCCCGCGAGGTTCTGGCGAACGAGCGAGCCCCAGTCGGCGAGCGGCGGCTGCACGCCGAGCCCGAGGAAGCTCAGCCGGCTCAGGAGCAGGATGACGAACACGAAGCGCAGTCCGAAATCAGCGAGGATCGGACCGGTGATGTTCGGCAGAATCTCGGTGAACATCACATAGCGCGTGCTCTCGCCGCGGGCGCGGGCGACCGTGACGAAGTCGGTGGCGTTGACGTTGACGGCAAGCGAGCGGGCGATGCGGTAGGCGCCGGGCGTATAGATGACGGCGGCGGCGGCGATCAGGATCGGAATCGAGCTCTTGAAGATGGTGATGACGACGAGGCTGAAGAGAAGGCTCGGGATCGAGACGAGTGCATCGAGGGCGCGGCTCAGGATCGCATCGAGCCAACCGCCGACGGCGGCCGCGAGGAGGCCGAGCGAAGTCCCGGCAATGCAGGCGAGCACGGTCGCCGCGAGGGCAAGGCCGATCGTGTAGCGCGCGCCGTAGAGTACGAGGCTCAACATGTCGCGGCCGAGATAGTCGGTGCCGAGCGGGAAGGCCAGGCTCATCGGCCCGAAGAAGTCGAGATCGACGCGCTTTGCGGCCGTGTAGGGGGCGACATAAGGCCCGATCACGGCCATCAGCAGCCAGAAGCCGACGACCGTCATGCCGACGACAGCGAGCAGCGGCCGCTTGCGGCGCGTCTGGACGACGGGTGCCGTATTGTCGGCGGCGGTCATGGCAGCGGCTCTCGCATCAGGCCTTCCTCAATCGCGGGTTCGACAGGATTGCGAGCACGTCTGCGATCGTGACGAGCACGAGATAGCTCGTCGAGAAGATCATGGCACAGGCGAGCACGATCGGAATGTCGCGCAGCGCCACCGCGTTCAGCATGAGGCTCGCGAGGCCCGGATAGTTGAAGATCGTCTCGACCACGACGACGCCGCCGAGCAGCGAGGAGAGACTGAGCGCGATTGCGTTGGCAATCGGACCGATCGCGTTCGGCAGGGCATGCAGGAGGACCACGCGCGTCGGGCTCGCCCCTTTCAGGATGGCCATCTCGACGAAGGGAAGGCGGAGCGTATTGACGAGGGCGGCGCGCGTGAGCCGCGCCATCTGCGCCACGACGATCAGCGTGAGCGTCAGCACCGGCATGGCGAGCGCCTTGGCGAGTTGCAGCCAGCTCATACTGTCGGAAACGGTCGAGAGCGCCGGCAGCCAGCGCAACTTGACGGCGAGGATCAGTACCGCGACCGAGGCGATCAGAAACTCCGGCACCGACACCATGGATACGGTGAGCGTACTCATGATGCGGTCGTAGCGCGAGCCCTGGCGCATCGCCGTCGTGACGCCGATGAAGAGGGCGAGCGGCACGGCGAGCATGGCTGTGAAGCCGGCAAGCATGAGGGAGTTCGGCAGCCGCTGACCGATCTGCTGGGCAACCGGCAGCTGATTGACGAGCGAGATGCCGGGATCGCCGCGCATGAGCCCTAGGATCCAGCCAAGATAGCGCTCGTGCGGCGG
>DAORNH010000233.1:0-2971 GCA_035440865.1 Hyphomicrobiaceae bacterium | reverse complement strand
GAGCGTCTCCTCGACAACGTCGCCCGGCAGGAAGAGCGTCGCGCTGAAGACAATCACCGTCATCAGCGCGAGGATCATGAGGCTCGTGCCGATGCGGCGCACGATGAGGCCGGCAATCGTCACGTTCATGCGTGAGTCTGTCCAATCGATGAATTGAACGATGTTTGCGAGGCGACGGGTCCGACCGTCATCGGACCCGCCGAGCCATGACCTACGCCGCGAGCCAGATGTGCTCGGCGAAGGCATTGCCCATGAGGTTGCCGAGCGGGATCGGCGAGAGCCCGCGCAGCTTCTCCGAGTGCGCATCGAGCAGCGTGATAAACACCGGAATGCCGAGGCCGCAGTTGTCCTTGATGATGGCCTGGATGTCGCAATAGTGCTGCTTGCGCTTGGCTTCGTCGGACTCCGAGCGCGCCGCAATCAGCAGGCCCTCGAATTTGTCGTTCTTCCACTTGCTCTCGTTCCAGGCCGCATCGTGCTTGAAGAAGAGCGTGAGCAGGATGTCGGCGCTCGGCCGCGGGTTGATGGCGCCGTAGGCGAACGGCTGCTTGATCCAAATGTTGGACCAGTAGCCCTCGGGCGGCACCTTGCGGAGGTCGATGTTCATGCCGATCTTCTGGGCGGCCTCCTGCAGCTGAACACCCATCTCGATGGAGCCCGGAGCCGCGGTCGAGGCATAGAGCGGCAGCGCTGTGTTGCCGATCCCCGACTTCTGGAAGGGGAACTTCGCCTTGTCCGGATCGAACGGGCGCTGCGCGATCTCCTTGCAGTAGTAGCGGTTCGAGGGATCGATCGGCTGGTCGTTGCCGACGACCGCGAAATTGCGGAACACCGCCGAGCGGATCTCCTCGCGGTTCTGGAGGTGCTTCACCGCCATCTGGAAGTCCGGGTTCTTCACCGGATCGATGTCCTGGCGCATGATGAGGTCGGTATAGTAGCCGGCCTTGGTCTCGAACACCTTGAAGCCGGGCGAACCCTCGATCAGGCGAATCGAGCGCGGGTTGATGCCGGCGATCAGCTGCACGTCGCCTGAGATCATCGCGTTGACGCGTGCCGTCTCGTCGGGGATGCCGATGAGCTCGATCTCGTCGAGGTACGGCTTACCCGGCTTCCAATAGTTCTCGTTGCGTACGCCGATCGTGCGGATGCCGGGCGTGAACTCCTTCACCTTGTAGGGGCCGGTGCCGATCGCCGTCTTGAACTCGGTCGTGCCCTCCTTGATGATCAGGAAGTGCCAGGTGCCGAGGATCACAGGGAGGTCGGCATTCGGGCTCGTGAGCGTGATCACGACCGTGTCGGTGCCGACCGCCTTGATCTCCTCCATCTGCACGGCGAGCGCATTGGCGCGCGAACCGGTCGCCTTGTCCTTGTGGCGATTGAGCGAGTAGACGACGTCGGCGGCCGTGAGCGGCTTGCCGTCGTGGAAGGTGACGCCTTTGCGGAGCTTGAAGGTCCACACCTTGGCCTTGTCGCTCGTGAAGCTCTCGGCGAGCTCGGGTTGCGGCGTCAGCGAGCCGTCGAGCGACGTCAAGCCGTTGTAGAACATGGCGCAGCGCGCATAGTCGACCGAGTAGGACTGCTTCGCCGGATCGACCGTGTCCTGCGGCGAGATCGCGCTGCCGGCGACCTTGATGCGGCCGCCCTTTCGCGGCGCTTGCGCCAGTGCATCCGTTGCGGAGCCGAGGATCGCGCCGCCCATGGCGAGGCTCGCGCCTCCGGCCGCGAGCAGTCCCAGCAGCTCGCGGCGGCTCGCCCCCCGCCTCATCGCCTGCTCGATCAATGCCCTGTCGGCGCTGCTGATTGTCGGTCGGCTTGGCCATTTGCCAGAGGTCATGTCGCGTCTCCCTTGCCGTCGCATGTGGACGTCTTGACCACGCGAGTGTGGCACAGCTGTGGGAGCGCGTACGCTTGACAATGCATCGGGGGGATATACGCTCGCCGTATGACCATGCTCCTCGGCCGCCTTATCCGCTCGCCGCGTGTGCTGCTGATTTTCGAGGCAGCGGCTCGCCTCGGCAGCTGCAGCGCGGCGGCCCGCGAGTTCAATCTCACGCAGCCCTCGGTCAGCCGCAACATTGCCGAGCTCGAAGCGGCACTCGACGCGACACTATTCTTGCGCAGCCCGTCGGGTCTCACACTCACGACCAGCGGCGAGAAACTCTACCGCACACTTACGACGAGACGCTCACCGAGATCAGCCGGCAGAAGGCGAGGAAGCACGTCGTCGAGCTGTCGCTGTCGACGGCCTTCGTCACGCACTGGTTCGTGCCCCGGATGCGCGCGTTCCATAGCGCATTCCCCGACGTCGATCTGCGGTTCCAGCTCATTTCCGGCTCGCTGAAAGGGCCGATCGGCAACGTCGACCTTGGCATGCGGCGGACGGAGCCCGGTGTGAAGGACGCTTGGACGACGGAATTCGCGCCCGAGATCATCCTGCCCGTCTGCAGTCCATCGTATCTTTCGGCCAATGGCCCGATCGAGAGCAACTCGACGAGCGCCTCGCATGTCCTCATCCAGCTCTCCGACAGCGAGATCGACTGGCGCTCGATGCTGCCGCGCTCGGCCCACACCAGGATCCCGCACGGCAACTGGATCGAATTCTCGGACTACGCCGTCGTCATCCAGACCGCGATGAGCGGCCAGGGCATCGCGCTCGGCTGGGTGAGCGCAATCTCCCGCGGTCTCCTCGATGGCACGCTGGTGCCGGCCTCGCGCCTGCGCAAGGTGACTGGCAACACCTTCAGCCTGGTCGCTCCACGCGGGCGCGCGCTGCCAAAGATCGTGCCCGAGATCCGCAACTGGATGATCGCCGAGATGCGCCAGGACCTCGACCGGCTCGAGCCGATGCTCGGTGCGGCGAGCCTGGGCGGCCGGCGCGACTGAATGAAGACGATCGCGATAGCGTCGTTCAACCCGGAGGCAACGGGAGGTCGGCGCCGGGCGATCGCGACGGCGACGCATCCTGATCGAG
>DAORNH010000232.1:2908-7319 GCA_035440865.1 Hyphomicrobiaceae bacterium | reverse complement strand
CTCGACGGCGCCACGACGCGCATCACCGGCGGCATCGTCAACGGCCACCCGTTCTTCCTCTGGGTCGGCGCAGGCTTCGACGGTCGCGTCGCCGGCGCCTTGCATCACGGTGCCAAGCGCCGCCTCGGCAAGCTCGCTTATGGCGGCGCCATCGCCCGCGCGATCGCGGCCCCGCTCGATCCGCTGACCGTCGAGGTCGATGGGAGATGTCAGCCTTGCGGCTGGGTCGTCGTCACCAATGCGAGCCGCTACGGCGGACGCTTCCACCTGACCGACCGCACCGAGCTGTCCAAGCCGGGGCTCGTCGCCGTGCTGCTGACCGACCAGCGGCGCGGCACCCTTGCGAAGGTCCTCCTGGCACTGGCGACGGGGCGCCTCCCGGATCTCGCGAGATCGGAGCGAGGCGTCGCCTGTTTGCCGGCGACGCGTGTCGTAGTCACGGCCGAGCGGCCGATTTCGGCTCAGGTGGACGGCGATCCCGAGCGCCACGCGCGGCTCGAGATCCGCGCCGGCGGCCCGGCCTTCGACCTCATCATCCCGCCTGCCGCGTCTACTTGAGGCGGATCAGCATCAATCCGGCCACCACGAGCAGGGCGGCGATAATGCGGGCGCGGCTCAGCCGCTCGCCGAGAAAGACAATGCCGATCGCCGCGGCGAACAGCACACTCGTCTCGCGCAGCGCCGCGACGAGGCCAATCGGCGCCCGCGTCATCGCCCAGAGCGCAATTGCGTAGGCGAGCGTCGACAGCACGCCACCGAAGGCAACGAGCCGCCACTTTGCGCGCGCGGCCTCGATGAACCGCTGGCGCGCATACCAGTAGCCGAACACGGCCATCATCAGGCCGTCGAGAAAGAACAGCCAGGCGACATAGGCTGCAACGTTTTGCGAGGTCCGTACACCGGCACCGTCGACGAGGGTGTAGAGCGCGATCGAGACCGCAGTCAGCAGCGCAAAGCCGACCGTCCGCGGGTTGGCGGGCAGCGACCGGGCTCCACCGAGCGACAGCGTAAGGATGCCCGAGGCGAGAAGGACGATGCCGGACCAGCCGACCGGTCCGAGCCGCTCGTCGAGAATGAACGCTGCGCCAATCGAAGTCATCAGCGGCGCGGAACCGCGGGCAATCGGATAGACTTGGCCGAGATCGCCCGTCTTGTAGGCCTCGGCGAGCGCCGTGTAATAGACGAGATGCAGTGCGAGCGAGCCCGCGATGTAGGGCCACGCACTCGGATGCAGCAGGCCCGCAAACGGCAGCATGGGGATCGCGACGACACCGCAGGCAACCGAGATCAGCGTAATCGCGAGCAACGGCTCGAGGTCGAGCTTCAGAAGCGCATTCCAGCCGGCATGGCAGAGCGCGGCGCCGAGCACGGCAAGGAATACGATCCCATCCATCGCGCCGCGAGCTCAGGATCGTCTTGGTGGAGCGGTGACCTGGCCCCGGCCGAAATCAGGAGCCGCCGTATCCTGTCCCGCCTGGATGATGCCCCGGCGGATGGCTCTAGCCTCGGTGAAAAGGCGGAACATCGTGTCGCCGTCACCAAACCGAATGCAGCGCTGCAGGTGGATCAAATCCTCCGTGAAGCGGGCGAGCATCTCGAGCACGGCTTCGCGATTGTTGAGGAACACGTCGCGCCACATGGTCGGGTCGGACGCCGCGATGCGCGTGAAATCACGAAAGCCGCCGGCCGAGAACTTGATCACCTCACTGTCCGTCACCCGCTCGAGGTGGGCCGCCGTGTTGACGATGTTGAAGGCGATGAGGTGCGGCACGTGGCTGGTGATGCCGAGCACGAGGTCGTGATGGTCGGCGTCCATGGTCTCGACGTTCGAGCCAAGCGCCCGCCAGAAGGCGGCGAGCCTGTCGACCGCGGCCGCGTCGGCGCCTGCCGGAGGAGTGAGGATGCACCAGCGGTTGTCGAAGAGTGTCGCAAAACCCGATTCGGGCCCCGAGTGCTCCGTGCCAGCGATCGGGTGCCCCGGAATGAAGTGCACGCCCTTCGGCACATGCGGCTGGCAATCGCGCACGATCGCGCCCTTTACGGAACCGACATCCGTCAAGATCGCGCCCGGCCTTAGGTGAGGCCCGATCTCGGCTGCGACTGCGCCGCAGGCGCCGACCGGCACACACATGATGACGAGGTCGGCGCCGCCCACCGCATCGGCCGAGCTCGCGTATGCCGTATCGACGAGGCCAAGCCGCAGGGCTGCCGCCCGCGTCGCCTCCGTCTTGGCAGCACCGACGATGGTCTGTGCGAGCTTGCCGCGCCGGCAGGCATGACTGATCGACGATCCGATCAGGCCGATGCCGATCAGTGCCACCCGCCCAAACATGGGGTCCTTCGAATCCTTTAGCATTACGTCCTTCTCAGCTCGCTTGTCGTAGGCGCCGCTCCGGCGGAAGCTTGTCGATGAGGCCTTCAATCGACTCAGCCCCCGTCGGCACGATGAGGCTCGAGCCGTCGAGATCGCTACCGATCGGCTCCATGCGGCCGCCAAGATGGCGGGCAAGGAAGGCTTCCGTTATCGCATTGAAGGACATGTTGTTCTCCGGGCGATAGAAGCCGTGGCCCTCGTCGGTGTAGACCACATAGGTGGCCGGCAGACCGCGTGCCGTCATGGCATCGACGATCTGATCCGATTCCATCTGCTTGCAACGCACGTCATTGGCGCCGTGACCGAGGAGCAGCGGCTTCGAAATCCTGTCAATGCGCGAGAGCGGCGAACGCGACCGTAGCCAGGCGCGTCCTTCCTCCGTGCGCGGATCGGCATAGCGTCCGAACATCTGCTCGTTGAAGCCTTCCCAGTACGGCGGGATGTTCTCGAGCATCGTGACGAGGTTCGAGATGCCGACGACCGAAACCCCGCAGCAGAACACATCGGGCGTAAACGTGAGCCCGACGAGCGTCGCATAGCCGCCATAGGAGGCGCCCATGATCGCGACCTTGTCGCGCCTGGCGATGCCCTCGCGAACGGCCCAATCGACGGCATCGATGAGGTCGTCGTGCATCTTGCCGGCATGCTCCTTGTCGCCAGCGTTGATGAAGGCCTTCCCGAACCCGGTCGAAGCCCGGTAGTTGACCGCCAACACGGCATAGCCGCGGTTGGCGAGCCATTGGTTGTCGCGGTTGTAGCCGTAGTAGTCGCGATGCCAGGGGCCGCCGTGCACGTGCAGCACCATCGGCAGCGGCGCCTTCGGGCGCTCGCCCGTCTCACTGGCCGGCAGGGTGAGGTAGCAGACGAGGTCGAGGCCGTCGCGCGACTTGATGATCTGGCCGTGTGTCGGCGCGAGCGAATAGGCCTCGAGCTCCGGGCGGACACCGAAGAGCTTTGTCACCGTCCGCTCGGTGCGATCATAGAGATGATAAACCATCGGCTGGTCACCCGCATACGACCCGATGACCCAGCGGCCGACGTTGCTCTGGCTGACGACAGACAGCTCGAGCCCTGGCAGCGCCGCTTTCAGTATTGCGAGATCGGCGCGCGCTGCATCCGTGAGCGCCATCCACTCACGGCGAATCGGATCGGCGCACGCGGCGATGACGTCGAACGTCAACGGATCGGCAATCAACCCGCTGATGTCGGCCGTGTCGTGCTCTGCGAGGAGCGTCTGGCGGTTGCTCAGTGCATCGACACGGAAGAGTGCGCTTCGATCCCGCCCGATCGAGGAATGGAGATACCAGTGATCACCGTTGCGATTGAAGCCCCCTGGCCCCGTCGAGAAGGCATCGGGCTGCGGAATCTCGAACAAGACCTCGGGCCGCGCGCCATCGAGGCGCAGGAGCTCCTGGCGCCCGCCGCCGATCTGGCGCACCCCGAGCCGGCACCGATGCTGCCAGTCGAAGCTCATGCTCGACAGGCCTAGCGTGTTTTCGAAGACGATACGTTGCGCCCCCGTCGCGAGATCGATCTCGACGGCGTCGTGCCAGCGCTTGTCGCGCTCGTTGAGCAGCACGAGCATCGCATCCGGACGGTCGGGCGAGGCCATCGCGACACTTGCCGCGACACCGGTTCGCGGCGTGACGATGCGCTCACTGCCGGTCGCGACGTCGACAAGAACGACGTAGAGGTTCTCGTCGCCGTTGTCGTCGCTGACATAGGCGATCTGGCGCCCGTTCGGCAGCCAGTCGTAGTGCATGACGGGCCGGCCGGTCCGGCGCGTCAATTGCCGCGCGGCACCCGGATCATCAATCGGGGCAACCCAGATGTTCAGCACACCTTCGACGGGCGACAACCATGCGAGCAGGTGCCCATCCGCGCTGATTTGAGGCAAGGTCCGAGCCGGGTTCGAAAACAGCTTCGCCCGCGGGATGAGGGTCGGCAATACCATGGCAAATACTCCGAAATGGTCCCCCGCCCATTTCAGCCTCGCATGAACTCGCCGAGCACCGCCACAACCTTCTGATTCTCCTC
>DAORNH010000232.1:0-2898 GCA_035440865.1 Hyphomicrobiaceae bacterium | reverse complement strand
GCCGTGCCGATCGTCATGCGCAGGCACTGCGGCAGGCCGTAGCCCGCCACACGGCGGAGAATGATACCCCTCGATTTCAGGTGCTTGTCGGCGGCATCGGCCCCGTGCGCCGCATCGGCCGGGAAATGGATCAGGATGAAGTTGCCGACGCTAGGGTTGACCTTCAATCCGAGCTTCTCGAGCTCCGCCGTCACCCAGGGGAGCCATTTGTCGTTGTGGGCGAGCGACGCATCGACATGCGCGCTGTCGTTTATCGCCGCGACACCCGCCGCAATCGCTGGCGCCGTCACATTGAACGGTCCTCGGATGCGATTGAGCACATCAGCGATGTGGGCCGGGCAATAGGCCCAGCCGAGCCGCAGAGCCGCGAGCCCGTAGATCTTCGAGAAGGTGCGCGTCATCACAGTGTTGGCGCTCGTCGCGACAAGCTCGAGGCCCGCCTCGTAGTCGTTGCGGCGCACGTACTCGGCATAGGCCGAATCGAGCACGAGCAGCGTGTCCGGGCGGAGGGCCGCATGCAGGCGCCGCACCTCCGAGAAGGGAATGTACGTTCCCGTCGGGTTGTTCGGGTTGTCGAGGAAAACAATCTTCGTCCGCGGCGTCAGCGCGGCGATGATGGCGTCCACATCCGTGCGGTGCTCCCTGCACTTCACGACAACCGGCTTTGCGCCATTGCCGAGCGTGACGATCTTGTAGACGAGGAAACCGTGCTCTGTGAACACCGCCTCGTCGCCGTTGCCGAGATAGGCGTGCGCGAGGAGATTGAGCAGCTCGTCCGAGCCGCAACCGCATACGATGCGCGTAGGATCGAGGCCGTACTTCGCGGCAATCGCGTTGCGCAGCGCCGTCGCGCCACCGTCGGGGTAGCGCTCGAGGCTATCAGCCTCCGCCTTGTAGGCGGCAATCGCCTTGGGCGACGCGCCGAGTGGCGTCTCGTTGGACGAAAGCTTGATCGGCTTCAGCCCGCCAGGCACGCTGCTCTCGCCCGGCACATAGGCGTGAATGTCGAGAATCCCGGGCTTCGGAACGGGCACGCTCGGGGACTTGGTCATGGCGAGTGTCCTCATGTGCGGCACGGCTGAGGATCGTCGCCTAACCGCGCCATCGAAAGGTCGCGCCTGTGATAGTCGAGTGTACGCGTGGATCCTAGCGCAATCGATAGGCAGTCGAGGACATCAGCGCACCGTGACCGCCGCCGAAGACCTGACGCTTGTGCCTGGACGGAACACAGCACGAATTGTTGCGGTTGGGGTATAGCATTGCTGCGCGGCCGGACTGCCCCCGTGCCGCCCGGGGCTGTGGGCGCCCCGGAACCGGCCCCTTCTGACTGCCAGAACCGCGCTCCTCAGGAGCCCACTCCCCGCGCGTTGAGAACAGTCTGCGCGCGTCGGTTCTGCGACCAGCAGGAGATGTCGTTGCAGACCGCGACCGGACGCTCCTTGCCGTAGGAGATCGTGCGTATCCGGGCCGGATTCACACCGGCACGGACGAGGAAGTCGCGCACAATCTGAGCGCGCTTGGCGCCGAGTGCGATGTTGTATTCGCGCGTCCCCCGCTCGTCCGCATGGCCCTCGATGGTGATCGTGTACTGCGCGTACTGCTGCAACCAGCGCGCCTGGCCGGTGAGCGTCTGCTGCGCCTCGGGCGAGAGGTCCGTGCTGTCGGTCGTGAAATAGACGATGTCACCGACATTGGCGCTGAAGTCACGCGCAGAGCCAGGGGCCGCGGGGCCACCCGGACCATAGGCGCCAACGCCACCCGGGCCGCCGGGGCCGAATCGGCCGTCTGGCTTCGGTGCGGTATTCGCGCAGGCCGCGACAGCGCAGGCGAGAAGGGCGACTGCAACGAAGCGAGCACGGCGCATTGCCGGCTGGCCCATCATCGGATGTGCGTTGCTCCAGAACCTGATCATCATTCCCCCTCGCCGCAAACCCGGCGGCAGATATCGAAGTCCAGTTCAATCGTCACTCGTCACTGCCGGCACTTGTCACTGTGGGTACGCGTCATTGCCAGAAGCGCACCATTGCCCTGCACACTCGCCGCGACCCGACTTGTGTCCAGGCCTGCTCCGGACAAGAAGCACGGCGGCCGTCGAGAAACGCAGTTTCCCGTACTCTACAGACCGGTCAGTAGCGGACGCCCGGCACGAAACTATGACGCCTTTCGGACGAGTATGCCCGAATCAAGGCCGGATTGGGCGTCCACGTCCTCACAATCCACGGCAAATCGCCGATGATCCAGTGATCTCTTCAGTCGGAAGGCCCTCAATTGCCGATGAGTCGGCGCATCGCACGCCGTGCCGAGATCGCGCGTTCGACGTCGGCCATCAGGCAAGCACCAGAACAAGGGCCGAACTGGGAGGTTGCGCCGGGCGAATTCGGCATTCAAGCAACAAGGCCGCCCGATAGGGCGGCCTCGAGAGTCTGCGGGTAGATCTCCCGCACTGCGTCTGCGTCTGGCCATGTGTCTATGCGAAGACGATAGACTGCTCGACCAGGGCACCAAGAGCTAACGCAGCACTTGCGTCATGACGACTTAGCTTGATGCGAGTTTCATCGCCACCGAGGAGACCGAAGTCTCCAGCACTGGTTGCCCCCGGAGGGACGTCAGCGCGCAACCGCGGCGGCTGCCGGCACTTCCGCGCCGAGCTTCATCGGGTGATGAGCAACCTCACGGCGGCAGGCGCCAAGGGCGACGGCAGCGGCGAGGGCGGCGATAACGATCGTGGTCTTCATGGGAGATCCCCCGTTAGAGTTTCAGTTCGGGTTAGCGAGCGATCTGCCCGGCAACCGGCAGTTCCGCACCGAGCTTCATCGGCTTGTGCTCGACTTCCTTGCGGCAGGCGCCGAGGGCAACAGCCGAAACAACAGCGGCGAGAACGACGATCTTCTTCATTTG
>DAORNH010000231.1:317-7333 GCA_035440865.1 Hyphomicrobiaceae bacterium | reverse complement strand
GCTGCAGCTGGGCGGCGGCAGTCCCGACCAGCAGCGCGCGATCTATCAGCCGTTCAATCTCGTCGTCCTGGCGCTCGCCTCGCTCGCCATGATTGTCTCCGGCCAGATGAGTGCGCGCATCGTGCCGGTCGCGCTGCTGTGCCTGCCGGTGACGCTCGCCGCCGCCTGGATCGGCGCCCGGCTCTACGTCGGCCTCTCGCCCGAGACGTTCAAGCGCATCGTGCTTTGCCTGCTGCTCGCGTCCGGGTGCATACTGCTCGCCGAGACCGTCTGGCGCGCATGACGCGCGTCGGCAGCACATGACTATTCGCCCCGAGGACTCTGCATGCTCGATCTGCCGAAGTCCGTCACCGTCGTCGAGGTGGCCCCTAGGGACGGGCTGCAAAGCTTCGACCGCGCTGTCGATACGGCGACCAAGATCGCCGTCACGGACAGGCTGAGCGAGGCTGGGTTCGGGGTCATCGAGGTGACCGGCTTTGCGCACCCGCGCGTCATCCCGAACCTTGCCGATGCCGAGGCCGTCGCGCACGGCATCACGCGGCGCCCGCATACGGTATATCGTGGCCTGGTCCCGAACGCCCGCGGCGCCGAGCGCGCCAAGTCGACGCCTCTCGATGAGCTGGTCGGCCTCATTACGGTGAGCGAGACCTATCTCGCCAAGAACCAGAACATGAAGCGGGCTGAAGCCGTGGAGGAGGCGATCGCCGCGTTCCGGATTGCTGAACGCGCGGGCAAGTCGTTCGTGATGGCGCTCGGCATGAGCATGTGGTGTCCCTACGAGGGCGTAATCCCGGTCGAGAGCACGCTCGCGCTTCTGAAGCAGTTCCGCAATGCCGGCATGCGAAGCTTCTATCTGGCCGGCAGCCTCGGCCTCGAGGAGCCGAAGCAGGTCTATGAGCTGTTTCAGGCAGCCCGGCGAGCCTTCCCGGATATCGAGCTCGGCTACCACGTGCACAACGTCTCCGGACATGCCCCGGCGAACATCCTGGCGGCAATCGCTGGCGGCGCGACTTTCGTCGAGGGTGCGATCTGCGGTATCGGAGGCGGCATCATGATGCCGACCACGCTCGGCTCGGTCGGCAACTATCCGACGGAGGATCTGGTGGCCCTCCTCGAAGCTTCCGGCGTCACGACGGGCCTCGATCGCGACGCCGTGATCGACGCGGCCCGGGATGTCGCCGCGCTGCTGGCGATCACACCGAGGAGCCATGCCGCGAACGGCGGCACGCGCAGCGCGGTGGCGGAAGCGGCACTGCGCAATCCGCGCTCGCACCCCGCCTGACAGCCTGCACGGTCATGGTCGGAAGCGGCCCTGTGCGGCGCGATCTCCGACGAATGGGGCGGTTGCGGGAGCCTGATCACGGCCTCTAAGATCGCCGCATGCAGGAAATCGGGGCCGGAAGCGGCCCGAACGGGAAACGCGAGCCAAGAGGTCGAGGCATGTCCGAGAAAACCTACGCCGTCCCAGCCGAGTGGGCGAGCCGCGCCTGGGTCGATCAGCAGACCTACCAGGCGATGTATAAGCGCTCCGTCGAGGATCCGGCCGGCTTCTGGGGCGAGATGGGCAAGCGCATCGACTGGATGAAGCCCTACACCCGCGTCAAGAACACGTCCTTTGCCCACGAGAACGTCTCGATCAAGTGGTACGAGGACGGCACGCTGAACGTTTCGGCGAACTGCATCGACCGCCACCTCAAGAAGCGCGCCGACCAGGTTGCGATCATCTGGGAAGGCGATGATCCGACACAGGACGAGAAGATCACCTATCGCCAGCTCCACGAGCGCGTCTGCAAGTTCGCCAACGTGCTGAAGGCGAACGGCGTCAAGAAAGGCGACCGGGTCACGATCTACCTGCCGATGATCCCAGAATCGGCCTATGCCATGCTCGCCTGCGCGCGCATCGGCGCCGTGCACTCGATCGTCTTCGGCGGTTTCTCGCCGGACAGCCTCGCGGGCCGCATCGAGGATGCGCAGTCGACGTTCGTCATCACCGCCGACGAGGGCTTGCGCGGCGGCAAGCCCGTGCCGCTCAAGAAGAACGCAGACGACGCCATCAAGAAGATCCCGGGCGTCACCGGCATCAAAGTCCTCGTCGTGCGCCGCACCGGCAACGCGGTGCCGTGGACGGCCGGACGCGACCTCTGGCTCCACGATGAACTCGTTAAGGTGACCGCGGACTGTCCGCCCGTCGAGATGAGCGCGGAGGACCCGCTGTTCATCCTCTACACATCGGGCTCGACCGGCAAGCCCAAGGGCGTGCTGCACACGACGGGCGGCTACATCGTCTACGCGGCGATGACGCACCAGTACGTTTTCGACTACCACGACGGCGATGTCTACTGGTGCACGGCCGACGTCGGCTGGGTCACGGGCCACAGCTATATCGTCTATGGCCCGCTCGCCAACGGCGCCACGACGCTGATGTTCGAGGGCATACCCAACTATCCGACGCCGTCGCGCTTCTGGCACGTGGTCGACAAGTGGAAGGTCAACATCTTCTACACCGCGCCGACGGCGATCCGCGCGCTGATGGGCGCCGGCGACGATTTCGTGAAGCGGGCGAACCGCGGCTCGCTCCGCCTCCTCGGCTCGGTCGGCGAGCCGATCAATCCGGAGGCCTGGGAATGGTATCACCGCGTCGTCGGCGACGGCCGCTGCCCGATCGTCGACACGTGGTGGCAGACGGAGACCGGCGGCATCCTGATTACGCCGCTGCCCGGTGCGACCAAGACAAAGCCCGGCTCGGCGACGCTGCCGTTCTTCGGCATCCGGCCTGCGCTGGTCGATGAGAAGGGCAACACGATCGAGGGTGCCGCGTCGGGGAACCTCGTCATCCTCGACAGCTGGCCCGGCCAGATGCGCACGGTGTTCGGCGATCACAAGCGGTTCGTCGAGACCTATTTCTCGACCTACAAGGGAACATACTTCACCGGTGACGGCTGCAGGCGCGACGCAGACGGCTACTACTGGATTACCGGCCGCGTCGACGACGTGATCAACGTGTCTGGCCATCGGCTCGGCACGGCGGAGGTCGAGAGCGCGCTCGTCGCCCATCCCTCGGTCGCCGAGGCGGCCGTGGTCGGCTATCCGCACGACCTCAAGGGCCAGGGCATCTACTGCTACGTCACCTTGAAGGCCGGCATGCAGCCGGGCGATGAGCTCAAGAAGGAGCTCGTCGCGACGGTGCGCAAGATCATCGGCCCGACGGCGACGCCGGACCTCATCCAGTTCGCGCCGGGTCTGCCGAAGACGCGCTCCGGCAAGATCATGCGCCGGATCCTCCGGAAGATCGCCGAGGACGATTTCTCGAACCTCGGCGATACGACGACGCTCGCCGATCCGGCCGTCGTCGACGACCTCGTCAGCAACCGCCAGAACAAGCGGGCGTAACCTTCGAGGCCTCGCAGGGCGCTGCCGATCCGGGCTGGAGCGGGTGTACCGCTCCGGCCCGATTGCGTGAGGAGCATGGCCGCAAGGCATCATGACACCGTGAGGCATCATGACCTGGCACGGTTCGACCGATTTGCTACACTCGGACCGCGTGCCGAAGAGCGACGGACGAACCAGGCAACATCAGCGAACGAGCATGCCGACCAATTCAGGGAGCCAGCATCAGCGCGCGCCCGCACTCGCCCCGATACTGTCGCGGGACGCTCACATCCTGATCGTCGACGATGACGCGCAGATCCGCCAGCTCGCAGCGAAGCTCATCCGCGAGCACGGCCACCGCGTCTCCCTCGCGCGCGACGGGCGCGAGATGTGGCAGGCGCTCGAGACGGCGACGATCGATCTCGTGATCCTCGACGTCATGCTGCCCGGCGGCAACGGCCTCGACCTCTGCCGGGAGCTTCGTGCGAGGACGGCGTTGCCGATCATCATGGTGACGGCGCTCGGCTCGGATACGGACCGCATCGTCGGGCTCGAGATCGGTGCGGACGACTATCTCGCCAAACCCTTCAATCCGCGCGAACTGATCGCCCGCATCAATGCCGTGCTGCGGCGGGCACAGGCGAGCGCCGGCACGACCTCCGAGAGGGGCCGAGATCGCCTCGGGTTCGACGGCTGGACACTCGACACGCGTCGGCGCGAGCTCACCAATCCGCGTGGCGCGATCGTCGACCTCTCGACGGGCGAATACGATCTGCTGCTCACCCTGCTCGAAGCCCCGCAGCGCGTGCTGACACGCGAGCAGCTCCTCGACGGCGCCAAGAACCGGATCGCGACTGGCAACGATCGCGCGATCGACATCCAGGTGAGCCGCCTCAGGAAGAAGCTCGACGCGAGCGAGGACGGGCAGGCGATGATCAAGACCATCCGCGGCACGGGCTACATGCTGGTACCTGCCGTGACGCGCTCATGATGCGCCTTCTCGACACGCTCGTAGCGCGGCTGATTCTGGTGTCGCTGCTCGGCATCACGCTCGTCCATGTGCTGAGCATCTGGAGCTACGAGAAGGCGCTCGAGCGCGAGCTCGGTCACGCGGATGAGGCGCGTCTCGCCGAGCGCATCCAGACGATCCGGCGCAGCATCGCGGCCGTCTCGGCAAGAGAGCGCGAGGCGTTGGCCCACGATTTGTCGAGCGGGCCGCTCGAGGCGCACTGGAACAGGACGCGCGGCACTGCGGCAGGCGGCAAAGGCGCCGAGCGCTGGCGCGGGCTCGTCGAGCGTCTCCGCGTCTCGGCCGGCGAACTCGCCCCGGACGATATCGTGCTCGGCACGGGCGATGATCCGCACAACGCCCTCCTCTCGATCCGCCTCCCTGATTCCACCTGGCTCAATGTCAGTCTGTTCGCGGCCTCGCGGTCCGGCCACGGCGGGCATGGGACGCTGCTTTCGACGTCGATAATGGCGGCGGGCGTCGTTCTCATGTCGCTGCTGATCGCGGGCTGGTTGACGCGGCCGCTCAGATCGATGGCTTCCGCGGTGAGTGCGCTCTCGCCCGATGGTCCACGCTCCGAGATTGCCGAGGAGGGCCCGCGCGAGGTGCGCCAGCTCGCCTCCGCATTCAACGATATGCAGACACGAATCGGTGAGCTGATCGACCGCCGCACTCAAGCGCTTGCCGCGGTCTCCCACGATTTGCGCACACCGCTGACGCGCCTGAAGCTGCGCCTCAGCGACATCGGCGACCTGGCACTGCAAAAATCGGTGCAGGCCGACCTCGCCGAGATGGAGGCCATGATCGAGGCGACGCTCGCCTACCTCCGAGGTCAGGAGACGCAGGAGCCACCGCGGCCCATCGATCTCGCCGCCCTGCTCGCGACGGTGGTCGACGAGGCGCGTGATGCCGGCCACGACGCGGTGCTGATCGCACCACCGCCAATCACCGTGACGGGACGCCATCTCGGCCTCAAACGGGCGCTCACCAATCTGGCCGCCAACGCGGTACGCTTCGGAACCAAGGTCGAGGTTCGAGCGGCCATTTCAGGCGCCGTCGTCGCCATCGAGATCGCCGACAACGGGCCCGGCATTCCAGTGGGCCAGCTTGACGCCGTGTTCGAGCCTTTCGTGCGCCTCGAGACCTCGCGCAATCGAGAGAGCGGCGGCGTCGGACTGGGGCTCACGATCGCAAAGGCCTGCATCGAGGCCGATCGCGGCACGCTCACACTCGCCAATCGGCCCGAGGGAGGCCTCGTCGCCGTGATTCGGTTGCCGCGGCAGCCTGCCTGAAACAATTTGTTACAATGCTGCAAAGCGCCGACATGGACATCCCGTTAGGGTCTCCTCGGGTCACTCCTGACGCGAGGCGCCATGCGGCTGAGGCACGCGACGAACTTGTTCGGCCTTCTCTTACTGGCGCTCGTTGCGACAGTGAGCCCAAAGGCGATCGCTCACGAAGGGCACGACCACGGCGCCCCGCCGCCGCCCGTGTCCAAGACCATCGCGCCGCGCGCGGATACGTCCTCCAACGACTTCGAGGTGGTGGTCGTGGCGCGCGGCCCGACGATCGTCGTGCATGTCGATACGTTCCGATCGAACGAGCCCGTCGAAGGGGCGACCCTCGAGGTCGATACGCCCGCCGGCGTGTTGAAGCCGGCGCCTGTGCCGAAGGAGCCGGGCACCTATAGCGTTGCCGCACCCTTCGCCGCCAAGCCCGGGAAATACGACCTCGCGATCACGGTGACCGCGAAGGAGACCGTCGACATCCTCGCGGCCACGCTCGTCGTTCCGGAACCCGCGAATGCCGCGGAGCAGGCCGTCCAGGTGAATGGTCTGGTCGGCGTGGTCCGCAAGCTCGGGCAAGGGTTGGCCGACCTCACGGGCCTCATGTGGGCGTATGTTATCGCGGCGTTCATCCTCGGTGCGATCGTCTCGCGCGTGCTGTGGCCGAAGCGCGCGACGAGCGCCGCGATCTCGGCGGCCACAGTCACGGCGCTCACCGTCTTCGTCACAGCGGCACTCACGTCTCCGGTCAAGGCCGATACGGGGGGCGCGACGGATAGCGGGACGAGCGCCCGCGACATCGCACAGCGCTTTGCCGACGGCGCCGTGTTCGTGCCGAAGCCGACGCAGCGCATCCTGGCGCTCCGCACGATCTTCACCGAGCTCGCCGAGCATCGCCGCACGATCGAGCTGCCGGGACGCATCGTGCCGAGCCCGAACGCCAGTGGCCTCGTGCAGGCCTCCGTCGGCGGTCGACTGTTCCCGCCGCCCGGAGGCTTCAAGGCGCTCGGCACGCGGGTGAAGGCGGGTGACATTCTGGCATTCGTCCGCCCGCCCTTGTCACTCGCGGACGCGACGGCCCAGGCGCAGCAGGCTCGCGAGCTCGACCAGCAGATCTCGATCGTCACCCGCAAGGTCGAGCGGCTACGCTCCATCGAGAAGGTGATCGCCAAGAGCCAGCTCGAGGACGCCGAGCTCGAGCTCAAGGGACTGACGACGCGACGGGCAAATCTCGACCGCGTGAAATCGGAGCCCGAGGCACTCGTCGCGCCCGTCGACGGCATCCTCGCCGCCGCGAACGCGGTCGCGGGCCAGATGGCGGAGCCGAATGCGGTGATCTTCCACATCATCGA
>DAORNH010000231.1:0-294 GCA_035440865.1 Hyphomicrobiaceae bacterium | reverse complement strand
AGAGGCGCTGAGCTACGACGCGCAAGTGCTGACCGGCGGCGCGCGCGGTCTCCTGCCTGGAGGTCGCACGATCGATCTCGTCCATGTCGGAACGGGTTTCGCCGACCGCAACCAAGCGATCCCGGTGCACTTCTCGGTGAGCGGCGGCACGGCGGGCCTCAGAGCCGGCCAGTTCCTGCCCGTGCTCGCCTCGACCGCCGAGGTGCGCCGTGGCGTTGCCGTCCCGCGCGAAGCGGTGCTCCGCGGCAGCAACGGCCAGCTGCTCGTCTACGAGCACACCAACGCCGAGCGCTT
>DAORNH010000230.1:0-7358 GCA_035440865.1 Hyphomicrobiaceae bacterium | reverse complement strand
TAGCTGTCGGGCAGGCGCATCCAGGCGTTCGAGACGAACACGGCGGCGAGGCCGTGCCGCTCGGCGACGCGCACGATCTCGTCCTTCACCGGACAAGCGTCGGCATCGACGTAGATTTGTGGTGCGGCGGTGGCCGTCGATGTGTCGCATGCGGTTGTCAAGCTCGGCATTTCACCTGGTGTATTGTTGCAAAGATCTCGGGCATCGTCGCCGTACCCTCTTTGCTCGTGACATGCTCACGGAATACCGGCACGCTGGCATGGATGAGCGTGTCGCGTTGTGCCGAGTCGAGAAAGATGTGCTTGGCGTTGCGGCCCAACCTTTCGAACCAATTCGGGTCATCGTAGGTGCCAGTGTAGAGACCGATGTCGTTGGGCACACGCTCGAGATCTAGGAACAGCTTCGTCCCGCAGTTGGCGCAGAGGTTGACGACGACCTGTTTCCCGCTGCCTACGGAGGTCAACTCGTAGCGACGCGGCTCGCCTTTCAGAATCCTGAAATCCGAGCGCGCAAACATGGCCTCGAGCAGAAACGACGTTCCCGTCGCGCGCTGGCAGAAGCGGCAATGACAGAACACAATGCGAGCAGGCTCGCCTGTGGTCTCGTAGCGAATTTCCCCGCACAAACATCCACCTTGATGAAGAAACATTATGGTCCCCTATTTGGCTCTCCAACGGCGGATCACGCTGACGCCGAGCCGAGGCGCTCCGGCGTGCTGCCCCCTTACACCAGCCGGCTCTGGTCGATTGCGGCCGCGATGAAGCCCTTGAACAGCGGGTGCGGCTCGAAGGGGCGGCTCTTCAGCTCGGGGTGATACTGCACGCCGATGAACCAGGGATGGTCCGGAATCTCGACGGTCTCCGGGAGGAGGCCGTCCGGCGAGAGGCCGCAGAACACCATGCCGGCGGCTTCGAGCCGCGCGCGGTAGCCCGTGTTGACCTCGTAACGGTGACGGTGGCGCTCAGAAATCCGTGTCGTGCCGTAGAGCTGCGCGATACGGCTCCCCTTGGCGAGCTCGGCATCGAAAGCACCAAGCCGCATCGTGCCGCCGAGATCGCCGCCCGCCTTCCTCTGCTCGAGCTCGTTGCCGCGCATCCACTCCGTCATCAGGCCGACGACGGGCTCGGGCGTGGCGCCGAATTCGGTCGAACCCGCATTGGGCACGCCCGCGAGCGCGCGCGCTGCCTCGATGACCGCCATCTGCATGCCGAAGCAGATACCGAAGTAGGGCACGTTGCGCGTCCGCGCAAAGCGGGCCGCGAGGATTTTGCCCTCACTGCCGCGCTCGCCGAAGCCGCCCGGGACGAGGATGCCGTGCACGCCCTCGAGATACGGAGCCGGGTCCTCCTTCTCGAAGACCTCGCTCTCGATCCACTCGAGCTTTACGCGCACGTTGTTGGCGATGCCGCCATGCACGAGCGCCTCGATCAGCGATTTGTAGGCGTCCTTCAGGCCTGTGTACTTGCCAACGATGGCGATCGTCACCTCGCCCTCCGGCGTCGCGATGGTGCGCGAGATGCGCTCCCAACGCTCGAGCCTCGGCGCGGGCGCGCCCTCGATGCCGAAGGCGGCGAGCACCTCGCGATCGATCCCCTCGCGGTGGTAGGCGAGCGGCACGTCGTAGATCGAGGCGACATCGAGCGCCTGGATCACTGCGCTCTCGCGCACGTTGCAGAAGAGCGCGATCTTGCGCCGCTCGCCGGCGGGGATCTCGCGATCCGAGCGGCAGAGGAGGATGTCCGGCTGGATGCCGATCGAGCGCAGCTCCTTCACCGAATGCTGCGTCGGCTTCGTCTTGAGCTCGCCGGCCGAAGGAATCCACGGCAGCAGCGTCAGGTGGATGTAGACCGAGTGGCCACGGGGCAAGTCGTTGCCGAGCTGGCGGATCGCCTCGAAGAACGGCAGGCCCTCGATATCACCGACCGTGCCGCCGATCTCGACCAGCACGAAGTCCACACCCTCGTTGCCGGTCAGCACGAATTGCTTGATGGCATCCGTCACATGCGGGATCACCTGCACGGTGCCGCCGAGGTAGTCGCCGCGCCGCTCCTTGGCGAGGATTTCCTGGTAGATGCGCCCCGTCGTGATGTTGTCCGACTTCTTGGCCGGCACGCCCGTGAAGCGCTCGTAGTGGCCGAGATCGAGATCCGTCTCGGCCCCGTCGTCGGTGACGAACACCTCGCCGTGCTGATAGGGACTCATCGTCCCCGGATCGACGTTGAGATACGGGTCGAGCTTCCGGAGCCGAACCGTGTAGCCGCGTGCCTGTAGGAGTGCTCCAAGGGCCGCTGAAGCCAGCCCTTTGCCGAGCGAGGAGACCACGCCGCCGGTGATGAAGATGTACCGCGCCATGGGCTTGCAGAATACACAGGCCGGGCTCGATTCGAAGTGGCAAATGCGCACCCCTCCACGGCCGCCTGCTCAAGGCTGTCTTTCCACCTGTGCGGGCGGGCTTATCGCGGCTGGCCAATGTCCCCCCTCTCTCCGAGCAGCGATTTTATGTCGATAAGTCTCGATATAATGAAAGAATGCGTCTAAGCAGTTGCCATGCACGTGGATTCGAACCAATCGAGCGCGGCGGTCGCCGCCGTCTACTCAGCACTTGCCCAGGAGACGCGGCTCGAGGCCTATCGCCTGTTGCTGCGCTACCAGCCCTTCGGCTTGAGCGCCGGAGACATCGCGCGCCTCCTCGCCGTCCCACACAACACGCTGTCGACGCACATGGGCCTGCTCGTCGCGGTGGGTCTGGTGCGGGCCCGCAAGGATGGCCGCGCGATGATCTACGCCGCGGTTCCGGAGCGGCTCACGCGCGCGCAATCCTATCTCGATGAAGCGCGAGTGGTGCGCCCACGCAGGCTGCAGACGGCAAAGGGTGCAAGCATATTTCCAGTGCGGCGGACGGAGGACGATGTGAGTGGAAAGATCTACAACGTGCTGGTGCTCTGCACCGGAAATTCGGCGCGCTCGATCCTCGCCGAGGCCGTCATCAATCGCGAAGGGCAAGGCCGCTTTCGCGCCTACTCGGCCGGCAGCCACCCAAAGGGCGAGCCCAATCCCGTCGGCATCGAGCTGCTGCGCAGCCTGGGCTACGATGTGAGTGCTTTCCGCTCGAAATCCTGGTCGGAGTTCGCCGAGCCGGGGGCGCCGAAGATGGATTTCATCATCACCGTTTGCGATTCGGCTGCTGGCGAAACTTGTCCGTACTGGCCCGGACACCCGCTCGTCGCGCATTGGGGTATTCCGGACCCGGCGGAGGCGAGCGGCTCGCCGGCCGCGCGTCGCGCCGCTTTCCAGGAGGCCTACCGACGGCTCACCACCCGGATCACCGCCTTTGTGAACCTGCCGATCGACTCGCTGTCGCTTCCGGAGCTCAAGGCGCGGCTCGCCGAGATCGGCGCCATGGAAGGCGCAACGGAGATGGCAAGGGCAGGCGGCACGGCCTGATCGGGGGAAAGCTCGACCACGTTGCAAGCGAGTGGGGGAAACATGACATTCGATTTGAACCGCCGCCTGGCGGCCGAAGCGCTCGGCACGGCCCTGCTGGTGGCGACCGTGGTGGGCTCCGGGATCATGGCGGCAAAGCTTGCCGGCGGGAACATGGCCGTAGCACTGCTCGGCAACACCATTCCGACCGGCGCCATCCTGTTCGTCCTGATCACCATACTCGGACCCGTCTCCGGCGCGCATTTCAATCCGGCCGTCAGCCTGGTGATGAGCCTGCGCGGGGAGCTGCCGATGCGCGAGGCGGGGCTCTATACCGTCGCACAGATCGTCGGCGGCTGCCTCGGCACGCTTGCGGCCCATGCCATGTTCGCGCTGCCGCTGCTACAGCTCTCGACAACTGCCCGAACGGGGGGCGCCCAGTGGTTCGCCGAGTTTGTCGCGGCCTTCGGCCTGCTCGCCACCATCGTCGGCACGCTCCGCTTCAGGGCAGACGCGGTGCCGACGGCCGTCGGTCTTTACATCACCGCCGCCTACTGGTTCACCGCATCGACCTCCTTCGCCAATCCCGCAGTCACCCTCGCACGCTCGATCTCCGACACCTTTGCGGGCATCAGCCCGTCACATGTCGTCGCCTTCGTCGTCGCACAGTTGGTCGGAGCGTTGGCCGGCGCAGGCATCATGAGCTGGCTGCTGAACGCTCCAGGCAAGAGGTAATTCGATATTCCTAGAATTACCATTGACAGTCGGAGCCGAGCCTGGTATCGACACATCATGAAAATCGATGATGCAGCAGCGCGCCTGGAGGCTCTCGGCAACCCGACACGGCTCCGGATCTACCGTGCCCTCGTGAAGGCCGGGGATGCAGGGCTCAGCGTCGGCAAGCTGCAGACCAGGCTCGATGTCGCCGCATCGACCCTCTCGCACCATTTGAAGACCATGCTGATCGTGGGGCTCATCTCGCAGGAGCGGCAGTCGACCACCCTCATCTGCCGCGCCAATTATGACGTGATGCGCGCGCTCCTCGCCTTCCTAGCCGAGGAATGCTGCGCCGAGGCCGCGTGCTCGCCGATGCCGACGCGCTCCACGGCCGCCTGAAACTGTTGGCTTGAATTTCAAACCTTCTAGAAGGAGCGACTTATGTCCATGCCCCCAGCGAAGACTGTCGCCATCATCGGCGCAGGCCCTGTCGGCCTCGCCGCCGCGGCGCATGCGCTCGAGCGCGGACTGGTACCCGTCGTGCTCGAGGCCGGGCCCGAGGCCGGCCACTCCGTCCGCCAGTGGAGCCACGTGCGGATGTTCTCGCCGTGGGAGTACAACATCGACAAGGCCGCCGAGCGCCTGCTGGTGGGCGCTGGATGGAATGCGCCGGACCCGAAAGCCTACCCGACGGGAGGCGACATGATCGCCCGGTACATCGAGCCGCTGGCTACGCGGACGCCGCTCCGGGAACGGATCAAGACCTCGGCGCTGGTGACCGCGATCAGCCGCGTCGGTTTCGACAAGGCCAAGACGAAGGGCCGCGAGGCAGCGCCGTTCCAGATCCGCTACCAGAACGGCAAAGGTCCCGAGACACTGCTGGCCGATGCCGTGATCGACGCATCCGGCACCTGGCTCGCGCCCAACCCGGCCGGCGCCAATGGCCTCGCCGCCGTCGGCGAGCGAGACCTCGAAAAGCGCATCGCCTACGGCATGCCGGATATCCTCGGGGCGGAGCGTGCCCGCTATGCCGGCAAGACGATTGCCGTGCTCGGAGCTGGCCACTCGGCCATCGGCACGCTGATCGACCTCGTCCAACTCGCGAGCGAGGCCGCGGACACGAGGGTCGTCTGGCTGTTGCGCGGCGACAGGCCCGAGAAGGCGTTCGGCGGCGGAGCGAACGACAAGCTCGCGGCACGCGGCGAGCTCGGCTCGACATTTGCCACGCTCGTGCGCGACGGCAAGATCCAGGTCGAGACCAGCTTCGGCGTGACGCACCTCACGGAAAGGCAGGGCCGCCTCCGCATCGCCGCCGGATCGGCATGCTGCGGCCGGCATGTCATCGCGGACGAACTGATCGTGGCAACCGGGTTCCGCCCCGACCTCAGCATGCTCTCCGAGCTGCGCCTCGGGCTCGATCCCGCGCTCGACTGTCCGGCAAAGCTGGCGCCGCTTATCGATCCGAACGAGCACAGCTGCGGCACCGTCCGGCCGCATGGCGCGCGGGAGCTGTCGCACCCCGAGCCCGGCTTCTACATTGCCGGCATGAAATCGTATGGGCGCGCGCCGACCTTCTTGACGCTCACCGGCTACGAGCAGGTTCGCTCGATCGTCGCCGACATCGCGGGCGACGAGGAGGCCGCAGCCCGGGTCGAACTGGTGCTGCCGGAAACGGGCGTGTGCTCGCGAGCGGTTGTCGAGAGCGATGCTGCCGGCTGCTGCGGCGGACCGGCCAAGACTGATGCATCGGCCTGCTGCGCCGTCGACGAGGCAGCGAAGGCCGGAGGCAAGGCCGGCTGCGGCAGCGCATCTCCGGCGCAGTCGAAGGGCAAGGCTCAAGCCTGCTGTGGTTGAGCCGGCGTGCAGGGTGCGCGCCCCGCGCGGGCTCCACAGCTCAGCTGGCCGGATGTCCCGCCTTGGCGAGGGTCTCAAGCACGCGATCCCGCCTTGCCCCGGGGGACTGGTTGAACGAGCAGCGCAAACGTGGACAACGTGAGGCCCGGCTCGATCTCCCTGGCATCGGCGATGGCGCTGCGGGCGTCCGCCGCGTCACCTCTGATCTGCGGCGTCGCCGCCAGCGCGAGGCGCGACCAAGGCTCCTCCGAATGCAGATTGCGCGCGCGTCGCGCGGCGGCTTCTGCAGCCGGCAAATCGTCGAACATCAGATGGCAGAACGCCGCCACGGACAGGAACATTCTCGCCAGAGGCTCCTTCGGGCTCAGACGAAGCGAGGTTGCGAGCGGGGAAAGGGCGTCCAGCGGCCGACCTGCCACGTAGAACGCATGTCCGAGCCCATAGTAGGCGTGCGCGTGACTGGGGTTCGGGTCGATGGCACGCTGCAACTGACTCGACATCACCAGTGACCCCACATGGCAAGCAGGCGGCCAGCACGGCTTGGGCGTGAGCGTCATGCTCATCGCGGGTAAGCCGATTCACGTGCCACAAGCCGCGATGGAACAGGCTCCAAGCATCGAGTTGGACGATCGGTCTGGCGCGGGCGCCTTCGCGCTCGGCACGGCGCACGCCCGCATCAACGGCGCCCATGATGCCGGCAACGATGCTGTCCTCGTTCGAGAGTGCCATCGCCGCATCGACGTCGCACCGGCTGCCGGCATCCAAACGGGAGAACTAATGGGGCCACGCGGCGGCAGCGGTTGCTGCAACCTCCGCCAGACGGCTGAAGTTTTGTTACGTCCCCTCGCCCGCTCGGATCACGTGCACTCGTTCGCGTTCGGAGTGCCAGAAAGTGATCCGCGACCGGCCTACCTCCGTAGTCTTGCATGAAGCCACGGAGGTCTTATGTTGCACCCCGAAACCGCAGCCCGGCCGAGAGATGCGGGCCTGCGACGACCAGCCAGGGGAGCCATGTCCGATCTGCTGTCCCGGATTGCGACGGACCGCAGCGATGAGGCGTTCCGAAGCCTGTTCGACGAGTATGGCCCCCGAGTCCGCAGCTTCATGCTGCGCCTCGGCGTGGAGCCGCATGTGGCCGACGAACTCGCCCAGGAGACGCTCATTGTCGTTTGGCGGAAAGCCGGTCTCTATTCGGCCGAAAAAGGGGCCGTCTCGACCTGGATCTATACGATTGCGCGCAACTTGCGCACCGACTACGCGCGTCGCCGCCGCATCTGGCAGGAGCTAACCGACGAGCACACTGCGACGCTGTCGTCCGACGAAACGCCGGCCGACGACCTCGTCGGCGAGGGCGTCCACGGCCT
>DAORNH010000229.1:4098-7395 GCA_035440865.1 Hyphomicrobiaceae bacterium | reverse complement strand
CCATAGACGCCGATCGTCGAGAGGTAACCGATCCAGCCGAGGCGTGGCGCGGCAGCGATGGCCGGGCCGAGGGCCGCGAGCGCCGGGTCGCCACCTTCGCCGGGCGGAATCGAGACGATAAGGTGCGTCGCCGCCGCGATCCTCTCCGCAAGCGCCACGCCCGGAGGCGAACCGTCGAAGGCGAGGACGCGAACAGCGGCATCGTGATCGCTCACCTCGGCCTTTCCGGTGCGGCGTCTTGTGCCAACTACGGCGGCGCCGAGCCCGACAAGCCGCTCGGCTATGACGCTCGCCGAATAGCCGAGCCCCAGGCAGACGACATTGGCGCCGACGAGGCCCGATCGCGCGATGGCGCCCGTCATCCAGGATCAGCTCCGCGTTCGGGGGTTGGCCGCGAGCCAGGCGAGCACATCAGCCGCGTTCCGGTCAGGCGGAAAAACCGGGTACTGCACCGCCGTGATCCGCCCGTCGTCGACGATCCACGACATCCGCTTGAGCAGCGTCTGGCCGGCGACCGACATGGTCGGTAGGCGCATGGCGTGGGTGAATGCAAGGTCAGCGTCCGAGAGCAGCGGGAAGGGCAGATGCAGCCTGTCGACGGCCTCGCGTTGATAGGCGGTATCCTGCGTCGAGAGGCCGTAAAGGCGATCCGCGCCGGCGGCCAGGATATCGCGGTTCTGGTCGCGGAAGGCGCACGATTGCGGCGTGCAGCCGCGCGCGCCCGGTATCTGGTCCCAATCATCGACGAGCCCTAGCTTGCCCGGCTGCCCCGTTCGCGGATAGGCGAAAACCACGGTGCGCCCGGAAAGCCGAGCGAGAGACACGTTCGACCCGTCGGTTGCATGTAGTGCGATATCGGCGATCGCCATCCCGGCGAGGTGCCGCGCTGCGCCGTCGTCATTGGGCGCCGGAATGCGGGACCAGTCGACAGTCGTGAGGCTCGGGTTTGCTTGGGTCGGCATGGCGGTCCTCGTGCAACACGTCCTGTTCGAGCGACGCTTGTATGTGCTGTCAGGTCTGGTCGAAGTCCAGGAGCAGCCGCTCGCTCGTCGGCCTGGTCTGACAGGCGAGCGTGAAGCCGGCGGCGAGTTCCCACGGCTCCAGTGAGTAGTTGGTCGCCATCACCGACGTGCCGGAGACGACCTTGGCGCGGCACGTGCAGCACATGCCGCCGCGGCAGGAGTAGGGCAGCTCGATGCCGGCCCGCTCGGCCGCGTCGACCACGCCACCATCGCCGGCCGAGAACGGAAACGTGTGACGCTGGCCGTCGACGATAGCCTCGACCGTTGCGATGGCTTCGCCGGCCGTCGCTCGCGTGGCATCAGGGCGTTGCCGCCGCCCGGTAGTTGCCGCAGTCTCGAAGAGTTCCACATGAATGCGCTCCGCCGAGACGCCCAAGCCACGGAGCGCCTCGCGGACCTCGCCGATCATCGCCTCGGGACCGCAGATGAAGACGTCGTCGAGCGTGCCGGGATCGACGAGCGCCGGCGCGATTGCCCTGATTTTGCCGCCGTCGATCCGGCCGTTGGCGAGCGCCACGTCCTGCTGCTCGCGCGAGAAGACATTGAGCACGGACATGCGGCCGAGATGGCGGTTCTTCAGATCCTCGATCGCCTCGGCAAACATCATCGAGCGCGAGCTGCGGTTGCCAAACACGAGGAAAATCTCGGAGCGCGGCTCGCGCGAAAGCGCGGTTGCTGCAATCGACAGAATAGGCGTGATGCCCGAGCCCGCGGCGATCAGCAGGTAGCGTTTGGCGCGACCAGGCTCGAGCGTCGGCGTGAAGCGCCCATCCGGTTCCATCACCTCGATGCGGTCGCCGGCGGCGAGGCGCGTGTTGGCAAACGTGGAGAACGCGCCGCCCGGCACGGCCTTGATGCCGACGCGGATTTCCCCATCGTCGAGGGCGGAGCAGATCGAGTAGCTGCGGCGCACGTCCTCCCCGTCCAGCATGGCCCTGAGGGTCAGGTACTGGCCGGGCCGGAAGGCGAACGTCGCGGCAAGCGCCGCCGGCACATCGAGCCGCAGCGACACGGCATCTGCCGTCTCGCGCCGGACCTCGCCGACAGTCAAGGTATGGAAACCGCTCGCCATAGCGCTCGCCCTGCTCAACGCGTCAAATGCACTTGAAGTAGTCGAAAGGCTCGCGGCAAGCGCCGCAGCGGTAGAGTGCCTTGCAGGCCGTCGAGCCGAACTCGGCAATGCGCTCGGTCTCCGCCGAGCGGCAGTGCGGGCAGCGTACCGTGTCGGCCTCGAAGAGCGCCTTGATCGACCCCGCGCGACGTGCCGGCGGCGCGATGCCATAGGCTTCGAGCCGGCGGCGGCCCTCGGCGGTGATGTCGTCCGTGGTCCAGGCCGGTGACAGCACCGTCTCGACCCGGGCATCGCCGAGCCCCGCATCGAGCAGCGCTGCCTCGACAGCGAGTCGGATCGCGAGGGTTGCGGGGCAGCCGGTGTAGGTCGGCGTGAGGCGCACGACGATCCGGCCATCGCGCCGCTCGACGCCGCGGAACACGCCGAGGTCACCGAGCGTCAACACCGGGATCTCGGGATCAGGAACAGCAGCCGCTGCCGCGTAGGCTTTCGCGAGATCGCCATCGACCTCGTCCGCCGGATCGCTCGCTTGCCTGGTCGCCACGGTCGTCACCATATCGCTTCCGGATCGGCACGTGCCGTCGACTGCATCACGGCGAGCAGGTGCCCGAGATGCTCCGTATGCCGGCCGCTTCGCCCGCCCGATTGCGGAAAGCGGTCCTTCGGCCACTCGAGTCCTGCCTCCGCCAGAACGCCCGCAATGGTTGCCGTCCAGCGTGCCGAGATCGGCGCCCGGTCCACTGCGACCCCGGCCAAGGCGAGTTCGCGTTCCAAAGCGTCCATCGTTTCGAGCTCGGCGCCGTAGCCCCACACGAACTCGAGCCCTGCGATCATGCGGCCCCGGCTTTCATCCGTGCCGTCGCCGAGCCGGATCACCCACTCGCTCGCATGGCGAACGTGATAGGCGAGCTCCTTCTCGGCTTTGGCTGCAATCTCAGCGAGACGGGCCTCATTAGAGCCGGCCAGAGCACTCATGAACGGGTGCGCGAACGACGCATAGACGAGGTGGCGCGCCATCGTCCGCGCAAAGTCGCCGTTCGGAAGCTCGACGAGCAGGACGTTCCTGAACTCGGGCGCATCGCGAAAGTAGGCGAGGCGATCCTCGTCCCGGCCCTGTCCCTCCACCTCTCCGGCGAGCGTGTAGAAGAGCCGCGCCTGACCGATGAGATCGAGCCCCATGTTCGAGAGGGCGATGTCTTCCTC
>DAORNH010000229.1:322-3981 GCA_035440865.1 Hyphomicrobiaceae bacterium | reverse complement strand
TGCAGGTGTCCGGATGGCCCTGGTGCTGGCATTGCTCTATCAGGCATCGCATCCGGTTCCGCGGTTCGCCGGCCGGTGCTCGGGCCCGGCCTTGGCGAAGATTAGCAACCTCGCTCGCCGATCGCCAAGGGCGCCGATGGGCTATGGCGCGGTCACCCGGGGGATCTCACGCGAGATCGCGCTCGGGCGCCGGGCGTCGGCGGCCGCGCTCGCGTTTGGCAGGTGAGCGCATCTGGTCGGCGACGGCCGCCACCTGACGCCGCGCCGCCTCGAAGGCGTCTTTTAGCGCAATCAGCACGTCCTCGTGCGCGGGGTTGTAGTCGCTGTCGCTCGAGATGATCACCGGCGACCGGCCGGGCAGTCCGACATCGATGCGCACGAGGTAGACGCGCGCCTTGTGGGCATGGCGATGCGGCGCCTCGATGGCGACACGGCAATGAGTGATACGATCGAATGTCCGCGTCAGCTTCTCGGCGTAGCCTTGGGCCTTCTGCACCACGGCCTCGCTTCGATCGATCCCGTGGAAATGGACATTGACGTCTGCCATGTGTCGGCTCCTTGGTTCGAGCTTCAGGGCCTCCAAGTGAATCACGTAGGCAAAGAGCCGACAAGCTTCAAGGCGACGTCATCTCGCAAGTGCACGCCACACGGTTGACGCACCCTTGCCGGTTGCCCCGGCGAGATGAACGGCCGATTAATGCGATATTCAAGGTGGGTTCAAGCGCCCGGATCTAGCGTCGGTACACCCTGGTGCAAACTTCCCCGGCGTGATCCACGGGGTGCGGTATCCAGGGTTGCCGCACCCCACCCCCTCCGAGAAAACACGGCATCTCCTTGCGAAGCGTCCCGCTCCTCGCGTTTGCGGCCTCGCGCTTCTGGCGTTGAAGTGCCGCGGCGAGGATGCTAGACGCCCAACGCCCGCCTCGCGGCGGCCCCAGTGGTGGAACGGTAGACGCGCCGGACTCAAAATCCGGTGTCCGCAAGGACGTGGGGGTTCAAGTCCCTCCTGGGGCACCAACATTTATTGAAGAATTAACCATTTCAACGGGTTGCCTTGGTGGGAATGTTTGGTGGGACGCTCGATGCGGTGCGGGTGGGAACGCGGGCCATGCCGTCGGCGGCCATCCGGCGGCGCTCGGCGGCCCGGGTGTATACTTCCGCCTCCTTGAGCGACGACCAGCCGAAAATGGCCATGAGCTGATGCGCCGTGGCACCGGCCTCTGCGAGGCGCGTGGCGCTCGCCTTCCTCAAGCCGTGCGAGGAGCAGTCGGCCGACACGCCGGCCTCGAGGCAGCGCTTCTTCATCCAGGCCCCGAATCCGGCGTGACTGAAGGGGCGGCCGTACTCGGTCACCAGGAAGGTGAGATCGCCCGTCGGCGTGGCGGCGATCGCGGCGGCGAGTTCGTCGGCCACCGGCAGCTCGATCGTGACGGGATGGCGATTGCGGTTCTTGAAGGCCCGCCATTTGATCGTACTGCCGCGCACGTGCTGCCGGCCGAGGCGCACGACGTCCGATCTTCTGGCGCCGGCGTAGAGCATGAGCGTCATAGCGAGACGGGCCTTACTGCCGAGCGGATGCCGCGCCTCGAAGGCCGCGATCTCGTCCTCGGTCCAGGTGTGATAGCCGCCTCGGGCCTCGCGCAGCCGCTCGAGATCGGCGGCCGGATTTGACGTGAGATGCTCCTGCTTCAGCCCCCACTTCAGGATGGCGCGCAGCGCCTTCACGCGCCCATTGGCGGCGCTCGGCGCCGCGGCCTTGCGATCGCGCAGCACCTCGAGGGCGCGCCGTGTGAGGCGCTCGAGCGGGTAGTCGGCGAATGTCTCGGCGGAGCCCGGCTGGACGGGCTCTTGCAGCATGGCCTCAATCAAGTAGCGGCGCGCGCGCTGGGTCGAGGGGTCGAGCTCGGCGAACGCGGCTGATCCGCGCCATTGGTCAGCGAGCCAGCGCAACGTGCCTGTCCGAGCCGCGAGCGGATGTTCGTTGGGCTCGCTCGGCCGCGCCAGATCGCCGGCCTCGGCATGTGCGACGGCCGCGTGGTAGGCCGCCATGAAGCCTTCGCTGCCGGGCTCGCCCCGGAGCCGCACCTTGCGCTCGCCCGGTCGCTTGAAATAGATGCGCACGTTGCCGTGCCGGTCGACGTCCTCGTGCACGTAGCGCAGCTTGATGTGCATGGCCCGGCTCGCCTCTCGCCCTGATCGAGGGCATTGATCGGCGTCCCGACGTGAGGTGTCCAGCATCGTCATACTCGCGGGTTGTCCCAGATGTCGCCGGTCGGTGACGGCACCTGAGACGCGTCACAGGCTGGGCGCGCAGCGGGCTCTTGCCCAAGGCGGTCGAAAGCCTTGTCGAGCGCGTGCCGGTCCCAGACGCGGCGGCCGGCGAGTTTCACGGCAGCTGGCAGGCGACCTTCGAATACAAGTTGCTTGAACAACGTCGCGCGAATGCCGAGATAGGCGGCGGCCTCGGCGCAGGAGAGGCCGCGCGGCTCGATCCGGGGAGGACCGTTGCGGGTCAGCCCGTGCGCCATGGCCAGACCTCCGGCTCGTCACTGGGGTGGAGGGGATCGGGCTCGTAGGTGAACCCGGGACGCGGTGCCGGGACAGGCAGGGCGATGCGGCCGCTGCCCACGCAATCGACACAAGGCGCCACGCCGCGGCTCACGCACTGGCAGTGGTCCTTAAGGCATATGCACTCCGAGGTCGGGACTCCGTGCCCCCCGCATGACCAGCAGACGACGATCTCGACGCGGGCAGGTGGATTGGTCGGCTCACGATCGGTCATAAGGCAACTCCTTGGCGCAGGGTGACGACAGTGCCGCCGCGACCATGGAAGACGACCGTTTCGACACTTGGGCCGAGGTGTGGCGGTTTGAGCGCTGCGGGGGGCCATGTGACTGATCATCAGTAGGCCTTGCCGCCCGGCTTACCGCGGCTTTCGAGCCTGTGATCGGAGCGAGCCGCATTGAAGCGGTTCTTCTCGATCAGGGCACCGGCCAGATCGAGATTGAGAGACTTCGCCGTATCGAGAATTCGAATGACACAATCAGCGAGCTCGACCTCGATCCCTGGTCGACAAGGCAGCTTGTCGTCCATCAACTTTTTGCGATGAGCTTCGAGCGCTTCCGACAGTTCAGAGTGCATGAGGGCGATGACCTCGCCGAAGTTGCGAGCAATCGGCTGCTTCGTCCTGGGGTCGAGATACCAGCCCGCAGCTGTCGCGGTGCCATGCGCAAGTGCCATCGCAGCCTCGAGGCCGAGGTAGGCGGCAAGCTCGATCTGGTTCATGTTTTCAGGCAGGGTTCGCTCAGTCATGAGCGCCGCTCCGTCTTCGTGATCTTGTCGTCGAGCGTCTCTCGGGCCAGCTTGGTCAGCGCGGTCCGGCCACCCTTCTTGTCGTGATCGTCAGCCCCGGCGATGATCCGCCCCAGGATGTGCGCAATCACGCCGACCGCGACAGTTCGCGACGCGTCGCGAACCTGCCTCGCCGCGGTCTCCGGGGGCATGTGATCGCTTATCACCTGGACCAGGGCGACGTTGAGATGGTTGGCGTAGCGCGTCATGACGTCGACGGCGCTTGCGGGCTTGGCGTCGGTTGCGCTCATACCTCCCCCCGATTGTGCTGGCGCTCCATCGCGTCGTAGTCGGCATCCGTTGGCCAT
>DAORNH010000229.1:0-289 GCA_035440865.1 Hyphomicrobiaceae bacterium | reverse complement strand
GGGCGTCGATGACATTGGACAACGCGGCGCTGGGGTCGCTGACGATGCCGAAGCCGTTGGTGTAGGCGGGTCTGGCAAGCGACTTCGCGGCCTCTGCCATAGCCTCGTTGATGCCGTCAGTCCGCTTGCTCAACTCGTTGATCGTCATGGCGTGGGCTCCTCGAATGTGACTGCAAGAACTGCGACCTGGATGTCCGGGCCCGGCCGCGGCTGACCTCGGGGCTCGGGGCGGCGGGGCGCCGTTGCGACGACGGCCGCGAACCCGACCGCGATGGCGACCAGGATCGCA
>DAORNH010000228.1:4841-7453 GCA_035440865.1 Hyphomicrobiaceae bacterium | reverse complement strand
CATGGAGCCGCTCCGCCAACGCATCGCCGGGCTCTACCGCGACTGGTACGGGGTTGCTGTCGCGCCCGAGCGCATCGTCGTCACCTGCGGCTCGTCCGCGGCCTTCGTGCTCGCGTTCCTCGCCATCTTCGATGCCGGCGATCGCGTGGCGCTGGCGGCTCCAGGATACCCCTGCTATCGCCACATCCTGACGGCACTCGGCTGCGAGCCTGTGATGATCGACACCGGCCCTGCGACGCGCTGGGCGCCAACGCCAGAGGCCATTGCCGAGGCGGCCCGAGGCAGTCGCGCCAAGGGGTTGCTGCTCGCGAGTCCGGCTAACCCGACAGGCACCATGCTCGCCCCCGACCGCCTCGCCGAGATCATCCGCACCTGCCGCCAGCAGGGCATGTGGTTCATCTCGGACGAGATCTACCACGGCCTCACCTACGGCGTGCGGCAGCAGACGGCGCTTGCAACCTCCGACGACGTGATCGTCATCAACAGCTTCTCGAAGTACTTCTCGATGACGGGCTGGCGCGTCGGCTGGATGGTGGTGCCGGAGAGGCTCGTGCGTCCGCTCGAGCGTCTCGCGCAGAACCTCTACATCTCGCCGCCGGCAATCTCGCAGGTGGCCGCCCTCGGCGCCTTCGACGGCATCGATGAGCTCGAGGCGAACAAGCGCGTCTATGCCGCAAATCGGGAGCTGCTGCTCGACTTGCTGCCGAAGGCCGGGTTCAGTGAGATCGTGCCGGCTGATGGGGCCTTCTATCTCTATGCGGACGTCGGCCGCTTCACCAACGACAGCCTTGCCTTTGCGAAGGCGATGCTTACCGAAGCTGGCGTCGCCGCCACGCCCGGCATCGACTTCGATCCCGGCCGCGGCCAGCGCTTCCTGCGCTTCTCCTATTCCGGCAGCACCGCCGCCATGGCCGAGGCGGCGCGACGGCTGCAGGCCTGGCCGCGGCTCAGATCAAGCCCGGTGTGATGGACCAGATCTGGATCCCGCTCGCGGTCGCGGCAGCGTTTTTCCAGGCGCTGCGGCTCGCGGGCTTAAAGGTCGCCAACCAGAGCATTTCGGTGTTTGCCGCGACGCTCGTGCGGGGACTCTTCGGCCTGCCCGTGATGCTCGCCTATCTCGCCGCCGTCGTCGCCTACGAGGCGGCCGGCGCCACGAACTCCCTGCGAATCCCGGAGTTCAATGGGCGGTTCCTGCTCATGTGCCTCCTCTCCGGGCTCGGCCAGTACTTCGGGACGGCGCTCCTCGTCTACGCGTTCCAGATGCGGAATTTTGCCGTCGGCACGATGCTCGTGAAGGCCGACGTGATCATGACCGCGCTGATCGGCTCGCTGCTGTTCTCCGAGCGCATCTCGGCAAGCGGGTGGGTCGCGATCCTGGTGACCGTCGCGGGCGTGCTCATCGTGTCCGCCGGCCGGCTAGACTTTGCCGCCATGCGCCGATCTGGCGAGAGTTGGGGGGACCTGCTGCTCGGCTACCCGACGCGGATTTGCCTCGTCTCGGCGATGATCTACGCGACCTCCTACCTGACCTTGCGCGAGGCCTTGCTCGCAATCGAGGGAAGCCCGATGGCGCGCAGCGCCTGGTCGGCCGTCGGCATGACGGTCCTCCAGTTGCTCGTCATCGGACCCTGGCTCCTCGTGCGTCATCGCGCCGACGTCATGGCGATCGGGCGCATATTGCCGCTCGCTGTCGCGGTCGGGACGGCAAGCGCTCTCGGCACGATCTTCTGGTTCCTGGCGACGGCCTACACGAACGCCTCGTATGTCGCAGCGGTCGCGCAAGTGCAGATCGCCTTCACGCTGGCGATCTCGTCACTCTATTTTCGGGAGCGGATCATGCCGCTCGAGATCGTCGGCATGGCCGGCGTCCTCGCCGGCATCGTGCTTTTCCGCTTTGCTTAAGTCGTATGCCGAGCCATGGACAGCGGCACGCATCGCAACTAGGAATAGTCGGGTGCGGCGGAACATGCTTCAGCGCCCGTTGTTCGAGCAAATGGCCGTAGCTCGGCGCGACTGGCGACCGGTGCGACGGACCATGGGCTCGATCTGTCGAGCGCCCTAAGAAAGAACCGCCGTCGTACACTTCGAGCGGGGTCGTGAATGCAATTGGTGCCGAACCCGCTGATCATACCGGTCGGCATGTTCATCGGGGTCTTGATTGCGGCGCCAGTCGGGCCGGTGAACGTGCTTTGCGTGCAGCGGGCGCTCGAACGCGGCTTCTGGGGCGGTGTCGCGGCCGGGATCGGTGCGGTGCTCGGTGATGGCCTCATTGCGCTCCTCGCCGCCCTCGGCGTCGGCGCTGTCTCGGGCGCCGTTGCCCACTATCGATCATCGATCCAGATCGTCGGCGGGCTTGCGCTGCTCGCTTTCGGCGTCCGCCTTTACTTCATGCGTCCAAATATCGTGGCCCCGAACCCCGAGCAGGAGGCGAAGACCAGCCTGCGCGACTTTGCCTGGGACATTCCGCAGACCTTCTTCCTCACGATTACCAATCCGGCCGCAGTCCTCGGCCTGTTCGCCATCTTCGGCGGCGTCTCCACATTCGTGAACGTCGATTCCTGGATCGACGCCCTCACCATGGTCGCGGCCATCGTCGGCGGCAGCCTCATGTG
>DAORNH010000228.1:3197-4757 GCA_035440865.1 Hyphomicrobiaceae bacterium | reverse complement strand
TCGGCGTCATGCTCGTCGGCGAGATCGCCCTGAAGTCGATGCGGCTGCTGTAGCAATCTGACCTGACTTGGTCACCCCTTCAGATCGGCACCCGGATCGCGGCCCTGAGGCCGCCGAGCGGGCTCTGGCCGAGCTCGATGTCGCCGCCGTGGCTCCGCGCGATGTCACGGGCAATGGCTAGGCCCAAGCCGCTGTTGCCGCCCTTCTCGATGCGGCGCGCATCGTCGATGCGATAGAAGGGGCGGAACACGTTCTCGCGCTCGTTCTCGGGAATGCCCGGACCGTCGTCGTCCACCTCGACGCGCAACCAGCGCCGGTCCGGCTCGAGGCGGATGAGGACGCGCTTGCCGTAGCGCGCCGCGTTGGCGACGAGATTGGTGAGGGCGCGCTTGAAGGCATTGCGCTTGAGCGGGACGACGAGTTTCTGGTGGCGTTTGCGCACGGAGAGGTGCACGGGCGTGCCGAAGATCGCGGACGCCGACTGGATTTCCTCGAGAAGGTCCGAGACGGGCGTCGGCTTCGCAAGCTCGCCGCCGTCCCCCTTGGCGAAGGCGAGGTAGTCCTCGAGCATGTGCTGCATCTCGTCGACATCGGCGCGCATGGCCGTCGCCCCCTGGCTCGGCGGCAGCATCGCGAGCTCCAGGCGGAATCGGGTCAGTACGGTGCGCAAGTCGTGGCTGACGCCCGCGAGCATGGTCGTTCGCTGGTCGACGTGCGTCATAATGCGGTCGCGCATCTCGATGAAGGCCTCCGCGGCCTTGCGGACTTCCAAGGCGCCGCGCGGCTTGAAGTCGTCCGGGATCGCGCGCCCCTTGCCGAAGGCGTCCGCGGCATCGGCAAGCCGCTGGATCGGCTTGATCTGGTTCCTCATGAAGAGGATCGCAACGACCAACAGGATGACGGCGGTAACAACCATCCAGACGAGGAAGATGTGCGAGTTCGACGGGTAGGTCTGGCTGCGGGTCGCCGTGAAGCGCAGCACCGCCTGGTCGAGCTTTACGCGCACCTCGACGTGGCGCGACTGGCCGACCGTGTCGATCCAGAATGGCGCCTTCACGTGGCGGCGGATTTCGCTCGTCAAAGTGCGATCGAGGAGCGCGAAGAATGGTCGGGGCTGAGCTGCCGGCAACTCGCCCGGCGGCAGCACCTGCATGTTGAGCGCCAGCCGGTCCCGGGCCATCTCCATGAGACGGCCGTAGTCGTCGTCGAGGCCGTAGCTATGGTAGACGTCGATCAGTGCCGCGATATCGCGCGCTGTCGCCTCGGAGAGGCGGCGCGTCACCTGCTGCCAGTGCCGCTCCATGAATATGAAGGCGATCACGCACTCGAGGATGACGATCGGCGTGATCACGATGAGCAGCGCCCGGGCATAAAGGCCCTTCGGCATCAGGCTGTAGCCGCGGTTTGCCCACCAGCGGCGCATGGCGCGTGCATAGGTTCGCCAGCCGCGGGTGCGCGGCGGCTTCGATTGCCCGTCGATCCTGTCGTCAGCGGCGACCATGCGGTTTGTGCGGCCTGTCGGTCGAGGAGGTATCAGTCGAAGTAGAGGATGTAACCCTT
>DAORNH010000228.1:0-3181 GCA_035440865.1 Hyphomicrobiaceae bacterium | reverse complement strand
CAGATAAACAGGGTTCGACGGATCGACCTCGATCTTGCGGCGGAGCCGGTTGATCTGCACGTCGATCGCACGCTCGCTGCCGGTCGAATCGTCCGGCGCCAGCTCGTGACGTGCGATCGGCAGGCCGGGGCGCTGTGCGAACTGGCGGAGGAGCTCGCGCTCGCGCTCCGTGAGCTTGATCGCCTCGCTGCCCCGCCTGAGCTCGCCTCGGCTCACATTGAACGACATCTCGCCGATCTTGATCTCGTCCTTCGGCGCCGGGGCAGCCTGGCCGCGCTTCATGATGTTGCGGAGCCGGATCAGCAGCTCGCGCGGCTCGAAGGGTTTGGCGACGTAGTCGTCGACGCCGATCTCGAGCCCGCTCACCCTGTCTTCAGGGTCGGCGAGCGCGGTGATCATGCAGATCGGCACGTTCGAGATGGATTTCAGTTCCTTGGCGAGCACGAGGCCGCTGTCGCCCGGCATCATCACGTCGAGCACGATGAGATCGAAGGCTATCGAGCGCATCGCGTTGCGTGCCGCATTGGCATCACCGGCCGGCGACACGCGAAAACCGTTGTCTGTGAGGAAGCGCACCAGCAGATCGCGGATGCGGTGATCGTCATCGACGACGAGCACGTGCGGCGCATTGTCAGGCAAGGGATCCTTGCGGATCGACGGGGTCGGCTGCGGTGTCGTCACGTGTTACCTCGCAGTCAGGGTCGGCCCTTGCCCGGGGCGCGAGCGCAGCCTCGGCGTGGCGCTGGCATCCTGGCACTCGCTCGACTCCGCCGTCGCTACTCCGGAGGGGCAAGCAGAGTGAGCAGGAGCGAGCGATCCTCCTCGCCGATCATACCCGACAGGAAGCGCGCGACCAAATCCGCGCAATCTGGACCCACAGCCGCGAGTGCCGCACGGATGCGCTCGCATTGCAGATCGGCGAGGCGCCGGTGCAACTGACGGCCGGCCGGGGTCGCATAGAGCCGCCGCTCGCGCCGGTCCGAGACGCCCGAGCGCTGCTCGACAAAGCCCTCGTCGACGAGTTGCTTGAGGACGCGCGCAAGGCTCTGCTTGGTGATGCGCAGGATGTCGAGGAGTTCGGCGACCCGCAGGCCGGGTCGGCGCGCCACGAAATGCAGGACCCGGTGATGGGCGCGGCCGAAGTCGAGCTCGGCAAGGATGGCGTCGGGCTCGCTCGTGAAGGCGCGGTAGCCGAAGAACAGGAGCTCGACGAGGCGCATCTCCGGCGCAACCGCCTCCGGCGCCGCCGCCGTGGATGGCGCGCCTGTTGCGCCAACCGGCTTGAATGGAATTATGTCAGCCATGTTGACATATTTGGCTCCGATCGATACGGTTGACAAGGAAAAACTCGGGGCCCCGCACTGTTGCTGCGCTGTCCAAGCAAGTAGCAGCGTGCCGTCCGGGTGAGGCAGAGCATCACGACCCGTCCAGATTGGCCGACCACAGGTGACGTATCGCCATCAGATCGAAGGGCGAGCGACCTGGGCCACCCCTGGACACCATAGGCCTACCAGCGAGGGAGTTCGACGATGTCCAAGAGCAGCGACGCACAGCTGAAGCTCCGCCCCGCATTTGCGATCGAGCGCAATCCGGGCGCCGTGGCTGTAGCTGAGCGCACCAAGCTGCTTGCGGACCCCGGCTTCGGCCGCGTCTTCACCGACCACATGGCGATCATCCGCTACACGGAAGGGAAGGGCTGGCACGATGCGAAGATCACGGCGAGGAAGCCGATCTCACTCGATCCGGCGGCGGCTGTTCTCCATTACGCGCAGGAGATCTTCGAGGGCCTGAAGGCCTACAAGCTCGCCGATGGCACCATGGCGATGTTCCGCCCCGAGGCCAACGCGCGGCGCTTCCAGGCGTCCGCCCGCCGTCTCGCGATGGCCGAGCTTCCCGAGGAGCTGTTCGTCGAATCGATCCGCCAGCTCGTGCGCGTCGATCGCGACTGGTTCCCGACGGTCGAAGGCGGCTCGCTCTACATCCGCCCCTTCATGTTCGCGAGCGAGGTTTTCCTCGGCGTGAAGCCGTCGTCGGAGTATCTCTACCTCGTCATCCTCTCGCCCGTCGGCGCCTACTTCAAGAGCGGTGCGCCTGCAGTCTCGATCTGGGTGTCGCAGAACTTCACGCGCGCGGCACCGGGTGGCACGGGTGCAGCCAAGTGCGGCGGCAACTACGCGTCGAGCCTCGTCGCGCAGGCCGAGGCCTCCAAGCACGGCTGCGACCAGGTCGTCTTCCTCGATGCGGCCGAGCACAAGTGGTTTGAGGAGCTCGGCGGCATGAACGTGTTCTTCGTCTTCAACGACGGGACGCTGCAGACGCCGCCGCTCTCCGGCACAATTCTCCCCGGCATCACGCGCGACGCCCTCATCACGCTCGCCAAGACCGAGGGTCTCAAGATTCGCGAGGAGCCCTACTCGATCGACCAGTGCAAGGCGGACGCCAAGAGTGGTCGCCTCGTCGAGAGCTTCGCCTGCGGCACGGCCGCGGTGGTGACGCCGATCGGCCGCCTCGTCGATCCCTCGGGAGAGGTGAAGATCGGCGCCGGCGGCCCCGGCCAGACGACCACGCGTCTCAAGCAGAAGCTCGTCGACATCCAGCGCGGCACCGCGCCCGACCCGCACAAGTGGGTGCACCGGATCGACTGACGTCAAAGCGCGAGGAGGCAGGTCATGGCGGCGCACCGCGTATGGATCGAGGCGGCGCTCAATGGCCCGTGGGGCCAGGCGCGCCAGCCCGGCATTCCTTCGACCGTCGAGGCGATCGTCGCCGAGGGGATCGCCTGCGCCTCGGCGGGAGCCGCGATCATCCACGTGCACGCCTACGACGCGCCCGGCACGGCGCAGACCTTCGATTGGCAGGTCTACGCGCGCATCATCGAGGGTATCCGCGCCAAAGTGGATGTCCCGGTTTACCCGTCGATCCCGTCAGCGGCGCTCGCGCCTGGCGGCGAGGAGACGTCACCCGCGGCGCGCTTTGCGCATACCGAGGAGCTCGCCCGGCGCGGACTTCTCGAGCTCTCCGTCGTAGATCCGGGCAGCGTGAACTTCGCCTCGTTCAATGACGTGCGGCTGGGGCGGACCGGGCATGTGTACCTGAACCCTGAGCCTGACATCCGCTACGGCTTGGCACTCGCAGCCAAGCACGGCTTCCATCCGGGCTATGCCATCTATGAGCCGGGCTT
>DAORNH010000227.1:5349-7456 GCA_035440865.1 Hyphomicrobiaceae bacterium | reverse complement strand
AGATCGCCGCGCGGGCCGACCGGAACCTTGCGGCGTGATTCGATCGGCTAGCCGGCGTTCTAGCAGAGATCGCCGCGCGGGCCGACCGGAACCGCGCATTGTCTTTACGCTGTACAGCATGAGTTCTAGCAGAGATCGCCGCGCGGGCCGACCGGAACGTCGGCACCAAGTTGGTCGCCGCCCTCGGCGTTCTAGCAGAGATCGCCGCGCGGGCCGACTGGAACTTTCGTCTCCAACTAGTGGATGAGCTGTCGATACCTCTTAGCTTTCAGGTCTTGTGATCGACAACCGGTCCAAAGTCTGCTCTCTCTGCATTGCACGGCACGTCTGCCGTCGCCGAGCGGGCGCGTCGACACCCCAAGAAGCCGACATTGTAGCCCGAGCGTTCTCTAAATTTTTGCCAATGCGACACTATGCCACATAGAAAACTTGAAATCACGCAGGTCTAGGGGCCGTTTTGGGCGGGGCGGTGTGCTATAAGTGTTCTTCGCTGCCGTCTCGCTCGCGTGCGATCCTGCGCACCACTTCGAGCAACTCGGGCCGCTCCAACCACACCCTGATGTGCATCTCGATCGGGCCTGGGACCGCGATTTCACCGGACGCCCAGCGCCGCGCTGTTCTCTGGCCGACGCCGAGCAGATGTCCGACCTCCTCCTGCTTGAGGTCCAGAATGGCCAGCGCCCCGCGGTATTCGTCCTTCGACATCATGACGGTCATTTTGTCTCTTTCGACAGTCCATTCGGTCCATACCATAGGCCGAAATGCCCTATGCATCACGAAAAAGTGACCACAAATCTCGGCTCGGGTGATTAGGTCATATTGACCTATAGGCCAAAATGGCCTATATTGAAAGTATGGACGGCCATGATCGGGCGCTGCGAGGCCCCGGGGAGCCCCGAGGGAACCATCCGAAACCCCTCCTGCGGACCGGTCCAGCACTCTTCGACCGCATCCGCCGCCGACAGTGACGTCAATTCCTCTCTGCCAACGAGTCTCCAAGCCCGCCGGTCGGAATTCCGCCGGCCCTGGCGCAAGCCAGCCCACCAGCCTTGGAGCCGTCCCATGGACGCAACACTTCGCATCATCGCCGAGACCGTCGTCGCCGCCCACGTGCTTCGGGAGGCCTCCTGGACCGGATCGCGCTACCTCGCGAGCTTCGACCAAGCGACCGAGGACGCCTGCCGCCGAGCCGGCATCACCAGCGAGACCGCCCGCAAGCTCATCTTCTTCCTGCACGTCTCAGGAGAAGGCGTCGACGTCGCCCGGCACATGATCGAGGCCTCCTCGCCCGAGGAGGCCGCCTAAGGCGAAACCTAGGGCCGCTCACGCCGAGCGGCCCGATGGTCGGCCGGACCACCGGCCCTGACGAGCCGAACTCAGCCAAACCAAAGGGCCCGCTGTTGGCCCCGGTGTTAGCGCACCGGGCAGCGAGCCCAAGTCAACCTCTAAGGAAGGTCGACATGCTCAAGCTTTACTCTCCCCTGCAGTTTTTGGCAATGGGGCTCGGCGGAGCCCTGCTGGCGTTGCAGACGTGGCTGCTCTACGAGCACGCTGCGCATGCCGCCAGCCTGTCGCCCGCACTGCTCGCCGCAGTGCCGGTCGTCACCGTCACGCTGGCGGCGCTCCCCATCCTGATGGAGCACTGCCTGCGGAGCCGGTCATGGCTCAAGGCCCTCGGGCTCTTGATCCTGTTCGGGCTTCTGGTCGGATACTCACTCCCCCAAGCGATCGGACGGGCCGGCGAAGCCCGTGACGCGAAGATCGCCGAGGCCATCGCCTCGACACGTCCCCTCGAGCTCGTCACGGAAGAGCTCAAGCGCACTCTCACCCGCATCGACGATGCCGAGCGGGAGATGAAGGCGGAATGCAAATCCGGTTTCGGCCGGAAATGCGAGGGCTGGAAGCGCACATTGGCCGAGCGCCAGGCCAGCGCCAAAGCCCTGAGGGACGACATCGCCAAACTCGCGCCGCCGAAGGTTGGCGCGAGCGACACACCGCGCATCGCCGCGGTGCTCGGGATCTCGGAAGCGACGGTGAACCTCTACCAGCCGCTGTTTCTGCCCCTGGCGATGGAATTGGGTGTGTGGGTACTACTCTGGATCGGCTT
>DAORNH010000227.1:306-5333 GCA_035440865.1 Hyphomicrobiaceae bacterium | reverse complement strand
CGCTCTCACGCAAGGCTCACGTGACGCTGGCGAGACCGGAGCCGATCACCGTCAGGCCGCCCGTGGCCGACCCGGTGATCGCCGCGCTCGAGCGAGCGCACCGCCCGTTGAGCAACGATGAACTCGCTGCCGCGATGGGCGTGACCAAGAGTGAGGCGTCGAAGAGGGTTGCCGCCCTCGCCGGCATGGTCCGAAAGGAGCGTGACGGCCGCCGAGTTGCCATCTCGCTGCACTGACAATCACTGGGCGCACCTGCGCGAGCCCCGCGGCACCACCGCGGGGCTTTTTGTCGGTCTCTCCCCGGTATCCGGCCTTCGGATGGCGATCGGACGCGATCTCCGGACCGGCTCACCCGGATGGCAGCGCCGCCAGATCGTTGGCAAGGGAGATCGCCAGGGCGTCGATGATTTCCGGCGTCCTCGGATCGCACCAGTCTTTCAAGACCAAGGCCTTGCTGCGCAACGCCTCCAGTGACCGTGCGCGCAGGCAGATCATCATTTCGGCGATCTCAGTCATCTGGTCGAGATAACCGCCCGTGACGCGTTCCCGATCCAGTTCTTCGTCCACGTTCGGCGACCGCTCGTTCGGCGCCCTGGCGAGGCCAGCCAATGCAGCGGCGAGCTCCATGTAGCTGCGAGAAAGCTCCACGATCGTGCGATCGACGTCCATCGCCCGTTCGGCACGCTCAACTACGTCTGAACTGCCACTCTCAGTCTGATCCGCGCACCCAGAATTGTCCTGGCGCCTCTTGGAATTAGAACGCACTGACATCCGCAAGCCCCCGACTATCCACAACTTTGCCACACATCACCCACAACGTCAGATTAGGGAATAGCCCGCGAACGGATTAGCTTCTGTCTTGGAAAATCACTTTCATTGGCGCTGCATGGGGCAAAGGTCATTCAATCAGGCATCGGATAATAGGTGGCTTGCTCTGGCAGAATTTTTCGCCGATTCTGCGGTTTGGGAGACGCGACTTTCATGTGCAGGCAGCGGAGAAGTACCGAGTGACCGAATGGGACCGTGACGACAATCGGGTCGGTTTGCACGGCCAAGGCCGCGAGGCCGTTGCCCGCGACCGGGTGCCGGGCACGCTGCCCGATCGGGACAAGCGGCGCGCAGCCGGGTCGTATATCGATTTTCACATCGCTCGGAAGATCGCGCAGCGTCGACTGGACATGGAACTGTCGCGGGTCGAGGTCGCTGCAGCTGCAGGATGCGACGTGGCCAGAATTGCGGAGATCGAGACCCGCGTGCTGAGGCTGTCGGTCACTGAGATGGTGCGTATCGCCGCCGCACTGAACACGCCGTTGCACTACTTTTACGAGGGGCTCGCCGACCAGAGCCGGCTACTTCTGGCGGATGGCCAGAAGCACCCTGGCTGATCCACTCGATGATGGCCGGATGCAGGTCGAGCGCGCTCACAATTCGCACGAGCGCCGTCGTCATCAAATCCCGTGCAAGCGCATCGCGCGTAACGGCGTAGGCTTGGTCACGCGTGGCCACGCACGCCCTCACGAGTACCAGCCGGCCTTCAATGATCTCTCGGGCTCGTGTCTGGCGCATTCCGCTCTCCTCGAGGATGGACGAGGCAGCATAGGCGCGGGTCCAGCAGCGGGGATTACTCGGCGGCCGAACGACTGCGGCGCGCCGGTGGCCCCTCGCGCTCGACGCACTGGACGCCAAAAAGCGTGAGCTTGCCCGTTGGCGAGACGAAGCGTCCACGAAGCGCTGTCCGAGGCGTCTCGCAGCGCACTGTGCGGTCGCTCGCCGCATGCTCCACCACGGCGTTCGTGCTTTCGGCCCTTTGGAGCAATGGCGAGGCGGTCGGCTTGCTCATGACGCGTCTCACTATGGCGGGAAAACTCGCCAAGCATCGTCTCGATGCCGATGGTGCGTCAACAGTTTCCGTGAGGGTGCCCGTTCTGCCGACGGTTTCCGGGGCTGGAAACCGTCCCGAGAGCCGGCTCGTTACCGGCTGCGGCGGTCGTGTGGCGCGAGGTCCGGCGAGCGGGCGATCCAGAGCGCGATGCGTCGGGCCTCGGCCGTCGTGAGCCAGGCCCGGCCGTTGCTCTTGGCGGCGAGGTCGTCCCGCGCATAGACCCATGCAACCGTCACGCCGGCCGCATCGAGAACGCGGAAACCGCCCGGGATCTCGGAAACCGTCCAGGGCGCTGGAAACTTGCGAGGGGCTGGCGGCACTTGATCCGACATGCCCAGCGCGTAGCATGGAACAAAAAAAGAACTCAACGGTCAAATGTTACCCCCGGCGACCATGATCGCCGGGAAGCGCTTACTTACGTCCACTGCGGATCCTTCGGCTTGGACGGCGGCTCGGATTTGGAGCGCAGCCAGCCGATCACCGTTTGAAGCGCTTTCGCGATGTTAGTCGCCACAGCGGCGACATCGAGAAAGCGTTTCAACGCCTCCCAGAGGACCAAGAGATCGGAGATGTCCGCTCCGATATCGACGAATCCCCCTGCCAACGCCGCACCGGGCGTCGGGCCGAGAGGAACCGCGTAGCGGCCGGCAAGCCAAATGGCGCCGGCCGCTGCCGCAATGGACAGCAAGCGCTTGATGGTGGTAGTCATGACGTCCTCCAAGGTGCCGGAGGTTGATGCTTTCGAGAGCGCCTCCGGCGTTGCGGATTTCCGCTGCGGGACTGCAATCCCGCAGCGGAACACGCGAGTCCAACCGACCGAAGCGCCAGGTGCGCGACGACCGGAGTGTCGCTGAAGCCGAAAGCACCAGCGACTCCTGCGATGGCCGCCGTTCGGGAAGAAGCGGCCGCCGTGAAGTCGTGTCGCCACGACCCTGGGAGACGCTGGCCTCGGTTATCCGCCGCCGAGTACCCAGAGCGGGATGTCCTCGACGCTCCGGCGGGCCGGACGAGGCGTTTGATCGTCGTTCGAGTTTGGGGAAGTGCGGGTTTGAGGGGGCCGGTCAGCCACTCGGCTGAAGCCTGCCAGCCAATCGAAGAACCACTCCCGCATGCCCAGGCGATAGACGCTCATGGCGTCCCTCCGTCGTCTCAGCGCCATCGGTGCCCGATGGCAGGGCGAGACAAGGGGCAGGTGGTTCTCGGGTGTGCTGGCCGATGAACCCTCGACGGCGTGCCGCATCGTCGTTGCGCGGCATTCGGTCGCCGAGGGCGTGAGCCTCCGCCCCGTTGCCTCATTGTCAGACTGCCGAATCAGAGCCTGGGTCGCAAGGAGAAAATTAAGCAAGGCAGGAAATTTGTCTCGGGAAGACCAACACGTTAGCTCGACTGATCGACCACGCAGATCGACACTGTCTGCAGCTGCGACGACGAGTCCACACGAGCGCGTGGAGCAGCCTTGACGCCCGTCGCGATGATGCTTATGGTCGCCCCCGTGCTGGCCGGTGATTTGAGCATCCGCTCCGTTCATCGGTCCAAAGGCTTCCGACCAGTCGATGGTCGGGAGCCTTTTTTTGTTCTCACTCAGATCACTAGCGCGACATGCTCGAAATCGAATCGAATTGAGCGAATCGTTGCCGTATTGGCTGCCGCCTAAGCACGAGCGAGTAGCGTCGCACCAGAAGTGCTCGCGAATTGCCTATTGCGCAGACAACCGTCGCTCTGCTCTCATGTGAACCATTCCATGCGATCATGTAGACTCGATAGCGGAGTCCACACGAAGCGCACATGTTTCGCTGACGGGAGGGGGACGCCGCAGTGCTCCATTTCGGTGACCGATTTCGACTGCTGCTGCACAAGGCCGGACTCGGCACGCGCGCATCCTTTGTCAAAGCGTGCACGGATGACGGTGTCCATGGCAACTCACGAACTGCGGGGGCTCTGTTCGATCGATGGACCGCGGCCGCCTACCCCCCGCTGCGCAAGACGAGGGAGGAGCGAGAGTCCACCAGTGGCAACGATGCCAACACCAAGATCCCTGCCATCGCCAAACTCATCGCCAATCGGGCCAAGCTCAAGTCAGAGCGCGTCGAGCAGCTCTTGACGGCACCGTACCTCAGCGTACACGCGCTGGTCGATGAGCTCGAAATCGACTTCGACGAGGCTCGAAAAAGCGGAGTGACTGACGCGACATACGCCCAGTGGGAAGCGCTCCGCCAAGTTCCGCCGCGTCTGCAGTTCATGACGGCGATCGAACGCATCATGAGGCCGTCCGATGCAGAAGCGCGGCGCGAGAGAGTGGAGCAGTTGAGTGCGCTCTTGGGACGCTACTTTCTCTATCGCCGTCACTCGACAAAGATCGGCGTCCTTCGAGAGGTCGTCGACGTCGAACGCATACACCAAAGAACCTTTGCGAGCGGCACCTACTACCAATGGGACCCAGCTAGGCCGAAAACGCCCCGCCGCATCCCATTCGACGCGTTCTACGGTGGGTCGCATGTCGCTTGCCTGGCGGGCAATTCATATCAGAGCCACACGAAGCTAGAATTGACCTCGGTCCAGTTCCTGCTCGGGGATATCGACCGGGAGCTGTATAGACACCCACGCGGGTCCGCGACGAGGCTGACATTTCTCTCGGGAATGCTGGCGGGCGGCTTCGACAACAGCGATGTCCTTATGGCGACTCGCGTTCTACTCATGGTGAGGGGGCGCCAACAGCAGGGCAGTCCGCCTCTGGCAACACGTGGCGTTCGAGTAGCCCTTCTCCCAAAGGGCAGCCGTGAGCACGACGCATTCGCCGACTATCTGGCGTGTGATGACCGCAAGGCTAATGTGCTGGACAATAGACAGAGTTACCTGAACACCTTCCTGAGCCAGACGCATCTTCAGAACACCCTGTTTCGCAGAAAACCGCCGGCTGGCGGAGGCCGTTGAGCCACACGCAGGATTGCCACCTCACCCGCGCGCCAGCCGTCGCAACATGGCCTCGACTCGGGCGGCCACCATGCGCTCGTGATCGGCGCGAGAGAACACCTCGAAGCTCGCCGCGGCCAGCTCGCAGGTGACGAGCGCCTCCTGCAGCACGGGCGTCCACCAGACCTCGATCTCGCCGAAGTCGACCCCGTTGCGGAAGCGATGCCGCAAGGGA
>DAORNH010000227.1:0-259 GCA_035440865.1 Hyphomicrobiaceae bacterium | reverse complement strand
AGCGCGGCCTTCAAGCGGCTCGCGTGCTCCGCAGAGGGCACACCGATTACGGCGAGGCGCACGGCCCGCATGGCCGGCTGCTGCCGATCGAACACCAGCCCCGCCTGGCGCCAGTCGGCGTTGGCCTCGACCCAGATGGGCAGCATGCCGTGGTTGTCGCCAAAATGGCGCGGCACCGGTCGCTCGATCGAGAGCAGCGTCACCCAGTGATGGCCGAGCCCGGCCTCGGCCTCGATCTCCATGACCGTGCGGCGCGGCC
>DAORNH010000226.1:1487-7456 GCA_035440865.1 Hyphomicrobiaceae bacterium | reverse complement strand
GAGCCGCTCGCGCAACGCCGTGACCTCGGCGCCGATCGCGAGCTCCGCCTGTCGGATCAGCATGGTGTTGGTCTGCCACACAAGCACGACGAAGATCGCCGCAACCGCCAGCGCGAAGACCGCAACCAACGTCGCCGAGAGCCGACCCGCCGTCGTCGACATGAAATTAAGCATCACCGTCGCGGACAACGTAGCCGGTGCCGCGGACGGTATGCAGGAGCGGGCGATCGAACTCCTTGTCGATCTTGGCGCGGAGCCGCGAGATGTGCACGTCGATCACGTTGGTCTGCGGGTCGAAGTGATAGTCCCAAACGCCTTCGAGCAGCATCGTGCGCGTCACGACCTGCCCCGCGTGCTTCATGAGGAACTCGAGGAGGCGGAACTCGCGCGGTTGCAGGACGATCGAGGTCCCCCCCCGCGTCACCTTGTGAGAGAGGCGGTCGAGCACGAGATCGCCGACCACGTAGCGGGTGCGGCCATCGTCGCCAGCCACGCGGCGGGCGAGGGCCTCGATGCGGGCGAGCAGCTCCTGCGTGTCATAGGGCTTGGCAAGGTAGTCGTCGCCGCCGGCCTTCAGGCCCTTCACCTTGTCGTCGACCGAGTTGAGCGTGGAGAGTACCAGGACGGGTGTGCGGTTGCCCTGACGGCGCAGATCCTCGATGACGGCGAGGCCATCGCGCCGCGGCAGCATGCGGTCGACGATCAGCACATCATAGGTGCCGGCCGACGCCAACTGGGCACCGGTCTCCCCGTCTGCGGCAAGGTCAGTCGAATGCCCGGCCTCCCTCAGCGACTTCTGAAGGTAGTGGGCGATATCCCGATCGTCCTCGATCACCAGAATGCGCATTCCCGAGCCCGAACTCCACGGCCGCCCAAAGCACCGGAAGGCACAGCCGGAGCCATGCCTTCCAAACATCTGTCGATCCTAGCACGAGCGCGGCCGTCAGTCGCGCCGGGCAGTCTTCTCGAGCCGCACCGGCACCTGCATCATGCCCTCGGCGGTCTTGACGCGGAGCATTACGGCGGGCCGGCCGGCATCCGTTGCGCGCTTGATGCCACTCTCGACGTCCCCGATCGAGCTGACCGGCTGGTTGTTGATCTCGAGGATCACGTCACCGGCCTTGAGACCTCGGCTCGCCGCGTGGCTGTCAGGATTGACCTCAGTGATGGCGACGCCCTCGCGGCCACTGCCGGACAATGGCGCAAGCGTGAGTCCGAGCAGGTCGACCTTCGTCGTGCCGGGCGAGCGCTTGGGCTCGGTCTTCGAGGCGACCGGGCCCGTCCCCGGGAAGGTGCCGAGGCGCACCTGCACGGTCTGCGGGCGGCCATCACGGATGATCTCGACGGCGACAGTCGTCCCTGGAGCGATCTCAGCGACGCGCTGAGCGAGCTCGCGGCTGTTCTTGATCACCTGGCCGTTGACGGAGAGCACGATGTCGTTGCGCTTCAGGCCAGCCGCCTCGGCGGGACCACCAGCCGTGATGTCGCCGATGAGCGCGCCTCGTGGTGGGCCGCCGTTGGTCTTCAGGCCGAGGCTCTCGGCGGTGTCCTCGTCGACGTTGCCGATGGCGACGCCGAGCCAGCCGCGGGCAACCGAGCCGGTCTTCAGGAGCTGCGAGATGACGTCCTGCACGGTCTTTGCCGGAATGGCGAAGGCGATGCCGACGTTGCCGCCTGAGGGGCTGTAGATCGCCGTGTTGACGCCCACCACCTCGCCCTCAAGGTTGAAGGTCGGGCCGCCCGAGTTGCCCTTGTTCACGGCGGCGTCGATCTGCATGAACTCATAGGGACCCGCACCGACCTCGCGGCCGAGCGCCGAGACGATGCCGGCCGTCACCGTGCCGCCGAAGCCGAACGGGTTGCCGACGGCCAGCACCCAGTCGCCGACGCGCGGCGATTTCGTGGCGAGGCGCACGTAGGGGAAGCGCTGGTTCGCCTTGATCTTCAGAAGGGCGAGGTCCGTGCGCGGATCGGCACCGACGAGTTCGGCATCGAACTTGTTGTCGCCGTCGAAGGAGACCTGGATCCGCCCGGCGCCCTTGATGACGTGCTCATTGGTGACGACGTAGCCATCCTCGGAGATGACGAAGCCGGAGCCTTGCGCCTGCGCACGCTGCCCACCGGGGCCGCCGGGGCCGCCGGGACCACGGAACTCTTTCGGCAGCTGCTTGAAGAACTCGTAGAGCGGGTGATCCTCGGGAATGTCCGGGAAGCTCGGATTGCCGCGCGAGCCGTTGCTGCGTGGTGCTGTCCGCGCCGTCCCCGAGGAGACGCTGATGCTGACAACGGCCGGGCGCACCTTCTCGACGAGGTCGGCGAAGGTGAGCGGCGCGCGACCGAACGGCGTGTCAATGCCTGGCGCGGGGCCAGCGCCTCCGGGACCACGCTGCGCCAGTGCCGGATGCAGGGCGGCCGTGGCGATAAGGCCCGAGGCCAGCACACCGGCCAGGAAGCGCGGCGCGCGCAATGCTTTGAAGTTCAGCGGCAACACGTTCATCGATGCTCCTCCGGTAGCGTGGGCCCGGCGCGCAGCCGTCGACCCATCCGCAACGATGTAGCGAAGCCCGCCTTACGGCGACATGTCGGGACGATTAAATCTTGGTAAGCCTCAGCGCTTCGGCTGCTCCTCGGCTGCCCGGCGCGATGCCAGCACCTCGGCCAGCCGCGCCTCCTCATCGCCCGTGAGCGGGGCGGGTGCGGCCACGCTCGTCGCCCGAGCCTGTCGCCAGAGCATGAGGCCGAGGCCCAACAACAACAGGCCCGGCAGGCTCCAGAGCAGGAGCGTGTTGAGGCCGAAGCGCGGCTTCAGGAGAGCATAGTCGCCATAGCGCGCTACGATGAACGCCATCACCTGGTCGTCACTGTCGCCGGCCGTCAGCCGCTCGCGGACGACGCGGCGCAGATCGCGGGCGAGCGGCGCATTGGATTCGTCGATCGACTGGTTCTGGCAGACGAAGCACCTGAGCCCCGAGGAGAGACGCCGCGCGCGCGCTTCGAGCACCGGATTGGCCAGCACCTCGTCGGGCTCGACACCCGACGCAGGGGGAGCGATGGCCCAGCCGAGCGCAAGCAGCGCGGAGAGAAGCATGCCGAGGCGGCTCGCGCGTCGTTGCCGACGAGTTGAATATCGACCTATCATCCGATGGCGCAGACGTGATCAGCCTTTGATTTTCAAGTGCGTCGTCCGTTGCGTATAACACGACAGCGCACATGGACTGCAAGGGAGCCACCGATGTTCACGCGCCGCGCATTCACCCTGGCGGGATTGGCCGCCGCCACAGGAGCAGGAGCCACCGCCATGGCCGCGGATCCGTCGAAGACGTTCGAGGTTACAAAGACAGACGAGGAGTGGCAGCGCCTCCTTTCCAAGGAAGCCTTCTACGTGCTGCGCAAGCACGGCACCGAGCGCGCCTTCACGAGCCCGCTCGACAAGACCTACTCGGCGGGCATGTACAATTGTGCAGGATGCGACCTGCCGCTCTTCGCGTCGGACACGAAGTACGACAGCGGCACAGGCTGGCCGAGCTTCTGGAAGCCGCTCGACAATGCGATCGGCACCAAGACGGACCGCAGCTTCTTCATGACGCGCGTCGAGGTGCACTGCCGGCGCTGCGGCGGCCACCTTGGGCACGTGTTCGAGGACGGCCCGCCTCCGACGGGCCTGCGCTATTGCATGAACGGCGTCTCGCTCAAGTTCATCCCGGCTGCGGCCAAAGGCTGAGGACAGACCATGCTACGTCGATTTGCAGCCGCGCTCGCGGTCCTCGTTGCGATGGCGGCGATCTATCCGGTTCCGGCACAACAGTCTCCGGCGCCGCAACCTGCCGCCGGCCAGAAGCTCGCGACCTTCGCGGGCGGCTGCTTCTGGTGCATGGAGCATCCCTTCGACAAGCTCGACGGCGTCATCGCGACGACCTCGGGCTTCATGGGCGGCACACTCGCGAACCCCACCTACAAGCAGGTCGTGAATGGCGGAACCGGCCACAAGGAGGTCGTGCAGGTCATCTACGACCCGTCGAAGGTGAGCTACGAGCGCCTTCTCGAGGTCTACTGGATGAATGTCGACCCCTACGACGCCGAGGGCCAGTTCTGCGACCGCGGCGACATGTACGGAACGGCAATCTTCGCGCATGACGCCGAGCAGCAGCGCCTCGCCGAGGCGGCCAAGGCGAAGCTTGCCAAGAGCGGCCCCATCAAGCAGCCGATCGTGACCGAGGTGCGCGCTGCGGGACCCTTTACAGCGGCCGAGGACTATCACCAGGACTATTACAAGAAGAACCCGATCCGGTACGGGTACTACCGTGCGGGCTGCGGCCGCGATGCCCGCCTGCTGGCGATCTGGGGCAAGGCGCCGAGCTAAGGCAAGTCGCCTCCGTGGACGATCGCCTTAACCTAGCGTTAACCTTGCGAACGTGACGCTCCGGAGCGAGATCTGATTCACTCCGGGGCGCTAACAGTCATGAAGGACCACAAATCGCGGGTGGCGCCGACCATCGCCGACGTGCTTGCTGCTCCCGCAGGCCTGCCGCTCGGCGATGACCTGCGCGTCGCAGCTGCCCGTTGGCTGGACACGCTGACGCTCGATCGCGGTCTCGCCGAGAAAACACGCGAGGCCTACGAGCGCGACCTCCGCCAGCTCATCGCCTTTCTCGTCCAGCACCTGGGCCATGCGCCCTGTCTCGCCGACCTCGCAGCACTCGATACACGTGCCGTCCGGGCCTTCCTCGCTCACCGCCGCCGGACGGGCGCGGAAAGCCGCTCCATCGCGCGCGGGCTTTCGGCATTGCGCACGTTCTTCCGCTTTCTCGAGAGCGAAGGCCTTGTCAATGGATCGCCGCTCGCCCGCGTCGGCTCGCCAAAGCTGCCCCGCGCCATACCGAAGCCGCTCACCGTCGAGAAGGCGGCCGCCGTCGTCGCGCCGGGAGAGTGCGGCGACTGGATCACGGCACGTGATCAGGCCGTGCTTCTGCTCCTCTATGGCGCAGGCCTGCGCATCTCGGAGGCCTTGAGCCTCACGCCGTCTGCGGCGCCCGGTCATGGCCGCGACGTGATCCGCATCGCCGGCAAGGGCGGCAAGGAGCGCATGGTGCCGATCCTGCCGGTGATCCAGGAGGCGATCGCGCGCTACATTGCCCTATGCCCCTTCCCGCTCGAGCGTGACGCGCCGCTCTTCATCGGTGCCAAGGGCGGTCCGCTCTCCCCGCGGGTCATTCAGCTCACCGTCGAACGCCTGCGGGCGGCACTCGGCCTTCCCGAGACGGCGACGCCGCACGCGCTCCGCCACTCTTTTGCGACGCACCTTCTCGCCTCGGGTGCCGATCTCCGCCAGATCCAGGAGTTGCTCGGGCACGCGTCGCTGCGGACGACACAAATATACACCGAGGTCGACCGCGAGCGGCTTCTCAAGGTCTACGATGCGGCCCATCCCCGCGCGGGCACAGTGACTTGACCAAACGCAACAGGGCCCTACCTTGCGGCAAACATTACCGCGGAGGCCCTGATGGTCGTGCTCAACCGGATCTACACGCGCACGGGCGATGACGGCACCACCGCGCTCGGCACCGGCGAGCGGCTGCCGAAGTTCGCACCCCGCATCGCCGCTTACGGAACCGTCGACGAGACCAATGCCCAGATCGGCATGGCGCGCATTCATCTCGGCAGCAGCGATCCGGCGCTCGACCAGCGCCTCGGGCGCATCCAGAACGATCTCTTCGATATCGGGGCGGACCTCTGCGTTCCGGATCGCGGCCAGCCGCTCCCCTATACGCCGCTGCGCGTGAGTGACGCTCAGGTGAAGCGGCTCGAGGAGGAGATCGACGACATGAACGGCGCGCTGCCGGCGCTGCGCTCATTCGTGCTCCCTGGCGGCACGGCGGCCGCGGCGGCCCTCCACGTGGCGCGAACGGTCTGCCGTCGCGCCGAGCGTCTCGTCGTCGAGCTGGCCGCCATGGAGGGCGAGCCGGTGAGCC
>DAORNH010000226.1:0-1414 GCA_035440865.1 Hyphomicrobiaceae bacterium | reverse complement strand
GGTGGCGATGTGCTCTGGGTGCCGGGCCAGAACCGCTGAAAGGCGCGCGGGGTTGGCGGGGCGGCGGCGCGCACGAAGACGGCGATGCCAACCGGCTGCCGAAATTTCCTCGCTGCACGGCTTGAGGTGCCCGGCATCGGGTCGAATTGCGCCCTCAGAAACGCAGAAAGGGCCGCCGAAGCGACCCTTTTGCGTTTCCGACTTTGCTGTCGGTGCGGCCTTCAAGCCGCGTGGGATATCGAAGCTGTCAGCTTCTTATCCTCCTCGCGGTCTACCGCGGCCTTGAGTGCGATCCCGATGTATCGGGTGCGGCCGCCAATCCTCTGCTTCTGAACTCCAAGCTCACCGAATTCACGTCCAAACGTCGGCAGTGCAAGAGGCTCCTTGTTCAGCTGCTCACACCACGCGCAGTAGTCCTCGTAGAGCTCAGTCGCAGTGACAGTAGACCCATCTGTAGTCTCGATCCTCTCTTTGTAGAACCGTTCGACGTCAGTTTCGGGCGCGATACCTTTGACCGGCACCTTGTTGTCGTTGGCCGTGACCCGTTTCACGGCAGGTGCTGCGAGAGCCGGCACGGGTGGCGCCTGGGCTGCGACAGCAGTGGCTGCGGGAACCGCGATGGGAGCAGGGATAGGCTCCACGTGAGCCGTCGAGACTGGCATGGACGTCGTCCTGGTCTCGGTGACGGCGGGCACCTGGCGGTCATACAGGCGCCACTGGCTGAAGGCGACGTACATGCCAAACCCCGACCCGATTTCGAGCAGGAGCGCCACGAAAATCGTGAGCGCAGTTTGGATGTCCTCGACCTTCACGTTCGGCAATGCGAGGCCGGCGAGGCGCGCCAGGACAACTGCCTGGGGATCGGCCTCGGCCATCGTCTGGCCGCCCTTCACGGCGGCGAGCTTCGTCGAGATCTCCGCGATGCGGGCCTCGAGTTGGACTGCCTGCTGCCCTGCGGCCAGCTCGGCTGTCAGCGTGAAGTACTGCTGGCAGAACTCTCGGCTCCACCGATTCTGATCAGCGCAGCCCTTGCTCGACTTCCAGAGCGGCTGGCCCTTGAGGCCGTCGATCGCGCTCTGCACGGACGCTGCCGGGCGATGCTGCGGGATCCAGCTCAGCTGGTCCTGCGCGCGCTTGAGGTCTGCACGAAGGTCCTTGTAGACCTGCGCGTCGACCGCCCGCTGGCCGGTCGTATCGAACCGGTTGAGGGCCGCATGGCCGAGTGCCGAGGTGAGCGAGTAGGCCGTGACGACCACCCACACGACCGCTGCTGCAGCGGCTTGCGACCAGATTCTATTCTTGATCGCGGCGAAGAGAAAGAATGGCACGAGCGCCTTGAAGCAGTCCGCCGCGGCACTTGCCGCGCCATAGATCTGCCCGTCGAACTCTGTCTTCCCGAGACTGAAACCAAAGC
>DAORNH010000225.1:7133-7520 GCA_035440865.1 Hyphomicrobiaceae bacterium | reverse complement strand
GTCCGCGCGAATGCGCTCGATGCGGTTCGCGGTGACGATCGTGCCGTCCTCTCCCGGGCTCGAGCGCCAAACGAGAATGCCGTTGTTGGCGCAGTCGTGGACATGATTGGAGGCGATCTCGAGCCCCAGCGCATCAATGGAGAAAATTCCGGCGCCCGCGACCCCGCTGATGGTCGAAGCGGTGATCCGCCCGCGGCAGCGCGCGAGACTGAGGCCATGCCCCTTGCTGCCCGAGATCGCAACGCGCGCAATCTCGAGCTCATCGCACTCCGTGATCACAACGAGGCTCTGATCGCCGCCCGGCGTGAGGCCGTCACCCTTGATGACGAGCCCCTCGAGACCGATCGACCCCGCCCCGCTTGCCTCGATCCTGCCCGTCGTGACGAC
>DAORNH010000225.1:5028-7101 GCA_035440865.1 Hyphomicrobiaceae bacterium | reverse complement strand
CCTCAAGGTGATGCGGCTCAGCCGGTAGGCGCCGGCGGCGATCCATATCCGGCCCCCGTGCGGCGTGAGGCGGTCGATTAAGGCCTGCAGAGCCGGCGCCTGGTCGTGCTCAGCATTGGGCGCAAGTCCTGCATCGATCACCGGTCCGTGCGGCACCGTGGCGATGCGCCGCCCTCCCGGAGTTGCATCCGCCGCCGAAGCGAGCAGCGGCGCGGCCCCTGCCCCAATCCCGAGGGCCAGTACACTGCGACGTGGAAGCGACATGGCACCGGCTCCAATGGCTGAGCCACCGCACGCTGCAAACCTCGCGCCAATCTTCCAGATGGATGAACCGCGTCGCCGGCCTCGCGTCGGGGCACGGTCAAGGCGGCGGCCGGCACCCGGATCACGCCGGAACGGCCGCTGCCCGCCTCCTGTATCGTAAGCTGGGTCAACGCCTTCGCGAGGATGACGAGTGTGGGGCGAGCGCGCCGATTCTCAGTCGCCCGGAATTCGGAGCCCGCGAACGGGCCGGCGGAATGTCCGTGGAACCAGCGGGCAACGATGGGAGCCTTTCACCCCATGGCCATACCCACGGCCCATCATAGTTCGAGGCCGCCGGACGCGCTTAGCGAGCCCGTAAGGCTCGCTTGGACCTCTGACATTCCAGGGATACCCGGTTAGGGCCCTGGTTTCGGGATCGTGACCGTCGCGCGAACGATCGAGCGCCCGGGGAAGCGGAGCCGTGCATAGCCGGCGAGCGCGTCGACGAACAATTGAACATACGACGGAAGCACCCGGCCGGACTTCCAGGCGAGCATGGTCCATCGACCGATACCCTGGCCGGCGCGTGTCAGGGGCACGAGTTTCAGACCCGGGGTCGCGGACGCAATCGCCGACGGCAGGACACCGACCCCGTAGCCCGCGCGGACCAGGTTGAGGACGACGCCGTGCGACGCGCTCTCGAGCGCAACCCTCGGATAGACGCCGGCGATGAAGCACGCCCTGTCGAACCAGTCCCGCGAGGCGAACCCGCGGCGCAGCAGGAGTAGCGGCGCGTCGGCGAGGCGGGCGATATCCAGCGAGGCCTCCCGCGCCAGTTCGTGTCCACGGCCGAGCACGGCACAGACGTGAACCGGATAGAGGAGACGTCCCTCGAGACGATCGTCACCGGCCGGCACATAGGCGATCGTCACCTCGCCCCGATCGACGAGGTCGGCGAGACGTGCGCCGCCATCCTCGATGATCTCGATCTCGACCTCAGGATGCTCCGCCTTGAAAACCGGCAGGAATGCGGCGAGCAGCCCCTCGATCATGGGTGGCGTCGCGCCCACTGTGAGACGGCCCGAGCGACCCGTGCCGAGGGCCTCGGCGCGATCGCGCAACGCCGCAACGTCAGCAAGGATTGCCCTCACCCGGACGAGCAGGTCCGCGCCATGCTCCGTGAGTTGCACGCTGCGTCCCCGGCGCCTGAAGAGCGTGAGGCCGAGCTCGGCCTCGAGCGCCTGCATCTGCCGTGTCACCGCCGGCTGGCTGAGATTGAGGAGCGCCGCCGCGCGCGTGACACCCTCGGCGGCAGCGATCCGCTCAAACGTCCGCAGCTGCTGGAATTCCATCATTCATGCTCCAAATGGATGGATAAGGCACTAATAAATGCATTGGACGCATTTGTCGAACCGCGCGACCCTTCACTCGGGCAGTCTTGGGCGGCACGATGAGCAGCACGGTTCTGATCGGTCTCCTTGCCGTCATGGTCGGCACGTCGTTCCTCTCTGGAATTTTCGGCATGGCGGGCGGCATGATCCTGATGGGCATCCTGCTCTGGATGTTCCCCGTCCCGGAGGCTATGGCACTGCACGCCGTCGCCCAGATCGCCTCGAACGGCTGGCGCGGCCTCCTCTGGATCAGGTTCGTCCGCTGGCGGGCCGTCGCCGCCTACGCGGCCGGCTGCCTCCTCGCGCTGTTGGCTTGGAGCCTTGTTCGATACGTACCCGCGAAGGCGCACGCACTCATCGCCCTCGGGATCCTGCCATTCATGGTGCAGGCATTGCCCAAGGACATGACGCCCGATCCGGAGCGGCCCGCCGATGGCAC
>DAORNH010000225.1:1788-4885 GCA_035440865.1 Hyphomicrobiaceae bacterium | reverse complement strand
CTCGGCCACTCGGCGAAGCTCCTCTACTTCGGCGGCCTCATCGAGCAGGCCGCCACGCTCGATCCCCTCGTCATGGGCCTCGTCGTCGCCGCATCGATGGTCGGCACTTTCGCCGCCCGCCCGGTCCTCGAGATGCTGTCGGAGCAGCGCTACCGCTCCTGGACCGTAAAGCTCATCACTGCCATCGCCTGCGGCTACTTACTGCAAGGCGCATGGCTTCTGGCCAATGGACGTGTCTGAGTGGAGAGAGCTCATGATCCCCGCAGTCGAAGCCCTGGTGCACGATCTCGTCGAGTGGGTCGCTCGCGAGCCGCGCCGCTATGAGGACGTCATGGAACGGTGGCGCACGTCTTGCCCGCGACTGCCTGTCTGGGAGGACGCCGTCGATCGCGGGCTCGTCGAGCGCCGGATTGGCGATGATGATGCGCTCTATGTCGTGGCGACCTCCGCGGGTCGGGCGCTCATTGGGCGCGATGCCGTCACTCCTCGGGCTTGAAGCCGGCCTTCGCCAAGAGCGCATCAGCGATCGGCCAGAAGAAGTCGGAGCCCGGATAGCCCGTGATCCGGCCGACCTCCTTGCCGTCGACCAGCAGGATGAAGGTCGGTGAGTAGCGTGCCGGCGTCTTCAGACGCGCGAGGTCGGGATGCCCCATCGGGCGGCGCACGAGAGGCGCGAACGTCCCCTGCGGCGAGTTGCGATACGCCTCGCCGATCTCGCGATGAAAGCGCGCGCAATAGGGGCAGCCCGGCTCCTCGGCCATCAGCAAGTAGCGCCCGCGCGACAAATCGGGCTCCGCGGCCGGCAGCCGTACGGGAGCGCCAGCGGCCATGGTGAACATGGTGACCAGCAGGCTCAGGCCGAGGAACCCACGACGGTCCAATCGCAACATGCACTCGCCTCTCTCTGTCGCGACCGCTCACGAGTGCGCGAGGGAGCACCGCCGATCATTGCATTCGTGTTTGCTGATATGATATCCAACACGAGCGAATGAAAGTCACAAAATCGGCATCGGTCGGCGCTAGTGGCTGACAGCAGCATGCCTGGACGGAAGACTACACAAGGCACGCGTGAGTGCCGGTGATCGGGAGCGAGGCGAATGGTCAGACGTAGTGCAGGCGGCAAGGTCAGTGTGATCGGGCGGCGCGACGTGCTGCTTGGCGCGGGTGCGGCGACGCTCGTCGCGGCCCTTCTGAGCGGCGCCAAGGGCGCGGCTGCACAGGACAAGCCGAACGGCTGGGAAGACATCGTCAAGAAGCTGATGGGCGACGCCAAGCCCGTCGATGGCAAGATCGCCATCGATCTTCCCGAGATCGCCGAGAGCGGTAACACGGTGCCCTTCACCGTCACCGTCGACAGCCCGATGACGGACGCGAGCCATGTGAAGTCCGTGTCGATCCTGTCGACCAAGAACCCATCCCCGCTGATCGGCACGTTTCACTTCGCGCCGGAAGCCGGCAAGGCCAGCATCACGAGCCGCATGCGGCTCGCCGGCACGCAGGACGTCGTCACGCTGGCGGCGATGTCGGACGGGCGCTTCATCATGAGCAAGCGCATGATCAAGGTCACCATCGGCGGCTGCGGCGGCTGAGAGAGGGAGAAAACACCATGTCCGTAAAGCCCCGTATCAAGGTCGGCGACGTGAAGGCCCCCGGCGACGTCGTCGAGGTCAAGACCGTCATCCAGCACGTAATGGAGACGGGCCAGCGCCGCGATGGCGCCGGCAAGCTCGTGCCGCGCAATATCATCCACACGTTCTCGGCGAGCTTTGCCGGCAAGCAGATCTTCAAGGCCGAGTTGCAGCCAGGCATCTCCGCCAATCCCTTCATCTCCTTCTTCGTCAAGATCCCTGCGGCGGGCGACATGGAGCTCGTCTGGGAAGGTGACGAAAACCTGAAAGTCGTCGAGAAGGTCCCGGTGAAGATCGGCTGATCGACGCAGCGAGCTGCGTGGATGCGGGCGGGCCCTCGGGTCCGCCCTAATGCGTTTGTTCGCGATGCGTCCGGCCAATGCACTGGCCAACGTACTGGCATGGCGGCACTCTTCCGTTAGAATGCCGCCGTCACGACATCACATCAGCAAGGGAGAGGGTGATGCACAGTCTAGCGCGATGCCTCGGGCTCGCGGCGGCACTAGCGGGCGTGCTCGCGCTTGCGGGTCCCGGCGCTCCGGCCGAGGCCGGCAAGAAGACGGATACCCTCGTCTGGGCGACCGATCGCGAGAATCCGATCGCCGATCCCTACTTCATCAATACGCGTGAGCTCGTGGTCATCGGCCACCACGTCTGGGATACGCTCGTTACGACCGACCCGAAGACCGGCGAGATCAAGCCGCTGCTCGCGACCAAGTGGTCGTGGGCCAACGCGACCACGCTCGAGTTGGAGCTTCGCAAGGGAGTGAAGTTCCACTCCGGTGCCGAAATGACCGCCGACGACGTCGTCTACACGCTGAACTTCGTCTCGAACAAAGACCACGCGATCATGAACTACGCGCTGCTCGCGTGGATCAAATCGGCGGAGAAGATCGACGCCCACAAGGTGCGCATCAATCTGCACAAGCCGTTCCCGCCGGCGCTCGCCTACCTCGCCGGCCTCGGCTTCATCATGCAGAAGGGCCACTACGATAACGCGCCGACCAAGGCCGACGGCAAGCGCGACTACGGCGCCGTGAAGGCGAACGGCACCGGCCCCTACATGATCACCGAGCTGAAGCCCGGCGATTACATCCATATGGTCCGCTTCAAGGGCTACTTCACGGACGGCCCGAAGGGCGATCCCAAAATCGGCGCCATCCGCTTCCGCACCATCAAGGATGCCAACACGCGCGTCGCCGAGCTGATGACGGGCGGCGTCGACTGGCTCTGGGACGTGCCGAAGGACCAGGCCGAGCGCATCAAGTCGAACCCGGCGATGATCGTCGAGAACGCGAAGACCTTGCGCGTCGCCTACCTCGCCTTCGACGTGCATGGGGCGAGCGGCAACCCGCTGTTCAAGGACAAGCGCGTGCGAATGGCCGTTGCCCACGCGATCAACCGCGACGCGATCGCGAAGAACCTCGTCGGACCGGCCTCGGTGACGATCCACTCGGCCTGCCATCCCG
>DAORNH010000225.1:0-1778 GCA_035440865.1 Hyphomicrobiaceae bacterium | reverse complement strand
ATCAGTTCGCGTGCGCGACCGACGTCGCGCGCTATGCGTACGATCCGGAGAAGGCGAAGGCGCTCCTCAAGGAGGCCGGCGTCGCTCCCGGCGCCGAGTTCGACTACTACGGCTACCGCGAGCGCGAGTACTCCGAGGCGATCCTCGGCGACCTCACCAAAGCCGGGCTCAAGCCGAAGCTGCAGTGGATGCAGTTCACCGCATTCCAGCAGGCGAACCGCAAGGCGCAGACGCCTGTCGCGCACGGCACCTGGGGCTCGAATTCGATCCCCGACGTCTCGGCGATCGTCGCCCACTTCTTCACGGGCGGGCCGGACGATCTCGTCAAGGACCCTGTCGTCATCAAGATGATCGGCGAGGCCGACGCGCAGACCGATCCCGTGAAGCGCGCCGCTCTCTGGAAGGACGTCCTGAAGAAGATCGCGGACGAGGCCTACTGGGTGCCGCTCTTCACCTACGCCAAGTATTACGCGTTCTCGAAGGACCTCGACTTCACGCCGACCTCCGACGAGATCCCGCCGTTCTATGCGGCCAAGTGGAAGTGACCGAGCTGCGTCCGACGCAACTCTCGAGGACGGGCCCGAGACCTGAATTCGCGCGGGCCTGACGCCTCTATCGTCCCCTCCCCCTTTCGGGGGAGGGCCAGGGTGGGGGCGCGTAAGCCATTGCTGTTGGTGCCTGTACGAGCCGGGCCGGCACCTGGGTCGTCGTGATCGACGACGGATTCGGCTACAATCATTCCTGCCTCTCTCCGAATTGTTTGACGTCGCCGGATTTCGACTGGGATTCGCTTAGCAACGGCCGCAACGGCGATCACGACTTCGACCCGTTCGGCCAGGTCGGCGACGCCCACGGCACCGCGGTGAATGGTATCATCGGGTCTGACGACAACGGCACGGGAGCCGTCGGAGTAGCCTGCAGCGCCATCCTCGTCGGCTACCGCACGCACGGCTTCATCTCTGACGCCCGGCCCCAGGACATCCGCGATTCGATACATCACGCTATCGTGACGGCCCTGGCTGACATCGCCAACCCGAGCCTGAGCCTCTCCAACTCCATCGCCAGCGTGTTCGGCGCCGGCGTCGATGCAGCCCGCTTCACCGAGTTCGCCACGTCGATCGGCACCGCCATGAACTCCGGCCGAGGCGGGCTCGGCATGACGATCGTCAAGTCGGCCGGCAACTCGCGTGACGACGGCCCTGACTCGGGCACCGCACTCGACCTCGACGACGTCAACGCCGACCCGTGGACGCGTGACACACGCCAGGTCGTGGTTGCCGCCGCCGACCAGACCAGAACGGGTTCGTGTCGTACTATTCGAGCTTCGGCGCAGCCAACCTCATAGCCGGGCTCGGCACCACCAGTGACGTGATCACGACAGATCGCGTCGGCGCGGCCGGCTACGCGTCGACCGGCTTCACGACCTTCAACGGCACATCGGCCGCGGAGCCGCTGGTGACCGGTGTCGTGTCGCTCACGTACGACGCCAATGCCGACCTCGGCCGGCGTCACCGTCTACATGTTCGACATGACGTCGAACACGGGCGACGCGGCGGGCGATACCTACTCGAGCATCGATGGCATAATCGGCACGAACTTCGGCGGGGCGGCGGCGACGGGCTGATCGGCGGCCTCGGCGACGACCACGCGCGCTACGACTTCGCGCCGACAGCCGTCACCGCAAAAACTCGCCAACGCGGCGCTGAACACAGTCGAGGCGGCAGGCGACGTCTACATCGAGGTCGAACACGTGACGGGCTCCGCCTTCGGGGATTCGA
>DAORNH010000224.1:6803-7606 GCA_035440865.1 Hyphomicrobiaceae bacterium | reverse complement strand
ATAGGCCGCGATCCCGGGCGTGTTGAAGCCGTAGACCTCCTGATAGCGCTGATCGAGGAGATTCTCGACACGTCCGTAGATTTCGAGCCCGGGCTGGAGCTTGTAGGAGGCGCCGGCCGTGACGAGCCAGTAGTCGGAAAGGGCCACGCGCTCCGTCGTGAAGAAGGGGAGGCGGAACGCCGCGTCGTCCATGCGCCCATTGTAGATCGCGGCGACGCTGATCGACCCGCGGCCGCCATCGAACAGGTAGCCGGCATCGACGCGGCCCGAGTGCGGCGCGCGCCGGATCTCGCGGGCACCGTCCGGGTACGTCGCGTCGAGATAGGTATAGGAGAGGCCGAGCATGAAGGCGTCGAAGGGACGGAAGCGCGCCGCGACCTCGACGCCCTCGCGATGAGAGTCGCCCGGCCGATTGACCGCGGTCCACACTGGCGCGAACACCGTCTCGATGCGATCCTCGAGGGTCTGGTTGAAGTAGGTGACATCGAGGATCGCGCGGCCGTGGAAACCCGAGAGCTCGACGCCGCCGTCCCAGCCGAACGACGTCTCGGGGCGAAGGCTCGGGTTCGGCGTGAAGAAGCCCGGGATGATGCCGAACTGCTCGAACATGGTCGGCACCTTGACGCCCGTGCCGACGCTCGCATGCGGGCGGATGCCGACGCTGCCCGAGCGATAGAGCCATACGGACGAGGCGGCCCGCCACGTCGTAAAGGCACCGAATACCTCGTTGTCGTCCTCGCGCACGCTCGCCGAGAGGAACACGCGCTCGGCAAACTCGCCGCGCCACTCGAAGGCGTAGGAGA
>DAORNH010000224.1:1867-6771 GCA_035440865.1 Hyphomicrobiaceae bacterium | reverse complement strand
CGCTCGATGCCGTCGGCCGTGACGGCGTTGAAGGCCTCGAACTCGCGCTCGACGAGGCCGGTCAGGAAATGGCGCGAGCCGAACAGCGCGGGCATGTCGAGACGCAGCGTCGAGGCATAGCCGAAGCGCTCGGACGAGCTCTGGTTCCTTGCGAAGAAGGCGCCGAAGGCCGAGACGTCGGTGTCGTCGAGGGTCGAGCGCGAGGTGTTGGCATAGAGGCGGTGCGTGAGCCGGCCGTCGAAGGTGTCGACGCGCAGGTTGAGCCCGGCGAGGAACGTGCTCGTAGCGAAGTGCGAAGGGGTGTCGACTTGCGTCGCGAGCTGCCCCGCGATACCGCCGTCGTTGTCGCGCCCGCCGGTGCGGCGCACGTTGCGCAGCGTGAAATCGAGCGCGACGCCGTCCATCATCATCACGCCGCCCTTGGCCGAGAGCGTGGTGATCGCGGCCGGGTCGTCCTCGCCGCCGGACGGCGAAATGTTGAACCCGTTGGTCGAGCGGCGGCTGACCGAGACGGCGCCGTGCGCCCGCTCGCTGCCGCCCGAAGCGGACGCAGCCATGTCGGTCGTGTTGAATGCGCCTGTCTCGGCGCGCGCTCTCAGCGTCAGCGGGCCCTTGCCGCTGCGTGTCACGATGTTGATCACGCCGCCGATCGCGCCGGTGCCATAGAGCCCGCTCATCGGCCCACGTAAGACCTCGATGCGCTCGATGTCGTCGGTGCCGAGATTGGAGAAGTCGAACTCGCCGGTGACGGCGGGATTGGCCTCGACGCCGTCGATGAGGACGAGCGTGTGGTTGCCTTCAGCACCTCGGATTCGAACTTGCGTAAGCCCGCCGAAGCCGCCGGTCCGGCCGACGGATACGCCAGGGAGGCTGCGCAAGGCGTCGGCTGCATGACGGATCTGCTGGCGTCGGAGCTCGTCCCCGGTGACGACGCTGACCGAGGCGCCCGTGCGATCGGCGGTAATGACGGTGCCGTCGCTCGATGACGAGGTGCCGGCCGGCGAGGCCGCATCGACGGTCGGGCCGCTCGCGGGTGCACTGCTCGGCGCGGCCTTGGACTTGGCGGCGCTGGCTTTCGGGGTGGTCGCGGGCGCGGGCGTTGGATCGGCCGGCGGTGCCGGCTTCTTCACCGGCGGCACGGCAATCGAGCCGCTATCAATGACCACGCCCGGCAGCGTCGTCTGTGCGTGCGCGGACGGCAACCAGATAGTCACCGCGGCGAGCGCGGCGAGGCTCGTGATCGGCGAAATGCGCCCGGCGATCAAGTGGAACGGCATGTGTCGACAACTCCCCCGTGTGGGGAGCCGGCCGCAGCGATCGGGTTGTCCCTAGACGATCGATTCTCGAGCGCAAGCTGTCCGGGTGCGATCACTCACACCGCGACGGCAAGACTCGCTCTGCGAGAATTCGATCGACTCGAGGACGTACGCATGGCGACGGCAGACTCCAACTGTGCCTAACTCAGTCGCCACAACGTGTCCGCTCGGCCGCGCGCCCCGCACGGTCGATGGGCGACCCGTGCTGGCAGGTCTCCTGGCTCACGGCTCGAACGCTGGCTCCGGCCTTCCCGTCCGGCGGAAATGCCCGCATGGACAGTGGCAGATGTGGAGCCGGCTCGCCGCTTACAGTTGCGGGGGCAGCCACGGATGAGACGCCGCGAACGCGATGTCGTCCCGTGTTCCCTTTTCACTCTCCTCGCGGAGAGAACCGACACGATGGACCATAGGTGCGCCGAGAGCCGGCTCGATGTCAATCGAGCGGATGAGCAACACTGCGCGCGCGAGACGCGAATTCGTAGTGGCGTGTCCCCGGAATCCGCTCAAGCGAGCACAACTCATGATTGGCAATCGTCGGGCACGGTGCCAATGTGTCGCATTATTGCGGTGAGTTTCGGGAGGCGGAGATGGGCGCTCTGACGGTGCCGCGCATTTTCACGATCGGCGTTCTTTGCCTGCTCCTGGCGATACTCCATGCGGTCGCGCCAGCCGTGGCAGGTCCTGCGGACTTTGCGATCATCATCGGCAACGGCCGCTACAAGAACGGCGTGCCCGAGGTCAAGTACGCTCACAACGACATGACTGCGGTGGCGAAGGCGGCGGAAGACGTGTTCGCCATTCCGGCTGCAAACGTCCGGGCCGTGCCGGACATATCGCTAGCTCGCTTCAACGAGTTGTTCGGCAGTTCCTATGTGACGCCAGCTGGACGGCAGAGCTTTCTCGAATCGATCGTCTCGGACGAGACAAAGGTAGTTCTCATCTATTACAGCGGCCACGGAGTGCCCGGCGTGACGGGCGGCAAGTCCAGGCCCCATCTGCTGCCAATCGGTTCCGACCCCATGGCGGCAGCAGTCAGCGCCTACGCACTCGACGATCTCATTGCGGCGACACGCGCCGTGCTGGAGCGCAAGGCGCCAAAGGCACGTGCCATCATCATCGTCGATGCTTGCTTCTCAGGGACGAGCGATGGCGGCACCTTGACGCCGGGCACGTCGGGAACCGCGTTCTCGATCGATTTCAACGCGCTGATGAACGACCGCGTGACCGTGATCACGGCCGCGGGCGGGGCAGAGGTGGCGTACTGGGACACAGACCGCAAGCATGGGCTATTCACATCAGCGCTGCTCGATGGGCTCTATGGCGCCGCGGATAAGCGCGGCGATGGCGGGGACGGCGATTTCCAGCTGACGATCAAGGAGCTTCAGAGCTTCACCACCGCGCGCATGACGACGCGCCTCAGTGCGCTCTACCCGAGGGAGTTCAAGCGCCAGTCGCCGACCTTCCCGAGCACGAGCGCTGCTGTTCTGGTCACTTTCGAAGGGCGCTATCCCGAGCGCCGGTTGATGGGGCGCGAGCAGGAAGAGCGGCAGTGTCGATTCTTCGAGGCTTTCGGCGACAAGCAATCGCCGGCTGTCCTCGAGCAATTCCTCGCGACGTGCGGTGGCGGCTGTCGCTGCCGGTCGGCAATCGAGGCGCTATTGAAGCGCCACACGGCAAAGCCTTCGACCTGCGAGGCCGATCGCAACATTTGGGAATTGGCGCGTACCAGCCGCGACTTGGTTCAGTTGCAGTTTATTGCCGACCACTCCGGTTGTCCGGAGTTCCGCGCGGCTGCGGAAGCGATGATGGCCGACGCACGCGGCAAGGCGAAAGCGAAGGAGGACCAGATCGCTGCCGAGAAAGCCCGCATCGAGCGCGAGCAACGCGAATCCGAGCGGCTTGCCGAGGAGCGTCGCAAGCTGGCCGAGAAGCTCGCGGAAGCGGAACGGTTGCGGCTGAAGGTCGAGACGGACATGATCGAGGAGCGGCGGAAGCTGGCGGCGGCGGCAGCGGACGCAGCCCGCACGCCGCCGCCGTCGTATGTGATGAGCCGGCTGACCGGCCGCTATGTGGAAGGCGACGGCGATCTCGATGCGAGTTTTGCCTCGAGCTACGCCGAGTGCACTGCGCGCTGCATTTCAAACGACCGCTGCTTCGGCATCGAATTCTACAAGCCGAAGATGCAGTGCAATCTCTACTCTTCGGCGCGCTGGGACCCGCGGCCGTCGAGCGATGGACTTGCCGAAGTCGCCGTGAAAAGAGCGGCGTCCAGCACAGTCGCGTCCATGCCCGTGCCTACATATTCTCCGCCCGTTGCCAGTGCCGCGGTCACGCGAATCCCGCGCGCCTATTTCAAGGAGGACAGCACGTGGCGCACGGCCGGCACCTCCTTCGAGGATTGCACACGTCAATGCGAGGCGGGCGCGGGCTGCGTCGCCTTCGAGTTCTACAGGCCGCGGCGGCAATGCATACTCTTCAGGTTCCTCCCGACCGTCGTGCGTGATGCCGGCAGCAATGCCGAAATTGGCCAGCTGAACCGCTGACCCGGGGTCATCCCACGAAGGCCTCGACGTGGCAGTATCGTTGCGCTGTCGGGTCTCGCGGAGACCGCGGTCTGGACGGGGAAGCACCGTGATAAGGTTGACGACCGAAGAACTGCTCAGCGAGGTCCGCGCTTGGGTTGAGATCGAGAGCCCGACCAACTGCAAGGCCGGCGTCGACCGCGTCGCGGATCTCGTCGAGGCGAAGCTGCGGGCGCTCGGTGCGGCGATCGAGCGGACTGCAGGCGTCGACGGCTTTGGCGATATCCTGATCGGGCGCATCGGCGGGCGGACGCAAGTTGCCGGCATCCTGCTGCTCGGCCACATGGATACGGTGCACCAGGTCGGCACGCTTGCGGGGCCGCTGCCCTTCCGCGTCGAGGGCGATCGCGCGTACGGACCGGGCATCTACGACATGAAGGGCGGCAACGCGATCGCGCTCGCCGCCTTGGCACATCTCGATGCGCAGGATCGCCGGCCCCATCTCCCTGTGACCGTCATGATGATCCCGGACGAGGAGGTCGGCAGCCCGACCTCGCGCGCAGCGATCGAGCGGGAGGCGCGCCGGCACGCGATCGCCCTCGTCGTCGAACCGTCAGGGGATGGCGGGCGGCTGACGGTCGGCCGGCACGGCATTGCGCGTTGGCACCTGAAGACGGTTGGTCGCTCAGCGCACGCCGGTGCCTATCACGGCAAGGGGCGCAGCGCGATCCGCGAGATGGCGCGCCAGATCCTGGCGATCGAGGCGCTCACGGATTATTCGCGCAACTTCTTCGTGAACATCGGCACGGTGAGCGGCGGCACGCACGAGAACATGGTGCCGGCCGAGTGCCGCGCCATCTGCTACGCGCTGGTGCCGACGGCGCGCGAGGAGACGGAGCTGCGCGAGGCGCTCATGGCGCTCCGCCCGCACGATCCAGACGTGGCGCTCGAGGTGACGGCGGGGTTGTCGCGGCCGCCTTACGGCAAGTCGCCGGCGATCCAGGCGCTCTACGATCAGGCGAGAAGGCTTGCCGAGACGATCGGCTATCCGGTGAAGGGCGAGCGG
>DAORNH010000224.1:0-1846 GCA_035440865.1 Hyphomicrobiaceae bacterium | reverse complement strand
GGCGGCAGCGATGGCAATTTCACGGGCGCACTCGGCGTGCCAACGCTTGACGGTCTCGGCGTGCTCGGCGACGGGCCGCACACGCTTGACGAGCATCTCCTCGTCTCGTGCCTCGTCCCGCGCACCAAGCTGCTCGCACGGCTGTTCGAGACGCTCGGGGCAGCCTGAGCGCCGGCACAAAAAAGGACAGCCCTGCGGGCAGGCTTTCAGGGCGCGATCGTTGGGCCGCGGGCACCCCAACCTTGTCCCGCTGCCCGCAAGGGGGCGGGGACGGGTTAAGCAGCGCCTCGCAGCGTGGTTTGCCTCGTGAAGGCGATCCATCCGCTTGGCTTGAGATCGGGCGTCTGCTCCCTTCCGCATCGACGGAGGAAAGGCCGGGGATGGGGGTGGTGCAAGACCGGAAGGGGGCACGACCAGCAACGGCCCATCGCCGGATCCCACTCACCCCGCACCCTGAGATCCAGGAGACCGGGAGTGGATTTGCCGAGATGCCATTGCTGCGAGAGAAGTCCATCGGTCGGGATTGGCATGACCGTCCACGCTTCAAGAAGTCATGTCGAACAATGTGTCGAGGCCATCGCATTCCCCAGCGGCCAATTCTTGGGCCGAGGAGCCCACTGTTCACGCGCGATCGAATGCGCACATCTGCTAGAAATCTCTGCTTGATCGCTGAGGTGAAAAACCAGCCGAACGCGCGTTCGTCGGCATCATGCGTCGAGGCTAGAACGGAATTGCTTCGAGAAGAAGCGGCTTTGCCGGTGCCTAGTGTACGGATCGCGAAGTTCGCGACCGCGAGCAGCGAACTCGGACGAACTTCGAGATCGATAAGGACACTAGGAATTACATGAGCTTAGTGTGGCGCTATGTTCGGAAGTTCGCATCTCGAGAGTGCCACGCAGTGAATACGAACATCCGAACCGCCACACTAGAGACTTGGTGAATGCTGCAACCGGCGCCATTGCGGCAATCGCCATTCGGTTCGTGCCTCAGAACTCGCCGACCTCGCCGCGCGAACCATCGATGAGACGCGCATGGCGAAAAGGCTTCGGATCGACGATCGGTGAGCGACCCAGGGCGATGTCGGCGGCGAGATGCCCAGCACCCGGTCCGATACCGAAACCGTGGCCGCTGAAGCCGGCCGCCAGCACCAGGCCGTCGAGGCCCGCGACGGTCGAGATCACGGGGACGGCGTCGGGAGTCGAATCGATGTAGCTCGCCCAGCTCTCGCGCACGCCGATCGCGCGAAGCGCCGGAAAGTGCTCCTGCGCCCGCGACAGCAACTGCCGGATTGCGCGACGGTCGGGGGCAGGTGCAAGAACGCGTGACCGTTCGAAGGGCGAGATCGTATCCGCGCTCCAGCGTGCGAGCGCCTCCGGGCCGGAGACGAACGATCTGCCGAGGCGCAGCTCCACCGATTTGAAGCGCTTCAGAAACATCGGCAGGAACTGGCGGGCATAGCGCAGCCCCTGCGGCGTCACCTCGAGGGTGCCTTTGCCGCTGATGGCGATCGTGTAGCTGCCATCGAGCCGGCGGGTGAGCGCGATCTCGGGACAGTAGAAGGCATCGGGGCCGTCGGGCGCCACCTCCGTGCGCAGGACGGTCGAGCGCACGCTCGCCTGCGGAAACGGGACGCCATGGCGGCGGCTCAGCAGCGACGACCAGGCCCCGCCGGCGAGGATCGCGCGCGAGGCACGGATGCGCCCCCGCTCCGTGATGACACCGCACACGGCGCCGTCCGTGACATCGAGTGCGCGCGCCGCACACTGCTGATGGATCGTCGCTCCGCGGTCGCGGGCGCCGAGGGCGAGCATGGCGACCAGCTTGAACAGCGACTCAAACGCCATCG
>DAORNH010000223.1:4046-7640 GCA_035440865.1 Hyphomicrobiaceae bacterium | reverse complement strand
CGCGGCAGCCTCGCTTCGATCACCGACGCGGCGCTCCTGTCCGGCGCCAACGCCGCTGCGATCGAGACGGCGCCCGATCGCTGGGAAGTCGTGCAATTCGCCGCGGCCACGCTCGCCGCGCCGCTCACCTACTCCCTGAGCCGCTTCCTGCGCGCGCAGGCCGGCAGCGACGACGCCATGCCGGCGAGCGTCTCCGCCGGCGCGCGCTTCGTGCTGCTCGACGCCGCCGTTGCCCGCGTGGACCTCTCTGCCGCCGATGTCGGCCTGGCGATCTCCTGGCGCTATGGTCCCGCAACGCAACCCTTGAGCTCGCCCGGCTACGTCACTGAGACGCATGCCTTCAGCGGTCGCGGCCTCCGTCCCCTCAGCCCCTGCCATGTCCGCGGCCAGCGAGCGAGTGGCGACCTCGCACTCACCTGGGTCCGGCGGACGCGCATCGGCGGCGACAACTGGGAGCAGGTCGAGGTGCCCCTCGGCGAGGACAGCGAGCGCTACGAGGTCGACATCCTCGACGGCACGACAGTGAAGCGCACCATAGCCGCGGTGACGCCGAGCGCCAGCTACACCGCCGCCGAGCAGACCGCCGATTTCGGCGCGCCCCAGCCCTCGCTCACCGTCCGCGTCTTCCAGCTGAGCGCCACCGCTGGCCGCGGCACGCCGCGCCTCACAACCCTCTGATCCTCCGCTCCACACGCACATGTCACCGACCCCATCACAGATGCTCCAGCCGCCTTGGCTTGCCGAGGCCTGGACCGAGCTTGGCCAGCGCGAGATCGGCGGCAGCGGCGCCAACGCCCGCATCCGCGCCATGTTCCGCGACGCAGGCCACCCGGCGATCACAAGCGACGAGACCGCATGGTGTGCCGCGTTCGTCGGCGCATGCCTCGCGCGTTCTGGCCTCGAGCCGACGCGCTCGCTGCTCGCGCGCTCATATCTCGGCTGGGGTTTTGCCACCGATGAACCCGAGTTCGGCGCCATCGTCGTGCTCTCGCGCACATCCGATCCGTCACTTGGACACGTCGGCTTCCTCATCGGGGCCACCCCTTCAGCGGTGATCCTGCTCGGCGGCAATCAGGCAGACAGCGTCTCCGTCGAAGCGTTCCCGCGAGAGCGCGTCCTCTCCTTCCGGCGTCCGCCGGAAGCTGAACTTTCGCAAACCCCAGCGACCGAAAGCGCGTTCTCGATCGCACTCGCTCACGTGCTCGAGCGGGAAGGCGGCTGGAGCGACGACCCGTATGACCCCGGCGGCCCGACCAACCAGGGCATCACGCTCGCCACCTACGCCCGCTTCGTCGGCCGCGAGGTGACGGCCGAAAGACTTGCGGCCCTCAAGGCGCAGCTCCGCGCCATTCCGCGGTCCGTCGTCGAGACCATATACCGCCGCAATTACTGGCTGCCCGCACGCGCCGCCGATCTGCCGCCGGGCCTGCAGCTCATGCACTTCGATGCCGCCGTTAATCACGGCGTCGGCGGTGCCGCGCGCTTTCTGCAGGAATGCCTCGCAGTCACCATCGACGGCGAGATCGGACCGGAGACCCTCAGCGCCGCGGCTATCGCCCCGCTGGACGAGGCGCTCGCCCGCTACGCCGACATCCGCCGCCGACGCTATCGCGCGCTCCCGCACTTCTGGCGGTTCGGCCGCGGCTGGCTCGCGCGCGTCGATGCGACGCTCGCCGCCGCCCATGCTGCGGCCGTCATACCCCTACCCTCACAACAGAAGGACGTACCGACCTTGAACACCCCCAACACACCGCGCCCCGCCTCGACTGCAAGCCCACAGACTGAACCCAAGTGGTGGGGCCACTCGCTCACTCTCTGGGGCGCCGCGATCACCACGCTCTCGACAGTGCTCCCAGTGATCGGCCCCTTCCTCGGCCTTGACATCACCGCCGAACTCGTTCGCCAGATCGGCGCCGAGATCGTCACCGCCGCACAGGCGATCGGCGGCCTCGCCGGCACGTTCATGACCGTGTTCGGCCGCATCCGAGCCACCGCCCCGCTCGCCCGCAAGCCGGTGGCTCTGAAGCTTTGATCACGATCTCTCTCTCAAGCTCGAACGTCTGTCCGGAACGACTTGGCGACGATCCGCCAGCCGTCGGCAAGCTTGAGCAGCGCCAGGTAGTCCGTGAAGTAGCGCGGGTGGATCGAGCACTCGACCTTGACAAAGGCCGATTCTGGCCCCGCGAAATCGATCGACACGATGCGATCCGTACGCGCGATCCCCTTCGACTTCGGCGACGGACGGCTCGCGATCATGTCGAGCCACTTCGCACGCGGCAGATCGGCGAGGCTGCCGTCCTCGCCGCGCGAATAGAGGTGGCTCGCCTCGTGAAAGGCCTTCGCGATTTTTGCCGCGTCGCCCTCGTGGAGCCCGTCGAGATAGGTCCATACCACAGCCTCGACGGCTTTCAGATCTGCGCTCATGGTCGCCTCCACTCTTGAACTCGGACTGCATTTTCATCAGCTGTTCCGCGCGCGCAATCCTTATCTGCCTCCGGGATAGTCGTCGCTGGTTGGCGGGGCACGAGAAGGCGTGCCAGAACTTGGGCTCAACCTATTCGGGGAGCCCCATGCACACCGTCGATACCGAGGCCGCGATTGGCCGCCTGATGCGCTTTCTCGCCGTGCCGGGCGTGACCGGGCGCGAATCCCTCATTGCCGCCGACGTGACTGCCGCCCTCAAGGAAGCCGGCGTTCCGGCGAAGGCCATTCGCCTCGACGACGCCAACAAGCGCATCCCAGTGCCGACCGAGACCGGCAACCTCATCGTCGAGCTGCCGGGCCGCGGCCGCCTCTCGAATGCCGACCGCGTCATGTTCATGACGCACCTCGATACGGTCCCCCTCTGTGCCGGTGCCGTGCCGAAGCGCTCCGGCAACAAGATCGTCAACGCCGCGAAGACCGCGCTCGGCGGCGACAACCGGACGGGCTGCGCCGTGCTCGTAACGCTGATGGCGGAGCTCAATCGCCAGAAGCTCGATCATCCCCCAATCACTCTCCTTTTCACGGTGCGCGAGGAGAGCGGCCTCCATGGCGCCCGCCACGTCGACATGAAGGATCTCGGGCCCATCAAGCAGTGCTTCAACTATGACGGGCGCTCGGCGGCCTACGTGACCGTCGGCGCGGTCGGCGCCGACAAATGGGAGGTCGAGATCATGGGCCGCGCAGCTCATGCCGGCGGCGCGCCCGAGCGCGGCATCAGCTCGACGATGATCATGGCGCTGGCGCTCGCCGAGGTGCGCGCCAAGGGCTACTTCGGTAAGGTCGTGAAGCCGCATGGCGCCGGCACGAGTAATGTCGGCCCCGTCGGCGGCAAGGACGGCGGCACAGCTGGCGATGCGACCAATGTCGTCACCGACTTTGTCCGCGTGCTCGGCGAGAGCCGCAGCCACGACGCGAAATTTTTCAAAGAGATCACTGCTGCCTACAGATCGGCGTTCGAGACGGCGGCAGCTACCGTCACCAATACCGACGGCAAGGCCGGCAAGGTCAAGTTCAAGACCGAGACGAACTACCATCCCTTCAAGCTCAAGGAGAACGCCGCCGTCGTGAAGCGCGCGAGCGAGGCCGTCGCCGCCATTGGTCGCACACCCG
>DAORNH010000223.1:0-3912 GCA_035440865.1 Hyphomicrobiaceae bacterium | reverse complement strand
CATGCGCGCGAACAGCGTGTTGCGATTGATGCACATCGGCGGCGCCTGAACGAGATCGAGGCCGGAGCACGCTCCGGCCTCGCTGTTCCATCCAGTCAGTCGACGCTCAGTTCGAGCGCGGCGGTGTGCCGGGTGCTGCCGGTGCCGGGCTCGCCGGTGCGGGCGCGGTACCGGATGGAGCAGGCGCAGCCGGCGCGCCGGGCGCGGGCGGCAGAGACGGCAGAGGCGTGGACGGTGCTGGGGTCGGCGACTTAGCATCAGTCGGAGCAGGCGCGGTCGGTCCGGGGGACGCAGGCGCCGGCGTCGGTACCGAGGGTGTCGGCAGGGCCGGCCCAGACTTTGCCGGCGCGCCCTTGGCAGCCGGCTCGTCGAGGATCGATCGACCACGCGAGCCGTGCTGGGCCAACAAGGTGAGCACAATACTCGTTGCGAAGAAGGCTGTCGCCAGCCAGGCGGTCATGCGGGTCAGCACGTTTGCGCTGCCACGTCCGGCCATCGGGTTGCCGCCACTTGAGACGAGGCCGCCCCCCTCCGATCGTTGCAGCAGCACTACGGCAATGAGCGCGGCCGCGATGAGCAGGTGGAGGACGAGAAGTGCAAGTTGCATGGCTGGCGGTTCCGGGACGGCAGGGAAAACGGCTCGCGTGCTTCTACACACTGCGCGCCTCAAAACCAAGTGCGATCCGATGGCAGTCGCACCTCGTCGGCGGGACCGCCCCTCGAACTTGGGCAAAATGGCTCCGCACTCCAGGTGCGGCATGATCGGAAAAGCACCCGTGTGGATGGTCCGGATCGGGCCATCGCTCAATCACTTTTTAACCGCATTGGCCGCAAATAGTCAGGTCAACGAGAACAGAGTGCTTGCCCGCCCGGGCGCACCGCGAGGGACAAACATAGATGCGCACGTCTCCCCCCTCAAATTCGAGCAGCAAAACCAGTCCACGCGTCGGAGGTCAGCTCCAGAATTTCATTTCTGATCATCTCGTCGCAGGCGTAGGCCGCTCTGGCAGCGTCGCCGTCATTGCGCGTTCCACCGCCTCACCGGTCATCGAAGCTCTGTCCCGGCACGCACCCGCGCTCGCCGGCACCTGCTCGAGCCTTCGCATCGTCGTTGCCGAGTTCTGCCGCAAGGACGCCGCGGCACTGCTGCACACGTTTACGGGTATTTCAGGCACCGGTAGTGCCGGCGCTGAAATTCGGCATGCGTGCCGTCCGCGCCTCATCGACGCTCACGAGCAGCTGGTGTTCGGCGATCGCTGGTGCTGGTACGGCGACAGCATGCGCCGCGACCCGCGCAAGCGCGATGCCTTCGAGAGCTTCGCCAATGGCAATACCGAGCTCACGCGGCTTGCCTGGCTGTCGTTCAACCGATTCTGGCAGACGGCCGACATCGTCGCGATCGGTGACGTTGATCGCGCTGCAGTGCGGGTCAGCAGTGACCCCGCCCGCACGACGATCGAGCTGCCGAACCGAGAGCCGCTCCAGCGCCAGTAGCGCGCTATTGATGGCTGCCTCGCCCCGCAAGCAAAACCGCCCCGAAGCGTCGAGCTTCGAGGCGGTTTTGCTTGCAGGATCTGTCGTCGCCGACGCAATCGTTTGCTGCTAAGCCCGCACCAGGGTCGGACGCCGCTTGGCAAAGCGCAGCATCGTGAAGATGCCCCAGGGCCGGAGCGCGCGCGCCTCGACGAGCTCGAGGTTGTCACACACCATGACGCGGCCCTGATCGAACACGGGATGCCAGCCGAGCTTGTCGGCAAACGGCGCCATCCGCCGCTCGACCCAGCCGCGCACGCCCTCGGTCTGGCTGAAGTGATTGACGAGCATCACCTCGCCGCCGACCTTGGTGACGCGATCGAGTTCGCGCATTACCTTCTCGGGCTCCGGTACGACCGTCATGACGTACATGGCGACCGTCGTGTCAAAGCTCTCATCCTTGAAGCTCAGCGCGCTCGCGTCCATCTCGTGCAGGCTCGTCACGTGATCGAGCCCCTCGGACGCGACGCGCTCACGCGCCTTCTCGAGCATCTCGGGCGAAAGATCGATGCCGACGATCTCGAGGTGGCGCTCATAGTCGGGAAGCGAAAGTCCAGTACCGACGCCGACCTCGAGCACGCGCCCCTGCCGCTGATTGATGATCTCGACGGCATGCCTGCGACCGCGGGAGGCGAACTTGCCGAACGTGTGGTCGTAGACCGGCGCCCAACGGCGATAGGCCGACTTTACCGTGTCCTCGTCCATGGTCACGACGGCGCCGCGGGTGCCACGTGCGCCTGTCTGCTTACGCAACAGCTTCATCCCCCTAAGTCTCCTTCGATCTCAAAAGCCGCGTCTGCGGGTCAACCCCGCGCGAAACAATGCCGTCACGGCGCTTACGCGACCGCGGCAGCATCTCTAGCCCCGGTTGACATCGGACAGGGCTCCGACGTCGTGCTTGTGATCCACCCGCCCCCTAGAACCTCAGCGACACCCATATCAGACGCGTAGAACACGCAAGCCTGACCGGGCGCAACACCGAGTATCGCGCTCGGGAGCACAACGCAGATACCTGAATGATCGGCAAAAAGTGTGGCGGCAATCGGCGCCTGCGACGAGCGCACGCGCACATAGACGTTGCAGCCGCCTCTGGTCGCCTCCTCGATCGGACGATCGCCAATCCAATTGACATTACGGAGCCGCAGACGGCGCACAGCCAGGTTCGCCCGCGGGCCGACAATCACGCGTCGTGTCCGCGGCTCGAGCCGGACGACGAACAGCGGCTCACTCGCAGCAACCCCGATGCCGCGCCGCTGGCCGATGGTGTAGGCCCCTATGCCGGCATGACGCCCGAGCAGGCGGCCGTCGACGTGGACGATCTCGCCGGGCTCCAGAGCCTCGGGGTGGATCCGTGCGACGACGGCCGCATAACGGCCTTCCGGTACAAAGCAAATGTCCTGGCTATCGGCCTTCTCCGCGACAGCGAGGCCGAGCCGCCCCGCCATGGCGCGAACCTCAGATTTGCGCAGCGCGCCAAGCGGGAACCTGAGGCGACGGAGCTGGTCCTGCGTCGTCGCAAAAAGAAAATAACTCTGGTCACGGTCGGCGTCGAGCGCCCGCAACAGCCGCGGCCGGCCATCCGGCCGGAGGTCATAGCCGACGTAGTGGCCGGTCGCCATGACGCTCGCGCCGAGTTCCTCGGCGGTCTCGAGCAGGCCCGTGAACTTGATGTGCTGGTTGCAGGCGACACAGGGGACAGGTGTTTCGCCCTCAGAGTAGCTCTCCGCAAACGGCTCGATCACGGCGCGGCGGAAGCGATCCTCGTAGTCGAGCACATAGTGTGGGATGCCGAGGCGCGCCGCCACCTGCCGCGCATCGTGCACGTCCTCGCCCGCGCAGCATGATCCCTTGCGGCTCGTCGCGGCGCCATGATCGTAGAGCTGGAGGGTGACGCCGACGACATCGAAGCCGGCGTGCTTCAGGAGGCCGGCAACCACCGAGGAGTCGACGCCGCCCGACATCGCCACGACGACGCGAGCGCCCGGCGCGACACCGGGCAGCAGGGTCTCTGGGCTCAGCAGCGCGTCGAGGGTCACGCGGGCCATCACTCGGACGTGTCAGATCTGGTGCGGCGATCGCCGCCGGGGCGGCACTATAGTGATTTTCGATAGTCGCACAACACTTTCGCCGCCGTTTCCGCTGCATGGCGGACAAGACTTTGGCTCAGTCCCTGAGGCGCGGATTGACCAGCATATACGCGATGTCGGCCAGGAGGTTGAGCAGGATGTAGGTTGTCGCGGTCACCAGCGTGACACCCTGCACCACCGCGTAGTCCCGATTGAACACGCTGTCGACGATCAGTTTGCCGAAGCCCGGGATCGAGAACACCTGCTCGGTCAGCACCGCGCCCGAGAGCAGCGTGCCGAGCTCGAGCGCCCC
>DAORNH010000222.1:4204-7656 GCA_035440865.1 Hyphomicrobiaceae bacterium | reverse complement strand
CGTCCAGGATCAGGCGCATGCCGTTGGCGCGGGCCGCCTGCACCAGTTCCTGGAAATCGGCCAGCGTGCCCAGGGCCGGGTCGATCTGGTAGTAGTCGGCTGTGTCGTAGCGGTGGCGCCTTCGGTCCGCTTCAACTCCGCGAGCCGCTGGCGCTCGGCGATCTGATTGGGATGCGTCGGCAAGCCGGGGATGGTCGGAATGTCCATGTTGGTATGTGCGGCCGACATGAAGCCATGCCAGACGAGGGTCGGGATGCTGCCACCAGTGATCTTGTTCATCGGCCGGTTCTCGTCGTTGCCGACCCACACACCGGTGACCAGGCTGCCCGTGTAGCCGACGAACCAGGCGTCGCGGTAGCTCGAGCTGGTGCCCGTCTTGCCGACGCTGTGGGTGAACTCGAGTTGCGCCTTCTTGCCGGTACCCTCGGTCACAACCAGCTGCAACATCTGATTCATGGCCTCGGCGACCCGCGGCTCGAGCACCTGCGGTGCCGGCGCCTCGTCCTGCTCACGCGCGTAGATGCGCTCGCCCTTCGAGTTGAAGATCTCGAGGATCGCGTAGGGCTTGGCGAGCTTGCCGCCGTTGGCAAACGCCGCGTAGGCCGCCGTGTGCTGCAGCGTGGTGATGCCGGTATCGCCGAGCGCCATCGAGCAGGTCTTGCGCACGCCCTCGACGCCGAGCCGGCGCGTCATCTCGACGACCTTCTCTCGATCGACGCGCAGCGACAGTTCGACGGCCACCGTATTCAAGGACACCGCGAGCGCGCTGCCGAGCGTGAGCGTCCGCCCGCTGCCCGATCCGCCGTCATAGTTCTGTGGTGACCAGTTCCCGCACGACACGGGGCTGTCCCGCACGTTCGACCGTGGCGTCAGGCCGAACTCGAGGGCTGCAGCATAGACGTAGAGCTTGAACGACGAGCCGGGCTGCCGGCGCGCATGAGTGGCGCGATTGAACTGGCTCTCGCCGTAGTCGAGACCGCCGACGAGGGCGCGGACGGCGCCGTCCGGCTCCATGCTGACCAGCGCTCCCGTGCGCGCGCCCTGGTTCACGCCGTGCTGGCGGATGACCGAGACGAGGGCTGCCTCCGCGGCCTGCTGCAAGGCGATGTCGATCGTCGTGCGTGCGGTCAGCACGAAATGTCCGCGGCCCTCGGCGACGCGCTGTATCTCCTCGAACGCCCAATCGAGGAACCAGTCCGGGCTGTAGAGCGCGCGCGTCTCAATGTGGCGGGCCGGATTGAGGCGCGCCTCGTGCACTTGGCCGGCCGAGAAGAATCCGGCCTCGACCATATTCGAGAGCACATCGTTGGTACGCGAGCGCGAGGCCGAGATGTTGACGTGCGGCGCATACTTGGTCGGCGCCTTGAAGAGCCCCGCGAGCACGGCTGCCTCGGCCATGGTGATCTCGCGCACGGACTTGCCGAAATAGAAGCGCGAGGCGGCTTCGACGCCGACCGCGCCGCCGCCCATGTAGGCGCGGTCGAGGTAGAGCTTCATGATCTGGCGCTTCGTCAGGCGAGTCTCGAGCCAGAACGAAAGAAACAGCTCCTTGACCTTGCGCTGCAGCGATCGCTCGGAGGAGAGGAACAGGTTCTTGGCGAGCTGCTGCGTCAGCGTCGAGCCGCCCTGTACCGTCTCGCCCGCCCGCAGGTTCTCGATTAGCGCGCGCGCCGTTCCGAGAAAGTCGACGCCGTAGTGCTCGAAGAAGCGACGATCCTCCGTCGCGAGCACAGCTTTGATCAGGTAGTCCGGAATGTCCTCGAGTTCGACGGCGTCGGAATGCAGGACGCCGCGCTTGCCGATCTCGTTGCCGTTGCGATCGAGGAAGGTCACGCTGTACTTGCCGGTGTCGAGATAGCGGTCCTCGTCGATTTCGGAGATGGTCGGCAGCGCCAGCGAATAGAGCATCGCCATGCCGCAGATGCCGAGCGTCATACCCTCCGAGACGAGCTCGTTCAGGATGCGCTTCCAACCCGAGAGGCGAAACCTCGCAAAGAAGCTCGCGGCTGCGTTCCAGCGGTCGATGAATCGCTCCCACGCGCTCGCAAGACTCGAGTCGATCCAGGAATCGATGCCGAGCAGATTGACGAGCCCGCGCTTCTTGTTCTCGCGCCTGTAGAACCAGTCGTTCAAAGCCCAAGTCCTTCCTGAGCCACGCTCACGCCGTCCAGGACCGCAAACTCTCCCGTCGATCGCGCTCCGCGCTCGGGCGAGTTCATCCGAGGCGTTTCGATCTACTCATCTACCAGCCTCGTGGCGGCATTGCGAGCATCCACTGTGGTCGATGGGCAGCGGAACCTGCACCCGGCACCGTCAGTAGCCAATGGCCTGCCCGTCCTTGCGCGGGTCGGAGGCGCCGATATACGTGGCGAGCGCCGCATCATAGCGGATGAGCTGACTGCCGCCCCAGGGATCGGCGCGGCGCTCGACCTTATGCCCCATGGCCTCGAGCGCCGCTCGGCTCGCCAGCGGCACGCCGTCCTCGACCTGCACCGCCTGGCCCTCGAAGAACACGCGCGGGCAATCGACCGCCTCCTGCGGATCGAGGCCGTAGTCGATCATGTTGGTCAGCACCCAGGCGTGGCCGAAGGGCTGGTAGGCGCCGCCCATCACGCCGAACGTCGCCCACAGGCTCTTGCCCTCGGTCGCAATCGCGGGGACGAGCGTGTGCAGGGGGCGCTTGCGCGGCGCGATGCAGTTGCGGTGTCCGGGCGTCAGCACGAAGCCCTGGCCGCGGTTCTGTAGAGTAATGCCGGATTTCCGCGCCACGATCCCCGAGCCGAAGCCCGCAAACAGAGAATTGATGAACGAGACCGCCATGCCACGCTCGTCGACGACAGTCATGTAGATGGTGTCCGAACCCTTCGGCTCCGGGATGGGCCCGAGCTCGGCGATGCGCCGCTTGCGGTCGATGCGGCGCACGAGCCCGTCGATGAAGGCGTCCGACAGCATGTAGGCGACGGGAATTTCGGCCATGGCGGGATCGGCGACAAACGTGTCGCGCACCGCATAGGCGAGCCGGGCGACCTCCATGGTGGCATGAATACGCTCGACGCCGATCGGATCGGTCCCGAGTGGCCCGAGCCGCTCGAGCATGCGCAGCACAACGAGGGCGACGATGCCCTGGTTGTTGGGCGGCAGCTCATGCAGCGCGATGCCGCGATAGGTCGTGGCGATCGGCGTCACGTACTCGGCGTCCTGAGCGGCGAAATCGGCGAGTGTGTGGAGCCCGCCGAGCTCGCGGAGATCGCGCACCATGTCCTCGGCGACGTCGCCCGCGTAGAACGCCTCGGCACCCTCCCGCGCGATCTTTTCGAGCGTCACGGCCAAGGCCGGCATGCGCATACGCTCGCCGACCCGCGGCGCGCGGCCATCGATCAGGAGATGGCGACGGGCCCCCTCGTTCTTCTGCAGCTTGGCGACGAGGCCGGCCCAGTCGTGGGAGACGCGGG
>DAORNH010000222.1:0-4135 GCA_035440865.1 Hyphomicrobiaceae bacterium | reverse complement strand
GTGGTCCGCGAGCAGCTTCGCCCAGCCGCGGATCGCGCCCGGCACTGTGACGGCATGCGGCGTCGTCTGCTCGATCGTCGTGATGCCGCGCTCGGCGTACCACGCAGCTGTCGCCGCGGCAGGCGCACGCCCCGAGGCATTGAGACCGAGGATGGTGCCATCCGGCTTGCGGACGATCGCGAAGCAGTCGCCGCCGATCCCCGTCATTGCGGGCTCGACTACGCACAACACGCCCGTCGCCGTGATCGCCGCGTCGACCGCGTTACCGCCGGAGCGTAGGACGCGGATCGCCGCCTCGCTGGCGAGCGGATGGGAGGTCGCGCACATCGCGCGATGCGCGTAGACCGGAGAGCGCCCGGGGAGATGAAAATTGCGCATGTCGCTGATCCTTGCCGGAAATCGTGACGCGCCGGAGATCACTCCGACCTACTCCGCTGCCCTGTCCGAAGCTGCCGTCGCCGACGCCGTTGCGGCCGTCTGGCCGAACGGGCGCGGTTGACGGGCGTAGACCGTGCTGGGGGCCGGAACCGCGGCAGCCTTGGGCGCGCCGATGCCGGTTTCGATCACCACGTCCACCGGACCACCCGTCATGATGAGGTGCTCGACGTCGTCGCGCCTGACGAGTATGAGGCGCCGCCGCCCGTCCACCGAAGCCTGATCGACCACAGCGAGCCTCCTTTCGGCACGAGGACCGAACAAGCCCGAGCCCGGCGCCGAGCCGTCAAGATAGCTGCGCACGGCGAAGATCGCCGCCAGTGCCAGGGCTGCAACTACAACGAGAATGAAGAAGTAGAACAGCATGTCCGCCAAGGTTGCCTCCTCAAGCCGTGCCAAGCGCCGCCGATTGCAGCCGCCCCGCATGGCCGCCGCCGGATCACTCGACCCGCGTACCCGACTGACGCTCAAACATTGTCTCGAGGGTCCGTGTCGCGCGAACGGCGGAGAAGGTCAACGCCGCTTAACCGCGCGGCCGGGCGAAACTCGCAAAGCCCGTGGCCAGTGTGCCGCCGGCGCACCGGAATTCATGGCAACTTAACCTAATTCACCGATCTCTTTACGGGCAGCGACGCCTTTCGACCGCGTGCGGATCGAAGCGTTGCCATCGCCGGACCCAAGGTGTGCACAACTCACAGTAACCTTCTGAGTGACCTGTACAAATGACCCAATCGCGCAGTGCGTCGACAGCGAATCAGCTATTAGTTCGAATCATGAGCGCGATGAACGGCCCCTCGACCAAGGCGTCGCAGCACGATCTTCCGGCGCGTGGCCAGGAGGCCGGCTGGCTGCTGATCACCGTCGTTCTGGTGCTCGCCGGCGGGCTTGCCGGACTTTCCATGCTCACGAGCCGTTCGGGCGAGCCCCTGGTGCTCACCGTGCTGGCACTTCTTGCGATGATCGGTGCGTTCTTTCTCTTCGGGCTCGCCGCCGGTTACATCCGCATGGGCGACCGGCCCGATGACCGCGGCTTCCTGCTCGACGTGATCGACCAGTCCGGCGTCGGCATCGTCGTCACACGGCCGGACGGAACGCCCGTCCAGGCCAACGCCGCCTATCGCGCCATGACCCACGGCGGCGCGCAATCGCTTGAGGACGTGCTCTCGGGCGAGCCGGTTGCCGCCGAGGCCTTGTTCCGCCTGACGCGCGCGGCGGCCGAAGGCAGCAGCCATTCCGAAGTCGTGCGGCTCCGCGGCATAAGCGGTTCGCGCCAGGCGCAATGGCTCCGCCTCTCGGTCGATCCGCTGCGCACGGATGGCACCTACTCGAGCGGCGACAGCCTCACCATCTGGCGCGTCCTCGACGTGACGAGCGAGCGCGCCCAGGAGGCCGAGGTCCGGGCCGGGCTCGAAGCCGCCCTTCAGCTCTACGACGCCCTGCCGTTCGGCGTCGTCACGCTCGGCCCGAGCGGCCGCATCATCACGGCGAATGCAACAGTCCTGCAGCAGCTCGGCCTGTCGAGCCCGCCCGGACGCCTCCCGCAGCTGATCGTCGACGACGTCTTCGCCAGCGAGAGCGTCGGCGCGGTCAAGGCGCTGCTGCGCCAGCCGCTCCGCCAGACGACGAGCATCGATATCGCCATGCTCGACCGGCAAGGGAAATCGCTCCCCGTCAACGCCGTCGCCATGGCGCGCCAGGAGGCGGCGCACGACCAGACGCTGGTCATCCTCGACAAGACGGCGCGCCTGACCTCGGCAATCGATGCATCGGAAGCAGGGCGTGCGGCCCGCAGCTTCGAGGCGGCCCCCTTCGGCATCGCCATCGTCGATCCCGCCGGTCGGATCCTCAGCTCAAACGCCGCCTTCGCCCGGCTGTTCGCGGGCCGCCAGGAACCGCATTCGATGGCGAGCCTCGTCAGCCTCTTCCAGGCGCCGGCCGAGGCCGAGGCACGCAACCAGCTGCTGCAGGCACTCGCGCAGCTCATGGCCGGCGAGCAGACCGGCGGCCCGATCGACGTCACCTTCGGTGCCGAGCGCCAATTCGCGCGCCGCATCTACATGAGCCCGATCACAGGTCAGCGCTCATCGGGCGAGGCGGCCGTGCTGTTCGTGCTCGATACGAGCGAGCAGAAGTCGCTCGAGCTGATGTTCGCGCAGAGCCAGAAGATGGAGGCGATCGGCAAGTTCGTCGGCGGCATCGCCCACGACTTCAACAATGTGCTGACCGTGATCCTCGGCCTCTCGGATTTCCTCCTGCGCAACCGCCGCCCGACCGACCCCGGCTACACCGACATGATGCAGATCAAGTCGAACGCCAACCGGGCCGCCAACATGGTGCGCCAGCTGCTCGCCTTCTCGCGGAAGCAGACGCTCACGCCCGAGATGCTCGACCTCAATGACGTCGTGCAGGACTTCGGCTACTCGCTCAACCGGCTGCTCGGCGAGAAGATCACGCTCAAGGTCTCGGCGGGGCGCGACCTCTGGCCGATCAAGGCCGACCGGACGCAGCTTGAGCAGGTGATCATGAACCTCGCCGCCAATGCGCGTGATGCCATGCCCGGCGGCGGCCGCCTCACCGTACGCACGCGCAACATCGGCGAGCGTGACAGCCAGAAGCTCAAGGGCTCTGGCCTCGGACCCGGCGAATATGTCCTCGTCGAGGTGGAAGACACCGGCACCGGCATGTCGGCCGAGGTGATGCAGAAGATCTTCGAACCGTTTTTCACGACGAAGGAGATCGGCAAGGGAACGGGCCTCGGCCTCGCAACGGTCTACGGCATCGTGCGCCAGACGGGTGGCCAGATCATCCCCGAGAGCGAGATCGGCAAGGGCACGACCTTCCGCGTCTACCTGCCGCGCTACATCCCGAGCTCCGACGAGGAGCCGAGCAAAGTCGCCAAGAAGGAGCGGGCGCGCGATCTCACGGGTTCAGGCCGCGTGCTGCTCGTCGAGGACGAGGACGGCGTGAGGAGTTTCGCCTCGCGCGCTCTGAAGCAACAAGGCTACACCGTGCTCGAAGCCTCGAGCGGTGTCGAAGCATTGGATGTCATGAAGGGCCAGACCGTCGACATCGTCGTCTCCGACGTGCTGATGCCCGAGATGGACGGCCCGACCTTGATGAACGAGCTCCGCAAGGAGACGCCCGACCTCAAGTTCATCTTCGTCTCGGGCTACGCCGACGACGCCCTCGAGAAGAGCCTCGATGCCAAGGCCCAGTTCGCCTTCCTGCCGAAGCCCTTCACGCTCCCGCAGCTCGCCGCCAAAGTGAAGGAAGAGCTCGGGAAATAGCGTGGTGGCGACCCGATTTTGCCATTCACGCGCCGGGCCCGGTTTGGCATGATGCGACCTCTCGTCGTGGAGGCCCCATGCAATTGCTTTTGCGCCCGATGATACTCGCGCTGGCCACGCTCGTCCTGGTTCCGACGACCGCGCTGACACAGCAGAGGAAGCTTGCCGCAGTCATTGACATCGACCGCTGTCAGGGAATCGCCGCGCTCGAGCGCGGCGTGACAGACGCCCGCGCAAGTTCCGAGACGCTGAATTGCCTCTGCCACGACGTGCCTCCGGGCGGCGAGAACGTCACCGGCCATGGGTTCGTCCGTCACATCCAGCTCGGCAACCAGATCGCCTGCATCTTTACCGGCCATGCATGCGAAGCTGATGGGCGTAACGTGGTGTTCGCGCGCGATGTGCCGAAGGTT
>DAORNH010000221.1:7456-7666 GCA_035440865.1 Hyphomicrobiaceae bacterium | reverse complement strand
GCGCCCGCGTCTCCTCCTGTGGCCCCTCGTCCTTCTCGCGACGGCCGGCGCACTGTCGGCTCTGCCAATCCTGACACGCTGGCCGCTCGTCTATGGCCATGGCGGCATGATCGGCGATCTCTCGTTCAAAACCGTCTCAGGGCTGTTCGCGCTCATCAACCCGGGGCGCGCCGGCGTCGCGGCCGGGCTCATGCTCTTTGCTGCGGCGGC
>DAORNH010000221.1:4278-7366 GCA_035440865.1 Hyphomicrobiaceae bacterium | reverse complement strand
CCCCGCCTCGCCTCAATCTCGAGGATTACCGACCCGGCCTCGATGCCTACGATCCGATTCCGGCCAAGCCGTCGGAGCTCAGGCCCTGGACGCCCCCGATCGCGGCAGGCCCCGACAGCGAGCCTGCACCGTCCATGCTCCCCGTCATCGGGCATCCACCCGATCCGGCATCGGCAGGCCCCGCCGCGGCGATCGATCCCCGGTTCGAGGAGACGACGGACGTCGAAAGCGGCGCCATCGCCCGCCGGTTCGCGCCTGCGCGCAGCGATGCCGGCCATGCAGTGAGCGATCGACCCTATCCGCCGCGCCACGTGGGAACCGAGTCGGCGCACCAAGGCCATGGCTACCGCCGCCCGTCTCTCAACGAGCTGAAGAAGCCCGTGCTCCACCGCCCCGATGCGGCAACGGCCGAGCAGGCCTTGCGCGGCCAGGCGCGCCTTCTCCTCGACGCGCTCGCCGACTTCTCGGTGAAGGGCGAGATCAAGGATATCCGCCCTGGCCCCGTCGTCACCGTGTTCGAGCTCGAGCCGGCACGCGGCACCAAGGCCTCCCGCGTCATCGGCCTGGCCGACGACATTGCCCGCGCGATGAGTGTCGCCTCGGTGCGTATCGCCGTGGTACCGGGCCGCTCCGTGATCGGCATCGAGATGCCGAATGCGCGCCGCGAAGCCGTCGCCATGCGCGAGATCCTCGAATCGCGCGAATGGCGCGAGAGCCCCGCGACCTTGCCTATAGCGCTTGGCAAATCCATTGCCGGCGACCCCGTGGTGATGGACCTCGCCCGCATGCCGCATCTGCTCGTCGCCGGCACCACCGGCTCGGGCAAGTCCGTCGGCGTAAACTCGATGATTCTCTCGCTCCTCTATCGCCACGGTCCGGAGGCCTGCCGCTTCCTGATGATCGACCCAAAGATGCTGGAACTCTCGGTATACAACGGCATTCCGCACCTCCTCACGCCGGTCGTCACGGATCCCTCGAAGGCTGCCGCCGCGCTCGGCTGGGTCGTCCGCGAGATGGAGGAGCGCTACAAGCGCATGGCGAGCCTCGCGGTGCGCAATCTCGAGATGTACAACGCCCGCGTGCGCAACGCCGCAAAAGCCGGCGAGCCGCTCTCGCGGCAGGTCCAGACCGGCTACGACCCGCAGACCGGTGAGCCCGTCTACGAGACCGAGACGATCGAGCACGCCGTGATGACGCACATCGTCGTGGTGGTCGACGAGTTCGCCGATCTGATGATGGTCGCTGGCAAGGACGTCGAGGCGGCCGTGCAGCGCCTCGCGCAGATGGCCCGCGCGGCAGGCATCCATCTGATCATGGCAACGCAGCGCCCGAGCGTCGATGTGATCACGGGCACGATCAAGGCAAACTTCCCGACGCGGATCTCGTTCAAGGTCGCCTCCAAGATCGACAGCCGGACGATCCTCAATGAGATGGGTGCCGAAGCGCTGCTCGGCATGGGCGACATGCTCGTTTCCTCAGGCGGCAGCGGCGCGCTGCGCGTTCACGGCGCCTTCGTTGCCGACGAGGAGGTCGAGCGGATCGCTGCCTACCTCCGCGAGCAGGGCACGCCCGACTACGTGCTCGGCATCACCGAGGGGCCGGAGGATGCGCCCGAATCCGGCGATGATCGCGGCACCGCGGCAGTGCGGGCCGGCGGTGACGACCTCTACCAGCGCGCCGTCGCCCTCGTCCTGGCGGACCAGAAGGCCTCGACGAGCTACGTCCAGCGCCGCCTCGGCATCGGCTACAACCGCGCCGCCGACCTCATCGAGCGCATGGAACGCGAGGGCCTCATTGGTCCCGTCGGCGTCGGCGGCAAGCGCGCAATTCTGGGTCCGTCGCATCAGACGCCGACCGGGCGGGCAGCCTGATCATCGGGGCCTGCGCGCGGCTTGACTGGCATCCTCTGCCGGCACGAGAATCGCGCCTCACTCCATCAATCCGGGAGCGCACCATGGCGAGCCGCGGAGCAATCGTGCATCTCATCGGACCTGCGGGCGTCGGCAAGCTGACCGTCGCCCGTGCGCTGGCGCCGATGCTCGATGCGATCGTGGTTGACAATCACTGGATCAACAATCCGGTCCTCGGCCTCCTGCGGCACGACCGCGTCACGCCATATCCCGCGCAAGTCTGGACCGAGATTGAAAAGGTGCGCGAAGCCGTGCTCGCAACCATCGCGGTGATCTGCCCGCCTGAGCAGAGCTACATCCTGACCAACGAGCTCTACGATGGCGAGGACGACCGGGCGCTCGGACAACAAGTTGCGAGAGCGGCCGAAATGCGCGGCTCGCCCTACTTGCCCGTTCGGCTCCACTGCGCACCCGAAGCACTCGCCAGCCGGGTGGTCTCGCCGGACCGAGCGCCGCGATTGAAGAGCATGGACGCCGACACGGCGCGACGCAATGCAAGTCGCGGCGCCCTCATGACGGGCAGTGCCAGTGAGCTGACACTCGACACGACTGACCTCGAGCCGCACGCGACCGCACTTCGAATTGCGGCGCACGTGCAGCGGGTGAGACAGGCCTGCTGAGTTGAGCCCCGTGCGTGCTCAGTTGGCGATCGTGTACTCGGCGATCCCGACAGCTCGTTCGGCCGGCTCGACCCTGACGCCGCGCGTGACCCGCTCCGCGATCTTGCCGATCACCTCGACCGGGTTGGCGAGCGGCTTCATGTCGGCGCCGTCGCGCGTGATGTCGGCGACGGTGACGCGCGCAGGAACCACGACCGCAATGATGCGGCTCGCTCCGACCGGCGGCGTGACACGGAGCTGGAAGCGGCTCGTCGGGCCCGGAATGGTGATCGTCTGACCGGCGTCGATCGTGGTCTGCGGTGCATCGCTGAAGTTGTTCGGGAAGATCTGCGTCGTCTGCCCGGCCGCGTCCTGCTCGTAGACGATGAGGTTGCCGGCAATCGTGCTGGTGATGCTCACGGTCATCAGGTCGCCGACCCGCAGCGCACCACCGGGCGACAGCTTCACGACGAGGGGCGCCGGCGCGCTCGTCACCGCCGGTGGCTGGGGTGCTGCCGACACCTCCGTGACGCCCGCGATATCGGCGAGCGACTTGTCCATTAGTGAGCGCGTCTTGGC
>DAORNH010000221.1:0-4268 GCA_035440865.1 Hyphomicrobiaceae bacterium | reverse complement strand
GGAGCCTTCGCCCCTGGTGGCCCAGAGACGGGAACGACCTTCGGCCTCGGCGCCGCAGCCACCGAGCGCGTGCCGCCGAGATTGACGATCTGGACGCGCCGGTTGGCGGCCGCCTTCGGGTTGGCCTTATCCTTCAGCTGCTCGAAGCCATGGCCGACCGTCGCCAGCCGATCGGCGGCGACAGCATGGCGTTCAGCCAGATAGCGTTGCACTGCTTCGGCGCGGCGCTGACTGAGCCCGAGATTGAACTCCGCACCGCCGACAGCGTCGGTGTGGCCGCAAACTAGAAACGATAGGCCGGCAAGGCGAGGATCGTTCAGCGCGCGGCCGAGGCTCGCGAGCGCCGGCTCGGCCGCCGCCGTGATGACTGCCGAATTGTAATCGAAGCGGATCTCGACATCGATGCTCGGCAGGCTGTCGGAGAGCACGGCAATGGCCTTGCGCTCCTCGACCGTCACACCGCGCGTGCGCCGCGATTTCAGCGCATCGATCAGGGCCTTGTCCTCGGCGCTCGGCTGCGGCGCGACCGCCGTGGCGCTTCGTGTCCGTGACCGGCCGAGCAGGCCGTCGATCATGCTCGAATCCGTTGCCGGGACCTGCGCGATCGCGGTCGCCGCGCTGGCGGCCAGCAGAACCGCGACCATCGCAGGCCTGAACCCAAACCGCATCCAGTGCGCAATCGACATATTGGCCTCCCAGCATCAGTTCGGCCTACTACGTTTATCCCATGCTCAGGGCCAAAGGCGAGTTCCACGCTACATTGGCGTTACGTTCGGGGTCGACAATCGACATCGGCCCCGGCTGCTGCTATCCGGCAGGGATGCGCCATCCGATACCCGATCCGAGCAGCTGCCTTGCCTCAGGCCCCGTCGTCGATAGCGACGCCTTCGAAGTGCGCCAGTTCGCAGCGCGAGCGCTGAGCTGCGTCGGATCGGAGAGCTCCGAGGCCCGCACAATCGCGCTCTATTACGCGGTACGCGATGGCCTTCGCTACGACCCCTACTCATTCTCGGTAGATCCTGTGACGTTCAAGGCGAGCCATGTCGCGGCACAGACCGTGTCGTGGTGCGTGCCTAAAGCGATCCTGCTCACAGCGGCACTACGAGCCGCGGACATCCCCGCCGCCGTCGGCTTTGCGGACGTGCGCAACCATTTGACGACGCCCAAGCTGCGCGAGCGCATGGGGACCGACAGTTTCATCAACCACGGCTACACGGCAGTCTGGCTGCACGAGCGCTGGATCAAGATTACGCCGGCGTTCAATGCCGCACTCTGCGAGCGGTTCGGCGTGCACCCGCTCGAATTCGATGGAAAGAGCGACGCCCTCTTCCATGAGTTCGACCGTGAAAACCGTCGGCACATGGAATATGTGGCCGATCACGGCTTCGTCGCAGAGCCGGACCTCGATGCCCTGATCGCCGAGTATCGGGCCGCCTACCCGCGGCTCGTCGCAGTCGCCGCCGGGGCAGCCTCGAAGGACGAGGCGTTCCAGGGCTGACGCCCCGCACTTATCCGGCCGAGCTCGGCACGGAGATTGCGCTCGGGTGGTCCGATGTGACACCCTCGAAGCTTCGTGGTTTCAACGCCCTTCGAGACCGGATCGCCGATGCTGCTGAGCAAGCTATTGCCATGCCTGACCATTCTCGCCGTGCTGCTCGGTGCCCGGCCGGCTGCGGCGCAGTCCTATTCGGGCGACATCCTGGCCTTCAAGATCAACGAGCTCTCCAGCATCCTGATGCTCCAGGAGACGCCCGGTGCATCGCCGCCTCGGATAGTAATCCTCAATCCTCTCCGGCACCCGAAGGACGAGGTGCTGAAACCGGTCGAGGCCAAAGAGATCCTCACCCGCATCGAGCCGCACCTCGCCATGGTGCCGCGCCTCATCATCCGCAATCCGGAGGACATGGGCTTCGCGCTGGACACGCTCTGGGGCCATGTCCAGAAGCAGGGGCACGAGGCGGCGCGGTACTGGGACGTCCAGCAGATCCACCTCATCATGTGGCTCGAAGGGCACAAGGAGATTGCGACCGGCGCACGCAAGTTCCGACTGGTTCTGATGAACCCGCGTACGCATCAGAAGCTCGCGAGCGATCTCTACGACGTGATCTACGTGGCGCCACCACCGAGAGTGGAGGCACCCCTGCAGCCGTCACCCACACTCGGCTCGAGCCTCGCCAAGCCCATGCCGCCGCCGAGGGCGCCCCCGCCAGCAGTCGCCCCGCCCGTGGTAGCGACACCTGTCCCGGCGCCGGTCGTCGCGTCGCCTGCTCCGCAACCGACGCCGCCGAAGGCTCCTCCACCCCCTGCGGCAGCAAAGCCGGCGCCGACCGTCGCCGACGTCGAGAACATCCGCACGCTGCAGCGCGAGCTCAGGAACCGCGGCTGCTTTTCCGGGGATACGACGGGTGTGATGGACGCAAAGACCATCAAGGCGCTCACCGACTTCAACAAGGTCGCCGCGCAGCCCGTCGACGTCCATGGCGCGACGCTGCCGGCGATCGCTCGCATGAAGCGTCAGCCCACCGTGAGGTGCGGGGTAGTAGCGCCGAAGTCTACGGGGCTGATGCTGTCGAAGAGCAGCTCGCGCGAAGACATCCTCGATCTCGAGGATGAATTGCGCGCTCGCGGCTGTCCGGTTGGAAGTGCCAACGGTGCCTGGACCATCATCTTGGATTCGAAGGTCAAAGGACTCCAACAAGATGGAGGGCTGCCCCTCTCCGGAACCGTATCGGCAGGAGAAGTGCTCTCAAAACTGAAGGCGGCGCCATCGATCCGCTGCGTCCCGGGCTGTACGGCGGAAATGAACAAGCTGTTTCCGCTCTCTTGCTCCAGAATAGTGCGATAGCCGCGCCCCGGCCCACCATTCATCCGCCCCTGACCTCGCCGCCCGTGACGCGCTTCACCTCGGCGATCACCTTCTTGGCGATGGCGTCGATCGCCTCGTCCTTCAAGGGCTCGTCGCGCGGCTGGATCACGACCTCGATGGCGAGCGACTTCTTGCCGGCGCCGAGGCTCGCGCCTTCGAACTGATCGAAGACGCTGACCGCCGTGATGAGCTTCTTGTCGGCGCCGGAGGCCGCCCGGATCACATCGGCCGCGGCGACGTCCGAGCCGAGAATGAAGGCGAAGTCACGCCGCACCGGTTGGAGATCCGAGACATCGAGCGGAGGGCGTTGCGTCCCCTTGCGGCGTGCGGCCGGGACCGCATCCAGGAACCCCTCGAATGCCACGGCTGGCGCTGCGACATCGAGTACCGCGAGCGTGTCGGGATGCAGTTCGCCGAACTGGGCGAGCACGGTTTTCGGCCCGAGCCGGATCACACCCGAGCGGCCTGGATGATACCAGCCGGGCGCATCGCGCGTGATCTGGACCTTTCCGACATCGACGCCGAGCACCGAGAGCAGCGCCGCCGCGTCCGCCTTGGCATCGAACAGGCCGGCATCCTTGGCGGGTGACAGCCAATCACGCCCTGCGCCGCCGATGCCTGCCGCGCCGGCGCGCACGCCCGCGGCCACCTGGCCCTGATCCTCCGGCCGGTCGCCGCGGAACACCTGGCCAATCTCGAAGAGTGCAACGTCGGAGAAGCCGCGATTGCGATTGCGCTGCGCGCCGGTCAGCAGGCCGACGAGCAGCGTCGGCCGCATCGACGACATGTCGGACGAGATCGGGTTGGCGAGCTCGAGCGCATCGCTACCACCGCCAAAGAGGGCCGCGTCCTTGCGCTCGATGAACGACCAGGTGATCGCCTCCACCATGCCGCGCGAGGCGAGCAGCCTGCGCGCGCGGCGGGTCCGGCGCTGCTTCTCGGTCAGTACGCTGCGGGTGACGCCGTGGAGTTTCGGCAAGGCGGCCGATGGGATCGTATCGAGGCCGGCGATCCGCACGACCTCCTCGACGATATCGGCCGAGCCGTGGACGTCCGGCCGCCAGCTCGGCGCCGTCACCTTGACGGACTTGCCCTTGCCCTCGACGCCGAAGCCGAGTGCGGCGAGTGTGTCGCGGGCCTTCGCCTCCGGCACGTCGAGCCCGCCGAGCTTGGCGACACGCTCGAACGAGAAGGCGACGACGGTCTTCTTCTCCGGCGCCTTGCCGGCCCGTCGCGCGCGCGAGGGCTCGCCGCCGACGCTGCTGGTTCTGCCGGGCTCGCGCCGCTCCGAGATCGTCCGTCTGTCCGAGGATTTCGGCGGCGCGATCATGCGGGTGAACGCCTTGGGCTCCTCGCCCTCGGGCAGGTCCTCGGCCGGCGGCGCCAGCCCGAACACCACGCC
>DAORNH010000220.1:280-7712 GCA_035440865.1 Hyphomicrobiaceae bacterium | reverse complement strand
TCAGCCGGTAGAGCGGCGCATTCGTAATGCGTAGGTCAGGTGTTCGAGTCACCTAGGCGGCACCATCACCCATTTTCCGGCCACTTATCCACACCGTCTCAGGCCGTCTCAAATCGTCTCAAAGATTTTGATTTGAAAGGCTTTTTCGCGCCAGTGACGTTCGACTCGGTCGTCGCAAGCCGACCGGGCGCGTCTCATTGAATTTCACCGCGATGTTGGCAAATGCTGTTGGCAATTCCGGTCCTCCGGCGATTTGCCAACACAACGCGTGACTCATTTGCCAACATGAAACTGTCCGACCTCAAATGCCGAAAAGCGGTTGCCACGGAGCGGCCCATCAAGCTCGCCGACGGCGGCGGGCTTTACCTTCACGTCTATCCGAATGGACGGAAGCTTTGGCGCTTGGCCTATCGATGGGGCGGCAAGCAACGGATCATGCCGTTCGGTCCGTATCCGCACATCACGTTACTCGAAGCGCGCAAGAAGCGCGAAGCCGCGAAGGACGAGTTGCGTGAGGGGATAGACCCGATGGCCGCGCGCCGCGCCGAAGATGCGGCGCAGGAGGCACTGGGCGAGACGACGTTCGCCGCCTTCGCCGGGCGCTACCTCGAACGCTTGAAGATGGCAGGCCGGTCGGAGCCGACGATCAAGAAGGCGAAATGGATCGTCGAGGACTTGGCGAAAGACCTCCGCCCGCAGCAAGTCGCCGACATCAAGCCGCGCGACGTGCTGAAAGTGCTGCGCGTCATCGAGGCCAAGGGCAATCGCGAAACCGCTCGCCGGATGCGCGGCATCCTCTCGGCCGTCTTTCGGCTCGCCGTGATCGAGGACGTTATCGACGCCGATCCTTCGGCGCCCTTGAAGGGCGCGCTGCTTCCACCGGAGACCAGACACAATTCCGCTGTCACGGAGCCCGAAGCGTTCGGCGGTCTGTTACGCGCAATCGACGGCTATGACGGCCACAAGACCATCAAGATCGCGCTCCAGCTCCTGGCGCTGACGTTCCCGCGTCCAGGCGAATTGCGCCAAGCTGAATGGCCGGAAGTCGATATTCCGGGCAAGCTCTGGATCATTCCCGCGCCGCGGACAAAGATGCGGCGTGAGCACCGCATTCCCCTATCGCGGCAAGCAGCGGACCTGTTCGAAGCGCTCAAGGAAATCACCGGCGGCGGAACGCGCTGCTTTCCCTCCATCCGCTCGCTCGACAATCCTCTGAGCGATGGCGCGCTCAATGCAGCGCTTCGCGCAATGGGCATCGACGGCGCCGTGCATGTCGCGCACGGCTTCCGAAGCTCAGCCTCGTCACTGCTCAACGAGCACTCAGCATTTTCGCCCGAAGTGATCGAGCGCGCTCTGGCGCACGGCGAGCCGGATAAGGTCCGACGCGCCTACAACCGCGCGCAGTATTGGGATGAGCGCGTGCGCATGATGCAGTGGTGGGCGGACTATCTGGACCGGCTCAAGGCCAAAGGCGTCAGATCAATACCGGCCAAAGCCGACGACGTGCAGCCAGAACTCTTCTCGTAACCGGGGGGCTCAGAAGCCGCCTCGGGGGCCAATCCAGGCGCGGGGGCGGCGGTCGTGGCCACCCGCGGCGGCGCGCTGTCAACGAAATATTAACGGCAATCGGCCTTTTCGGCGCGTCGTGCGCAACGATAGCGCCATTTTACGCAACGTCGGAACGTTTACTTGCAACGATTGTTGTGATACAAATACGGAACGTTGCACCTGGGAGCCGTCGTGGACCACTTTGAGATCATACAGGCGCTCTGCCGATCCGGCCTCCCCAACGGGGGGACGGTATTCCGCCGTCAGGTGGAGCGGTTGCGCGATGCGCTGGCCGCAGCCGGCGATCCGAAGGCCGCCGCGTCCATCGGCGGTTTGCTGAAAGCCGCCGAGCGGACGAAGGAGGTCGCGCCGAGCCGCCTGACGGCTTCGCGACGGCCCTTCGGCGGGGAGACGCTGACGCCCGCGGCCCCGCCGCCGGTTGACCGGGAAACCGGCGCGGCGCTGGCGTCGATCATCTTCCCCAATGACATCGCCGACGAGGCGCCGCTTTTCACGTCGAGCATCACGGCGGCGCTGGAGTCGCTGATCGAAGAATGGCGTCACGTCCAACAACTCGAAGAGATCAATGTTCGGCCGGCAAAGTCTTGCCTGATCTATGGCCCGCCCGGCGCGGGAAAGACGCGCCTTGCGTATTGGATCGCCAAGCGCACCGGTCTTCCGATCATCTCAGCGCGCATCGACGGACTGGTGTCGTCATTCCTCGGCACGACGGCGCGCAATATCGCAGCGCTCTTCACGTTCGCGAACAGGTATCAGGCGATCCTGTTGCTCGATGAGTTCGACGCCGTCGCGAAAGTGCGCGACGATCCGCACGAGGTCGGCGAGATCAAGCGCGTCGTGAACACGCTGCTGCAGAACCTCGACATGCGCGAGAATGTCGGCGTCACGATCGGCATCACCAATCACTCCGCGCTGCTCGACCCTGCCGTTTGGCGTCGTTTTGACGTTCAGCTTGAAGTGCCGCGTCCCGATTTCGAGACGCGCCTCGCGATTGCAGGGCGATACATGCAGCCGATGTCGGTCCCGGATAGCCATCTCAGGTTCATCGCTTGGCTCACGGATCACGCTACCGGCGCAGAAGTGGAGGCGTCAGTTCGCGCGTATAAGAAGTCGCACGCAGTGAACAAAAACATCCGCGCTGTGGCGGACATCTTTCGTCAGTTCGTCGTGCTCAACGCAGGACGGATAACCGATGAGCGGCGTCAATTGCTGGAAGGTCCGGACGCCCAGCTTGAGGCAGCCCTTCAGCGCGACCCTGATCTCAGCTTCTCCACGCGGGACGCGGGTGAAGTAACTGGCGTCAACAAGAGCACGGTGAGCCGCCGCAGCGGCCGTGCCGGCGCCGCACGCAAGAAAAGTGTCGGCTGATGGCGAACCCCCTCCAAATTGTCCTCAATCCGGAGCACTACCAGCAGGCGCGCGACGTACCTGACGGCGGCGGTCCGCCACACGATTTCTTCGCTGATCGCGACAAAGCCTTCGCCGCGCACAAGACGCAGCTTGAACGTCAGGCCAATGCGCTCGCCACTTCGATCGCGGCGCAGCCGGAGGGGCCGATCGGCGTCATCAAGGTCATCCTGCGGCGCGGTGCATGGGCCAAGTCTCATCGCCCGATCCGATCGCTCCTCCGTCTCGATCGCTGGACTTTGGTCGGCGGCGGTTCTCTCGGTGAGATGCACTTTGAAGCCACGCCGAGCTTGCTGCGCGAACTCGGCCAGCGCGTCACCAAAGCCGAGCCCGAAACGCGTTGGCGCGACGTTGGCGATCCTCCGAAACCCACGCCGAACCCAACGCGCCTGCGTAGCGAGGTCGGCGCCATCGAGCGGCTTGAACTCTACGGGCCCGATGATCGCCGCAAGTTTTCCGCGGCCGACGCTGTGTCGTGGCTCTCCAATTCGCGCACGGGCGGACACTACCTTGTCGATCTGTTCGAGCCGATCCCTCCAGAAGAGCGCTGGGACGCGACCTCGCCAGCGCGGCGCCAACTATTCACGACCTTTCGTGAGGGCTTGCGCGGCTTGGGATTGGGCGTGCGCACCATCGCCGTCGCCGGCCGCGGCGGCGACGCTGCGCGCTTTCTTCTGCGCTTGGAGCGATCCAACCAGCCTGCATTGATCCCGCAATTGACCCGCGCCGAGGTGCGGTCGCGGGACATCGTCCCCTTCGACACAACGGTCGCGCGCCACGAGCAATTGCTGGCGTTCCTCGACAAGCATCCGCTGGTGCGGCGCGTGCGATTGCCAGGCGTGCTCTCTTCGCGCGCCCGCAGGCCCGCAGCTCCGCCGTCGCCGACGCGGGCGCGGCCAATCGCGCTTGCGCTGCCAACCAAGAACGACGCTTTGAATTATCCCATCGTCGGCGTCATCGACGGCGGCGTCACCGACACCCTGCATCCGTGGGTGGTCGGGCGCCACGGCCTGCTCGCCGACGAACACATGGATCTCGCACATGGCAGCTTCATCAGCGGCATTATCGTCAACGGCAACGCGCTGAATGGGCCGGAGGTGTCTCGCGATCCGGACGGCGTGAACATCGTCGATATCAATGTGTTTCCCGACGAAAATCACCCGACCGCGTTCTCCGACTATTATCCCAACGGCCTCACCGACTTCTTCAACGAAGTTGAGAGCGCGGTGGCGAACGCGCAGGCGCGTTGGGGCACGCGGATTTTCAACTTCAGTCTCAACATTCCGGAGCCGGTGGCCGAGGACGCCTACAGCGTCTATGCCGCGCGGCTGGACGAAATCGCCGAGGCGCACAACGTCATCTTCGTGATCTCCGCCGGCAATTTGCGAGAGAACCCGCGTCCGGAATGGCCGGAGACCGAAGCTGGTGCGCTCGCGGCCATCGCCGCCGGGCGCAACGACGGCATCGAAATGCCCGCCGAGAGCGCCCGCAACATCGCGGTCGGCGCGCTTAACCCACCCGACCTGTCTTCGTGCATCGCCTACGCGCCAGCGTGCTACACGCGACGCGGCCCAGGCTTGCGCGCGGGCGCAAAGCCGGACGTTGCCTGCGTCGGCGGCGGCGGCACGCTTTGCAGCGTCCTGGATGAAGGTCTCTTCTCCATCGACCCGACCGGCGCGACGGTCGCTGGTTGCGGCACAAGCTACGCTGCCCCGTGGGCGGCGAAGTGCTTGGCGCATCTCGACGCCGCCATTGAAGGAGAGGTATCGCGAGAAACGCTTCATGCGCTTCTGATCCATCATTCCGAAGCGCCGAAGGTGTTCGCGCCCAAGCAGCTTCAGCCCTTTGCGCGGCACTTGGTGGGTTTCGGCATGCCGATATCCGCATTGGAGATGCTTGATCGCTCGCCGCACGAAGCGACGATCGTCATCGCCACGCGCTTGCCGCCCGATCAGCAGATTGTTCTGCCGTTCTCCTGGCCGCAGTCGTTGACGGCGCCGCCCGGCAAGTGTCGTGGCTCAGCCAGCTTGACGCTGGTATCGTCAGCGCCGATTGATCGGCGTTATGGCGCGGAATTCATGCGCGTGAACGTCGATGCAGCGTTGCAGCAAGCCCAGCTTGATGGAGGCTGGAAGGGGCGGGCCGCGCCGATCTACCTTCCTGGTGTTCCGGACGGTCACGCCTACGAGGCCGATCTGGTCGAGCACGGCCTGAAATGGAATCCGGTGAAGCGCTATGCGATGCATAGCCCTCGCGGAGCGGGCAAGTCGACGAGCTGGCGTTTGCTCATCAAGTACACCACGCGGACGGCGGAAGCCGTGCCGCCGGAGGGCATTCCGTTTACGGCCATCCTCACGATCCGCGATCCCGCTGGCGCCGCGCCTGTGTTTCAAGAGGTGCAGCAAGGTCTCACCACGACGGGCGTGCAGATCGCGGACATCCGCACAGCGGTTCGCGTCAAGCCAAGGATTTAGCCTCCGCTATTCTGAATTTCGCGCGAAGCGAACGGCGAGCAAGAGCCAGTGCAATTGCACGCGATCAAAACGACGAACGGCGCCGTCATCGAGCACGCGATCACGTTGCCGGCGAATGCCGGGAACAAGCCCATCCTTTACGCGACGCGCCACCGTTGCGCGCGATACGCCGAAATGCCTCTTGATGTCTCGGTAAGTGAACCAAACTTTGTCCGATGGAAGCTCGGCCAATGAGCGCTCCACGGCCCGATGGAGTTCGTCAGGATAAGTTGGCATCGCCTTCACGGAGACGGTGGAGACCGCCGCCTCCATCCTGCCTGCGGGAAGCGGTCGAACTGCTTTCTTAGACACCGGCGCGGGCCTGGGCGCTCGCTTGAGCGCCGGCGCGGCGACCAACGCTGTCGTTTCCTGCGTCGCCGCGAACTCGAACAGGTCGGGCCCGTCCGACGTTCGCGATCGCGGTCCTTTTGTGGGCGACGCCATGACCGCTCCTATCGGTATGGTCGTAGTTGAATGTCTCGACCGATCACCACACGCACCGGCGCGCCGGCGCGAACGCGCAATGTCGGACGCACCGAGAGTTCGCGATCGACGATGCGAGAGCCGACTTGCGCCGCCTGTTGCGCCGCGGCGTCGCCGAGGCTTGACATGATGCCGTTCGACTCGTTGTCTTCGACTTCGTTGGCGCCAACGGTGATGATCGACGAGAGCGCGATCGCCGCCGCGAGCCGGTCGAGATGGTTATCCGTTCGATCTCTCAATCCCGAAGCGCCGGCCGGATCGCTCCCATCCATGTTCTGCAAGTTTATGCTCCAGCCGTTCGGCAGGATCAGCCGGTTCCAGGCAAGCAAGATGCGGTTGTCGCCATAGCGCGCACCGTCGCGATATGTGCCGATGAGGCGAGAACCCTGCGGGATGAGCAGATGATCGCCTGTCACGCTGTCATAGACTGGCGCTGTTACTTGCGCGATCACGCGGCCCGGCAAATCTGAGACAAGTTCGGTAACAAGCGCCGCTGGGATGACATGCCCAGCTTGCAGCTCATAGCGCGAGCGCGGCGGCGACAGGCGCGTATCAAGCCTATCCGCGTCCGTACGCGTCGCAGCGCCGACGGACGCATCCCGCCCCGCGAACAAGATCGGTGAGGTTCGTGCTACGTCTTGCGGGTTTGGCGGGAGCGCTGCACCGGCAGGAGCGCTCGTTGTATCCGCCCTACCTGCCCAGAGGGGATCGTTCGGCGGCGCCAGTTCGTCGCCATCGCCGGCATCAAACGGATCGATCTCCAATTCTCGTCCGCCGATCAGCGCCCGCGCGTCATAGTCCGCAGAAGCCTGCTGAATCGACTCTGGCGGCCCGCCGGGCGCGGCGACGGCAGCTTCGGCAGTGTCACCGCGTCCGGCAGGACGCTCCGAGAGACCGCTGACGAGTGCAAACGCGATCACGATGCCCGCCAGAATAAGGCCGGCGAAGATGACTTTGCGCGAAAGCCGCTTTGGCGATGGCGGTTGAGCGCGTAGCGCCAAATTGGGCGCCTCAGATGTCGTGGCGGTATTCATCGCCGGACTCCTTCACGGTCGATGCGGACGATGATGGGGGCACGGACGCCAAGCCGGAGTTCGGCGCGATCGAACAGGCGATCGACGATCATGCGCTGCCCTTGCACACGATAGTTCGCGATTTCCGCGCCTTCGCCGGTGATGACAAAGAGCGGCGGCATGTCCGTCGCCGCGACGCCCGGCGGAAACTCTATCCATGTCCTGCGCCCGTCGTCGAACACGCGGGCCGGCGTCCAGATGGGCGTTCGCCCCCGCACGGTCCGGACGCGATAGGAAAAGTTCAGCCGATCGATGCTTGGGATGGCGCCTGTCTGCGCCGCGGCGTTCTGCGGGTAGGACCACGCCACTTGCGCGGCATAGGCATTGCCCGCCTGAGACACGGCCTCAATGAGATAGGTTCGCCGATCCGTGATCAGCACAACATTG
>DAORNH010000220.1:0-270 GCA_035440865.1 Hyphomicrobiaceae bacterium | reverse complement strand
AAGCCGGTCGTCTGCGGCTTCACCAAGACAATCGTGCGCGGCTCGCTCTCCGTTTCGGCGGTCGCTTCTGTCACCATCCAGCGAGAGGTATCGCCCGCGGCGATGTCATTGAGCGTCTCGCCGGGTTCGAGCAGAATGGTCGAGACGTAATTGGGGTTGGTGTAAAGTTCGTAGAGCGCACCCGGCTCATAGCTGAAGATGTGCCGCGCCTGGTTGAAGGCGTCCGGCGTTGGCCGCTGACGCGCGGCGGTGTTTGCCTCCGCCAGCACT
>DAORNH010000219.1:6127-7727 GCA_035440865.1 Hyphomicrobiaceae bacterium | reverse complement strand
AAGGTCCGCGCCGCGCGTCGTGTGCAAAACTGTAAGATCGAGCGGGGCCCAGGGCTCCTCGTGCCGACGCCCATGCAGGTGATCGTCAGGCCTTGGTCTTGATGAAGGAGCCGGGCGCATCCTCAATGGTGCCGAGCTTGGCGCCGGGCCTTCTCGCCGCGACCATGCTTCCGGAATGCGAGGCGAGCCACTTCGACCAGTGGGGCCACCAGGATCCGGGCGTCTCCGTGGCGCCTGCCAGCCACTCGTCGACGGTCGCCGGCAGCTTGCTGTTGGTCCAGAACTGATACTTGGCCTTCTTGCCCTCGGGGGCCGGCGGATTGACGACACCGGCGATGTGTCCCGAGCCCGCCATGACATACTCGACCGGTCCACCGTAGCATTTGGCACCGATGTAGACCGACTCGGCCGGCGCGATGTGGTCCTCGCGGGCGGCGAGCTCATAGATCGGCAGCTTCACCTTCTTCAGGCTGAGGCGTGTGCCGTCTATGACGAGGTCGCCCTTGGCGAGCTTGTTCTCGAGGTAGAACTCGCGCAGGTAGAAGTTGTGGTTGGCGGCCGGCATGCGCGTCGAATCCTGGTTCCAGAACAGCAGGTCGAACGGCATCGGCTTCTTGCCGAGCATGTAGTTGTTGACGATGTAGGGCCAGATGAGATCGCGCGGGCGCAACATATTGAACATCGTCGCCATGCGCGAGCCGTCGAGATAGCCCTTCTCGGCCATCAGGCCCTCGATCACCTTGAGCTGCTCGTGCCCGGTGAAGAGCTTGAGGTCGCCGGCCTTCGAGAAATCAGCCTGCGCCGCGAGGAATGTCGCCGAAGCGAACGGATCGTTGCCGCGCTCAGCGACGTAGGCGAGCGTAGTCGAGAGCAAGGTGCCGCCGACGCAGTAACCGAGCACGTTGGTCTTGGGCGCACCCGTCTCGCGCAGCACGGCGTCGGCCGCGGCGAGAATGCCCTCTTTCATGTAGTTCTCAAAGGTCTTGCCGGCGAGGCGCTCGTCCGGATTGACCCAGCTCGCGACGAACACCGTGAAGCCCTGCTCCACCAGGAACTTGATGAAGGACTTCGGCGGTGTGAGATCGAGAATGTAGAACTTGTTGATCCACGGCGGGATGATGAGGATCGGCAGCTCGCGCACCTTGTCGGTGGTCGGCGTGTACTGGATCAGCTGCAGCACGTCGTTCTGGTAGATTACCTTGCCGGGCGTGACCGCCAGGTTGCGGCCGACCTCAAAGGCAGTCGTATCGGTCTGGCTGATTTTCAGCGGACCGTCGGAGCGGTTCATGTCGTCGGCGAGCTGCTGCATGCCGGCGACGAGATTGCGGCCGTTGCTGGCGAGTGTCTCGCGCATCACCTCGGGGTTGGTGATCGGGAAGTTGGACGGCGAGAGTGCGCTCGAGAGCTGGCGGAAATAGTATTCCGCCTTCTTGCGCGTCATTTCGTCGAGGCCCTCGGTGCGCTCGAGCGTGGCGTCGGCCCACTGCGTGGTGATGAGGTAGGCCTGCTTCCAGAAGTCGTAGAATGGGTTGGTCGTCCACTCGGGGTCGCGGAAGCGCCCGTCGCCTGCCTCGGGAACGGCGACCGGCTTCACATCGTT
>DAORNH010000219.1:5312-6110 GCA_035440865.1 Hyphomicrobiaceae bacterium | reverse complement strand
CAGAGTTCCATGTAGCTGCGCATGAGGTCGCCCTGCGCCTCGACGAGCTTGTGCGGCTCGGCGAGCCACTGCTGCCAGAGGGCCTGAAACGTCTTCGACATGTCCATCATCTCGCCGCCCGGGCTGAACGGGCTTGCGCTGACACTCTTGTCGGAGCGCTCGATGAAGCGCGCCATGAGACGGCTCCCCTCCTCCCATGCTTTGACGATGTTGCGCGTCAGCTCGTCGGGATTGTTGATCTTGTAGGGTCCAAGATCGAAGCTACGGGGATCATTCATCTTCTGCATGGCTCGCTCGTGAATTGGGCGCTGCACAGCAAGCGCGCCGCCGTCGGTCGCAGTCTCGGCGCTCGCACTCGAGAATTTGGATCATGGACGACACGTCGGGTTGACCGCGGACGAGTTTGGTCAGACGTTGCATGCCGCCAAGTTGCATGTCGCTCCAAGTCTCGCATCCTGACCGGATGGTGCGTGCCGGGAAAATCGACACAATCCTAATGATACGCTCTCCTGGCGGCGCACTCGAGTGGTCAGCTTGCGAACCTCGGTACTTTAGGTCGTGCTTCTAACCGCAACCGCGCGGACTGACAATCTGTCAAGACCATTCACTTTAGGCTATGCTGCATTGCAGCAACATGATTCGTCGAGCATACGCCATGACGGACCCGGACATGAGACCTCTGCCCATCCCGGTCAGCCGGACGCTCGGGCGGGCGCGGCTCGGACTGGTGGCGCTCGCGCTTCTGGCGAGCGCCGTGGCCGGCGCCTGCGGCGAGACCATGACGACGGTCGAGCTGCC
>DAORNH010000219.1:0-5281 GCA_035440865.1 Hyphomicrobiaceae bacterium | reverse complement strand
ACGAAGGAGCAGCAGGCGGCTGCCATCGACGAGCTCAACAAACGCAAAGAGGCTGCCCGCATTGAAGCCGAGAAAACGGCCGCGAAGCAATAGCTGCGCTGCCCGACAGCACAACGCAAGCACCCCGGGGTTGCCTCCGGGGTGCGATATGTCAGGGCGTTGGGGTGCTGTTAGTTAAGCACCACGATCCTGATGAAGTTGCGATTCGCCGGCTCGTACTGGAAGGCGTAGCGCTTTGCCTCGCCGCACGTATCACCGACGGTCGCATATCGCTCGAGGTGCGTGTGCTGCGTGAAGTTCGTGGCGCGGGCGTCGGCGTCATAACTGACGACTAGTCTCGGCGAGCGGTTGTCGTTGGCGTGGGCGTAGCGGTATGTCCACTTCAGGTTGCTGCCCGGCGCGATGAAGGCAGTTCTGGACGCGCCGTTGCCTTCCTTCCAAGTGAACTTTATGTTTGCCGTGGTGCTGTTGCTGAGGCAGACCATCGCGTAGTGGCTGGCAGCGTGGGCCGGCTCGGTGGTCACGCTGGCAAACGAAAGCGCACCGGCTGCGGTGGCAAGAGCAAGCGTCGTAGTAAGGGCTTTCATGGAAATTCTCCCGGAACTTACTTGGTTCGACTGACTGTATTGCGCCTTTCGGCACGTCATCGAATTGGGCCGGACAGAAATTATTTCTTCATGTTTTGGTCATGAACGTGAACTATTTCCTTGTTCATGCAAGGTTCACGAAATGGCTTGCTTCTGCAGGCCGATCCGAATGGGGGCCGTCGGATCGAGTGGCTACCCGACCATCGGGACGGGCTTTGACGGCGATGGCGTACTGGCCTTACAGAGTTTCCGCCTGATGCCGGGCTCGGCGCCTGCATCACACTCCATCACCGAGGTCATCCGTGGTCCAAGAATTCCACCGTATCAAGCGCCTGCCGCCCTACGTCTTTGCCGAGGTCAATCGGCTCAAGGCCGAGGCCAGAGCGCGAGGTGCGGACATCATCGACCTCGGCATGGGGAACCCGGATCTCGCGGTACCGGCCCACATTCTCGAGAAGATGACTGAGACCGTCGGCAAGCCGCGGACCGATCGCTACTCCGCCTCGAAGGGCATTCCTGGGCTCCTGCGCGCGCAGGCCGGCTACTACGGCCGCCGCTTCGGCGTGAAGCTGAAGCCCGAGTCGCAGGTCGTCGCCACGCTCGGCTCGAAGGAAGGCTTCGCCAACATGGCGCAGGCGATCACCGCGCCCGGTGACGTCGTTCTGGTGCCGAACCCGAGCTATCCGATCCACGCCTTCGGCTTCCTGATGGCCGGCGGCGTAATCCGCTCGGTGCCTTCCGAGCCGACGCCCGAGTTCTTCACGGCGCTCGAGCGGGCTCTCATCCACTCGATCCCGAAGCCGATCGCCGTCGTCGTCTGCTACCCGGCGAACCCGACGGCCTACGTCGCCACGATCGATTTCTACCGCGACCTCGTCCAATTCGCGAAGAAGCACGACATCATCATCCTTTCGGATCTGGCCTACGCCGAAGTGTACTTCGACGAGAAGAACCCGCCGCCCTCCGTGCTGCAGGTGCCGGGCGCCATGGACGTGACCGTCGAGTTCACCTCGATGTCGAAGACGTTCTCGATGGCCGGCTGGCGCATGGGTTTTGCGGTGGGCAACGAGCGGCTCCTCGCCGCTCTCGCCCGCGTCAAGAGCTACCTCGACTATGGCGCCTACACGCCGATCCAGGTGGCCGCGGCCGCAGCCCTCAATGGCCCGACCGAGTGCATCGACGAGATGCGGACGACCTACAAGCGCCGCCGCGATGTCCTGGTCGAGAGCTTCACGAATGCCGGCTGGCCGTTCCCGGCCCCGAGCGCCTCCATGTTCGCTTGGGTGCCGGTGCCCAAGGCCTTCGAAGCCCTCGGCTCGCTCGAGTTCTCGAAGCTCCTCGTCGAGAAGGCGAGCGTCGCGGTCGCGCCCGGCATCGGCTTCGGCGAGCACGGCGACGGCTATGTACGCATCGCCCTCGTCGAGAACGAGCAGCGCATCCGCCAGGCGGCGCGCAACATCAAGAAATTCCTGTCGAGCGAGCCGCAATCGCTGCACAACGTGATCCCGCTCGCCAAGCAGGCTTGAGATGATCTGAAGGAGCGCGCCATGGCCCGAATTCCGCTGCACGATCCGGCCGATCCTGCCGTCTCGAGGGATACGCGCGCGGCGCTCGAGGCGGCCGCCCGTTCGCGGGGCGCGCTGCTCAACATCCATCGCGCCATGGCGAACCGGCCGGAGGCGCTCGGCGCCTTCCTGAATTTCGTCGAGACGGTCTACCGCGGCCGCTCGACGCTCGCGCCCCGCCACGGCGAGCTCGCCTACCTGACGGCGACCGCCGTCAACAACTGCCATTATTGAATACCCACGCATACAGTGCTCGGTCGGAGCCTGGGATTGACTGAAGCGCAGCTGCGCCACCTGATCGACGACCCTCTCCCCGCGGGGGTCTACGACGCGGCGGAAGCGGCGATCGTGCGCTATGCGCAGAAGTCGACGCGGCTCGAGCAGATCGACGCTCAGACCTACAGCGCACTCGAGCGGCATTTCTCGCCGGCCCAGATCGTCGATATCTGCCTGACGGTCGGCCTCTCCAACATGGTCAACCGCTTCCACCTGACCTTCCTGACAGAAGTCGACGCCTCGACGACGGCCGCGGCCGAGGCTGGCGATGCCTCGGCCGGCGCCTGCCTGTGCCTTGAGCATGCCGTCTCTGCGTGGCTGGAACGAGCGGCATCCCGGCGTGTCGCTCGGTGGCTCGAAACGCGGCACGGTGGTATTCCGTTCGCGGATGCAATGAGATTTGCCGCCCTCGCGGGGGGCGGAGAATTGTTCCTTTGAAGAGGCGCACATGGGCGGTGGGCTCGAACGTGACTATCTCGTCTTCGGCGGCCTCGCGCTCGTCTCGTTCCTGCTCGGCTGGAAGATCAAGCGCGACAAGAGCGTTGTGGCCTATCTGTTCGTGCTCGCCATCTTGATACCCGTGTCCGGCATGATCGCCGGCATGTGGGACGCTCCGAGTGCCAGGGCCTACAGGCACTTCCGCAGGCCCGGCTTGGATCCCGCCCACATCATGCTGCTCATCACGCTGCCGTACGTGCTCGCGGGCTTCCTCGGCTGGCTGTTCAAGCCGGGCCGCCATCCGGGCACACCGGCGACACGTGTCGCCCGACCATTCGCGGCAACGGGCGCTCCCGCGCCCGCGTCGCTGGCGCGGCAGACCCTGCGCCGCGTCGTCGTGACGGTGGCGTCCGCCGTGATCTCCTACGGCATCCTGTCGTTCGTGGGGCTCGCCGACATGCCGAGCATTCTCACATCGGTCGGTATTGCGTTGGCGGCCCTGGTGCTCGGCTGATCGGCAGACGCGACGGGGCGCAGCGCGATCACTTGCAGTCCGTAATGTCGAACTCGCCGACGAGGCAGACCCGGCCGTCATCGAGGCGGCACAGCGTGTCGACCCAGAGCACGCCTTGGTTGCACGACGGGTAGCCACCCGAACTCTTGCTCGCGGGCGGCGGGCTCGGTTTCCGGTCGCTCGATTTAGAATTGGACTTCTTCCGCTTCGCCTTGTCATCCTGCGCAAGGACATCTGTCTCCGACCACGGCATTGCCGCGAGCGGAATGGCGAGCGCAACCACGGCGGCAATCAGATATGTCGAACGCATAAGCGTGCCTCCTGCATTGAAATCAGTCTCTATGGTAGCAGCCCCTTCACCATAGTCCGCCGTCTGAAGCTGGACAATCGCTTGCTCTGAAGTCTGAATGTCGAGCTGTGCGCGCGGGGCTCCCTGCTGTCCGGTTGGTGAGACGCCTGGACTGCCACCAACACCCGCCGAGGGTGCTCCTAGCCCACATTGGGAGGCCGCCATGAATCGCCGCCGCTTACTCCAGACCGCGATCGCCGCTGGAACCCTCGCGCCGTCGTCGACCCGGGCCACCGGACCGATCCACATTTCCGACATGCACTTCCACTCGTTCTTCGGCGCAAGCATCAATCACTCGCGGCCCGTGGCCAAGTCGCTCGCCGACGGCGGCGCGACACTCGTCTCCTGGTCGGTCGCCGGCGATGCCCTCTGGATGGACCCGAAGACCTACCGCCAGTCGAAGGAACAGCGCCCCGGCGAGGCGCTCGGCTGGGTCGAGCGGGAGATCGGTCGCATCAAAGCACACTCAGCCGAACAAGGCCTGAAGCTCGCCCTGACCGCCGCCGACGTCGAGCGCGCGGAGAAGGGCGAGCCGCACATCGTGCTCTCCATCGAAGGCGCGAATTTCATCGAGGGCGATGCCTCACGGGTGAAGCGCGCCTACGACCTCGGCGTCCGCCATCTCCAGCTCGTCCATTTCACGGCGAATACGCTCGGCGACTTTCAGACCGAGGCGCCGGTGCACGGCGGCCTGACCGAAACTGGCCGTCAGGTCGTCGCGGAGTGCAACCGGCTCGGCATCCTGGTCGACCTCGCGCATGCAGCGGGACCGACGGTCACGCAAACGCTCGCTGTCGCCAAGGCGCCGCTCGTCTGGTCGCATGGTTCCGTGAAGATGGGCGCCGCCGCCCCCTGGAACGCCGTGATCTGGCGGGCGCGCCAGCTGCCCCTCGACCTCGCCAAGGCGATTGCCGCCAAGGGCGGCGTTGTCGGGCTCTGGGCGCTCTCCTTCGATGTCGGCAAGACGATCGACGGCTATGGCAATCGCATGCTCGAGCTCGCCGACTGGCTCGGCGACCGCCATGTCGCCTTCGGCACCGACATCAACGGGCTTTCCGGCAACGCGGCGATCAGGAGCTACGTCGACCTCCGCGCGGTGGTTTCCGGCTGGCAGACCCGCAAGGTCCCCGAGGCCCGCATCCGCCGCCTCGCGAGCGAGAACTACGCCCGCGTGCTCAAGGAAGCACTCGTCCCGGCCCGCGGTTGAGCCGGCGCCGCCGGCTGGGGAGGATGCAGATAACCGCCTCCTGCTTTGCGTCCGGTGAAGTCCCTGAAACCGAAACGGGCGGCGGTGGCGTGCAATCAAGAATGGCCAAGTCTGGGCCGGCCTCGCGCACGTAAGGCGCGCAAACTCAGAGCGAGGCCCTGTCGCCGAGCGATTTGCGTGCGGCGCCCGCCCCACCCGCGTCATCCTCGCGAAGGCGAGGACCCAATGCACCGCGCGTGGGAACGGTGGAGGCTGCCCCGAGGTGAACCGGGTGCCGGCCTTCGCCGGCATGGCGGTGAGGTGAGGAGGCGGCATGACTGAGGAGGGCGGGGCGGAGAGTTGTCC
>DAORNH010000218.1:0-7750 GCA_035440865.1 Hyphomicrobiaceae bacterium | reverse complement strand
CGCCGAGCCGGGACCCAGCGCGACGAGCGCGCGTAGCGCTCGATATTGCGGGTGAAGGGATGCGGCGGCTTCGCCGCTCATGCCGCGGGGCCCCGGCTCGCCTTCGCGGCAGAAGTGCCGCTCCGGTGTCCGGGATGACAGGGATGCGGGCGCGGCGTCGCTGTCATCCCGGCCAAGCGCGAGCGCATGCGAGCGCGCCGAGCCGGGACCCAGCGTGACGAGCGCGCGCAGCGCTCGATATTGCGGGTGAAGGGAGGCGGCAGCTGCGCCGCTCTTTCCGCTGGTTCCCGGCTCGCCTGCGCGGCAGAAGTGCCGCTTCGGCGTCCGGGATGACAGGGATGGGTGGTGGCGCTGGACTGAGCGAGGATGGCGATATGCGGGAGCATGACTACTTCGTGTACATCCTTGCCAGCGGTCGCAATGGGACGCTCTATGTCGGCGTCACGAACGACATCGTGCGCAGAGTGGCAGAGCATCGCGAGGACCTCGTCGAGGGGTTCACGAAAAAGTATGGTGTGAAGCAACTGGTCTATTTCGAGCCGCACGGGGAAATTCTCGAGGCGATTGCGCGCGAAAAGCGGATCAAGCGTTGGCGGCGGGCCTGGAAAATCGAACTGATCGAGACGGGCAATCCGGAATGGCGCGATCTTTGGCATGAGCTGATCGCCTGACGCGCCCCACCCCTGTCATCCCGGCCAAGCGTGAGCGCACGCGAACGCGCCGAGCCGGGACCCAGCGTGACGAGTGCGCGCAGCGCTCGGTATTTCGGGTGGAAGAGATACGGCAGCTGCGCCGCTCTTGCTGCTGGGTCCCGGATCGCCTGCGCGGCAGAAGGGCCGCTCCGGCGTCCGGGATGACAGCCATGCGCGCTTCATTGGCCCTTGTACTTCGGCTTGCGCTTCTCGACGAAGGCCGTGAGGCCTTCCTGGCAGTCCTCGGTGGTGGCGACGAGGGAGAAGGTTTCGGCGACGTTCTCGACCGAGCGGCGGTAGTCGGCGTCGACGGCGCGCATGAAGGCTTCGCGGCCGAGCTTCAGGACGACAGGCGACTTCTCGCGGAATTTTTGCGCAAGCACGCGGGCGCGGGTGAGCGCGCTGCCGGTCTCGACGATCTCGCTGAGCAACCCCATGCGGAAGGCCGTCTCGGCATCGAACGGCTCGCCGAGGAAGAGCGGCGCGAAGGCCTGATGCTTGCCGACGAGACGCGGCAGCTGCACGAAGTGCAAGGCCGGGATGAGGCCGACGTCGACCTCCGGGTAGCCGAAGGTCGAGCCGCGGCCGGCGATGATCATGTCGCAGGAGATGGCGATCGTCATGCCGCCGGCGCGCGCGGGGCCGTCGATTGCGGCGATGCTCGGCTTGCCGAGGCGGTATTGGATATCGTTCAGCGCGAAGTAGAGCCGCTCGAGAAAGCGCTTCGTCTCGAGCGGGCCTTTGCCGCGCACGATGTCGAGGTCGAGGCCGGCGCAGAAGACCTTGTGCGCGCTCGAGATGACGACGGCGCGGACGCCCGGGTCGTTGCGCGCGCGATCGAGGCTCGCGAGCAGCGCCTCGATCAGCACCATGCTGAGCGCGTTGACGGGGCCGCGGTCGAGGACGATCTCGGCGACCTCGTCGGCGACCGAATAGCGGATGAGCTCGGATGGCATGGGTGCGTCTCCTCTGGCTGCGGGCTCAGGCGACGAGCAGCGCGCGTGCGTCCTCGAGCGTGACGGGCGCGTCCGCGAGCAGGCGATCGGCGATCGCCTCCTCCCACTTGAGGCTCGCGAGGCTCGTGGCTTGGCTCGACTTCAGGCGATGCTCGAGCACGAGACGGGCGAGCAGCAGACGGCGGGCATCGCCGCCGGATTGGCCGAGCTTCTGGCCTTCGGCAGCTAACAGCGCGGCGGTCGTCGCGTGGTAGAGTTGGCCGGCGGCGAGACGACAGAAGCGCTCGTTCCCGGGATCGGAGGCGACCTCCTCGGCGAGGCGGAAGGCGTCGGCGACGCCGCGCGTCAGGCGCGTGCGGAACTGGCCGGGAATGCCGTCCGCCGCGTCGAGCTGGCGGCCGAGGTCCGCTTCGAGCGCGCGGTGCGCGCCGACCTTGCCGACGGCACGCTGCACGGCATCGAGCGCATTGATATTGCTCGTTCCCTCCCAGAGGAGACCCAGGTGCGCGTCACGCACGAGGCGCGCGTTCGGCCAGTCCTCGATGTAGCCGTTGCCGCCGCGCGCCTCCATCGCGCCGGTCGCGACCGTGACGTTGTCGCGGCAGGCGCGGTACTTGGCGATGGGGGTGAGCATGCGCAGGATCAGCTCGGCGGAGGAGTCATGCTTCGCCTGGCCGGTGGCGGCGGCCGAGTACATGAGCGCGGAGAGCGCCTGCTCCGTCGGCAGCATGAGCTTCAGGAGCTGGCGGCGCATCAGCGGATGCTCGATCACCGCGCGGCCGAAGGCGTTACGGTGTCGGCTCGCGACGAGCGCCTCGTTGAGGCAGCGGCGCATCATGCCGGCGGCGCGCGTCAGATGCGAGATGCGGCTCGAGTTGACCATCACGAGCATGTGCTTCAGGCCCTGGTCGAGCTCGCCGAGCTGATAGGCGATCGCGCCCTCGAAGACGATTTCGCCGCTCGCCATGGCCTTGCTGCCGAGCTTGTCCTTGAGGCGCATGATGCGATAGGCGTTGCGCGAGCCGTCATCGAGCGTCTTCGGCATCAGGAAGAGGCCGAGGCCCCTGCCGCCGTCTGGCGCGCCCTTGGGCCGCGCGAGCAGCACGGCAACGTCGGCATCGACGCAGGAGCAGAACCATTTCTCGCCGTAGAGGCGCCAGTGGTCGCCGTCGCGGACCGCGGTGAGCTCCGCCGCGCCGACGTCGGAGCCGCCGGCCTTTTCGGTCATGAACTGCGCGCTCTTGAAGATCTGCTCCATGTCCTGCGACCACATGCGGTCGAGGAACTTGGCCTTGATCGCGGGGCTGCCGAAGCGGTGCACGAGCTCGGACGAGCTGTCGGTGACATTGACCGGGCAGAGGAGGCCGAACTCGGCCTGCGCGAAGAGATAGTGGAACATGTACTTGGCGATCGGCGGCATGATCGACGGCCAGCCGAGGATGCCCGGCTTGTGGGACATCGCGTGCATGCCGTAGCGGCCGAAGGCGATCTCCTCCATGGCCTTGTAGGCGGGGTGGAACTCGACCCACTCCTCGTCGCGGCCGAAGGGGTCGCGGTGATGCAGGATCGGCGTGTGCCGCTCGGCCTGATCGGAGAGGGCGCCGAGGCGGCCGCCGCCGAGCGCGCCGAGTTCGTTGAGGTGGGGAGTGAGGTGCGAGAGCAGGGGCGCGTCCATGTAGAGCGGCAGGAGGCTCTGCAGGCTCCGGTCGATCTCGAAAAAGTTGAGCCCGCGGCAGCTCGGGGCGACATGCTCGGAACGCCGCGCGGTGCCGGCTCGGAGGGCGGATGGCGTGGGCTCTGAGCGGGTGATTGCCGTGGACATGGCGGGGCTCCTGGGAGGGCGAAGGGCGTGGCAGGGTTTGTCAGGCAGTAAAGGCGATCTCGACTATGGCGGAGGCGCCAAAGCGCGCCAAGACGTGCTGGCCGGGCCGGATCGGCAACATGCCCGTCATCGAGCCGGTGGAAATGGTCTCGCCGGCGCGGAGGCCGTCGCCGAACGCCCGGCGCTCCTCGGCGAGCCAGAGGAGCGGACGGAGGGGATCGCCCATCACGTCGGCGCCGGAGCCGCGGCGGATCTCGCGGCCGTCGACCTCGAGGCGGACCTCGACTTGGGGGAGATCCACGCGCCAATTGGCGATTTCGTCTCCGAAGACGTAGCGGCCCGAGGCGCTGCCGTCGGCGAGGATCGCGGGAAGCGGCGGCAGGGCGCGCATCGGGAAGCGGCACTCGGCGACCTCGATGCCAGCGTGCACGCTTGCGATGGCGGCGATGATGTCAGTCATAGACCAGGCGCGATCGCGCGGAGGAAGATCGCGGGCGAGCGTGACAAAGAACTCGCACTCGACCAGCGGGTCGAGCAGGTCTGCGTGGTTGAAGCGAGCGGGCGAGGCATGGCGAAAGCGGCGGAATGTGCGACCGTAGATCGGTCCAGGCGTGCCGAGCCTCGTTCGCACCGCCTCGGTCGTCGCCGCAATTTTCCAGCCGAGCGATTCCCATCCAAGCGCGTCTTCGACCAGGGCATTGACGCGATAGGCTTCGGCGACGGTCGCGGGGACGAGGCAAGCGTCGAGATCGCGGATTTGGCGCGCATCCCGACGCGCCGCTGCGAGCAGGCGGGCCATCTCACGTTGGTCGCGATCAGTGGTCATCGGATACGATCCAAATTACGCGAGCCAAGGGCCGGCAGCGATGGCGATCCCGGATCATGCATAGGAGTGCGTCCAGATGCTGGTCAAACGAGTTGTTTGCAGACCGATTTGAGTCTAGCTCAAGATATGCCCGCACGACGCCTGCCACCGCTGCATGCCGTCCGCGCCTTCGAGGCCGCGGCCCGCCATCTGTCGATGACGGACGCCGCCGCGGAGCTGAACGTGACGCCCGGCGCCATCAGCCGGCATGTCAGGGCGCTTGAGGCCGAGATGCAGACGCCGCTGTTTCTCAGGCGCTCGACGGGCCTCGTGCTGACCTCGGCGGGTGAGGCGCTCGCCGATGTCGCCCGGGATGCGCTAGATGGCCTTGCCAACGCGGTGAGCGGATTGAGGCTCAGGCGCTTTCGGCGCTTGTCAGTCGGTGCCTACGGCTTCTTCATCTCCCGGGCCGTGCTGCCGCATTGGCGGGAGCTCATGGCCGGGCATCCGGAGCTGGAGATCGATCTGCACGTCAGCTCGAACGCGCTCGATCTCGTTCCGGGGCGCCATGACGCCGTGATCGCAGTCTCGGACGGCACCCCGCGCCCCGGCAGCATCACGCATCGGCTGATGCCGATCGCGACAGTACCGGTCTGTGCGCCGTCTTGGCTGCGCGAGGGCAGAGCGGACTTTGCTTCTCTGCCGCTGCTTCACGCCCGGCCTCGCCCCGAGGACTGGCGGAGATGGCTCGATTTTGCGGGCTACGGCTTTGTGAGCGCGCAATCGGACAGCAGCTTCGAGAGCGTCGGCCTCGCCCTGGAGGCTGCCTCTGCCGGGATGGGATCAGCGATGGCGATCGAGGGGTTGCTCGCGGCGGACCTCACCCTGCTCAATCTGGTGCGGGCCGACAATCGGGCCAGGCCGACGCGGCGCGTTGCGTGCCATGTATGAGGCAGCTCAGGCAGCGACGCGCGCGCTGCCGTCCATGTCGATCCGCCGCGGGCGGCCGAACAGCTCGCCCTGGCCAAGCAATACGCCGAAGCCCAGGATCTTCGCGAGCGCCCGATCGTCAGCAATGTGGCTCACGACGAGAGACAGTCCGAGCTCGGAGAGGTGCCGGCAGAGGTCGGCAGCGGGGACCAGTGTGCCTTCGCACTGCAAGCCGTCGAGGAACACCTCGGCATCGAGCTTTACGAACTCGAAGCCGGAGCCCTTCAGGCTCTCGAAGTCCATGTCGAGGTCGGTGACATGCTCGAGCGAGAAGCGCAGGCCGAGATCGGCCATGACGTGCAAGGTCTCCCAATGCACAGGTGAGAACGAACGGACTTCAATCTGCGAAAAGCCGAGAACGAGGACATGGGCGAGCTGCCCGCGGCCCTCCAGTGTTGCGGCAAAATCATCGAGGAAGGCGTCGCTCGCGAGCGAGTCACCCGAGATTGCCGAATGCACGGATGCGCTCTTCCCGCGCGTGAGCAGGTGCTCGGCGAAGCGCGCCGTCCGCAGCATCTTGGCGGCATCGATGCGAGCGAGGAGCTCGGTGCCTCGGGTGGCGCGAACATAGTCGACATCGTCTAGCGCCGTCCCATTCTGAATGATCAGCCTGAGACCGATCTCGAAGTGGCGCGCCTTGCGATCCTTGAGGCTTTGGATCGGCTCCACCATGACGTCGTAGCGATCAGCCGCGACCGCTTCCGTGATGGCATCGATGAGGCTCACCGATGGCACCGGGTCAAGGGGCGGCGGAGATTGCGGTCCGGCTGCGGGCGCGCTCGGCGGAGCGGCCGGAACCGCTGCCTGTCGCCCGACTTGAAGCGCGATGGCCTCGTCCGGCATCTCGGCGCGCCGCATGGCAGCTCCGGTGTGTCGCAACGCCACGACGGAGCGTGTGATCGCGTCCTGGGCGTGGACCTGCGGGTCGGCGGCCGTCTCGGCAGGTTCCGTCGCAGGGCTGCTGGGCTCCTCAGGCGGTTCGGGCTTGCGGGGCGCATTGAGATCGGTTGCGAGGCGCTTGATCAGGGCCTGGATGGCATCGAAGTCGGCGCGCGGCTTTCGCGGGTTTTCTACGGCGGCAGCGTCGGACGGTTGCGCCGAAGCTGCCGTCGGCGAGCTCGGCGCAGTCACAGTTTGAACCCGCGAAGTGCTGATGCGCGCCTCGGCCGGCGCTTCCGCTCGTACCGGCGGAGCCGCGACAACGATGGCACCGTCAGCGAGTGGCACCGATCCAGTCGCCGTCGTGTCGTCGCCCCTCGACGCCTCGTCGCTCACGCCTGATGGGCCGGCGAGTGCCGGGGCGCGGGCGAAACCGGGCCGCAGCGCCCACTGTTCCTTGACGCTGGCGATGGACTGGACTAGGTCGGCCTCGGACGGCGGGCTAGCGTCCGTCGGTTCTTCGGCCGGAGTCGGCACGAGTGACGCTGGCGCAGGTGGCGCCTGCGCGGCGACTGAAGGAAGACCTTCGGCGGCCACGGCGTCGGCAGGCATGCGAGGCTCGTGTGCGGCAGCGGTCGGCACTTTTGCCGCTGGGGCCTGCGGCATCATGCGACGAACCCGCACGAGGCCCTCGACTTTGGACTTCAGCCGCGCGTTCTCGGCCGTGAGCTCGGCGAGCGACTGGCTCCGGCGGAGAGCGACGTGCAGGCTCGAGAGTGCCAGTAGCGCAGCCATGGCGAGGCACGCTGCGACTCCGATGCCGCAGCCGAGCTGGGCGTAGCTGCCAAGGCCGATCGCCATGCTGACGGCCGCGATGGCGGCGAGCACGAAGATGTCGGCTGCGCCCGAGGCTTTCGGCGCTTTCGCGGATCGCGCGGGCTCTCGCCTTGGCGAACCCGGCGGGGTGCCGGTTGCAGCATCGGATACCTGTGTGACTTTCATGGCTGGCTTCGACATGCCGTTCCGCCTTCCCTCGGCGCGAATCAATCAACGCTCACGCGATCGTCGTTCGGCAACGCCAGCGAATGCAACCGGAGGCGGTGTGGCTCTGATGCAATTTCCCCTGTTTGCTCGAGGCACGGAAGGGTCGAGAGGTCGCGAGCTGCCCACGCGACGGTGGTGTCGACAGGCCTGCCGAAAACCCTATAGTGCGCCGGCTGCAACGAGGAATGCCTCATGCCGAAGTCGATGCCGCTGAAGCCCGAAGCGCAAGGCCTCAATCCCAAGGCCTCGTTCCAGGACCTGATCCTGACACTCCAGCAGTTCTGGGGCCGGCAGGGCTGTGTGGTGCTCCAGCCCTACGACATGGAGGTCGGCGCGGGCACGTTTCACCCCGCGACGACGCTGCGTGCGCTCGGCCCCAAGACCTGGAATGCGGCTTACGTGCAGCCCTCGCGCCGCCCGAAGGATGGGCGCTATGGCGAGAACCCCAACCGACTGCAGCACTACTACCAGTTCCAGGTGATCATGAAGCCCTCGCCGCCCGACATCCTGGATCTCTACCTGAAGAGCCTCGATGCCATCGGCCTCGACACGCGCGAGAACG
>DAORNH010000217.1:4856-7762 GCA_035440865.1 Hyphomicrobiaceae bacterium | reverse complement strand
CGAGCCAGAGCCCGATGAGGGCGAGACCGAGGCTCGCTGCAGCGTCCACGGCATCGATCCTGAGCGCAACGTCAGTCCGCTCGTGCAGCAGGAAGATCTGATTCGAGAAGTGCATGCGGATGTTGCGGACGAGCCCGGCAAGGGCGGCGAGCGGGATCACGGCGATCGTCGCCTCGCGATAGGCCTCGGCGACGACCGCGTTCGTCAGCTGAGGCCCGAGCACCCAGAGCCCGCCCATGGCAGGCGCGAGCAGGAGCGTGAGCAGCACGGCGTTGCTCGCGAGCTGCTCGGCACCGCGTGCGAGACCCTCCTCGCGTGTCCTCTTCACCGCAAGCGGGAAGGCGGCCGCCGTCGTCACCAGCGCCGCGACCGAAGCCCCGCGCTGCCCGAGCGCCCAGCCGACCGTGACAAGGCCGAGCGCCGCGGAGCCGAGTGCGAACTCGACGATGTAGCGCAGTCCATTGACCGACGCCCAGATGAGCGGGCCGCTGACGATGAACGGCAGGCCGTAGGCGAGGGCCGCTTTGAGCACGGAAGCGTCGGGGCGCACCGGGTTCCATCTGGGCCGCAGGCGCGGCAGGCAGGCGATGAGGGCGAGGAGCTGCGCCGCCGCGAGCCCGCCGATTGCGGCGAGCGGTGTCGGCTCATGGACGTGGGCAAGCCCCAGGCCGATGAGCAGACCGAGCGCGCTCGTTGCGATCTGGATCACCGTATAGCTCACCACCTCGTCCTCGGCGCGCGCCCGGTCGGCGAGATGCAAAGTGATCGAGCGCGTCGCCATGAAGGCGATCGAGGCGACGATCAGGGCTGGCGAGGCGAAGCCGTCGGCGACGCGTGCGAGGACGAGCGTCGAGGCGCTGACCGAAGCGACGGTCGCCAGCGCGAGGATGGTCGCCTCGCTGTCGATGAGGCGGCGGCGCTGGTCCGCGTCGGAGGCCCGCGAGTGGTAGCGCACCACGTAGTAGCTGAACCAGCTCACGCAGACGACATGCATGAGCTCGTGCGTGACGAGGATCAGCGTCATGGTGCCTAGGTCGTGCGGCGGGAGCCAGTGCGTCCAGGCAACAATTGAGACGAACAGGAACAGCGGCCCGATCAGCTGTGCCGGCAGGTAGAGAAGCGTCTGGCGAAGGAGCATCAGTAGGCCCCAAGCCGCCGGCGGCCAGCGATCGTGCCGCCGGACATGGCGAGGCCGATCCGCTCGGCGAGGTAGGGTTCGGGAACGCTATCGCGTCGGAGCAGGATCAGGATGTGCATCACGAGGATTGCGAACTGCGGGCCCTTCCCGTAGAGCGAGACCGACGTCGAGGCAACCGCGAGAAAGAACAGCACGACCCAGAAGCTGGCGCGGCGGGCCGAGCGCACCACATCCTTGAGGAACCAGAACATGGCGGCGAAGAAGACGATGCTCGGTATGATGCCGTAGAAGATGATGAATGCGATCCACACACTTTCGATGCCGTAGTCGAGGCCATAGTGACGCTGCATCGTCTCGACGTGCTTCAGGTCCGGCGCGATGAGCAGGTCCTGCCACTGGAACGAGAAGAGCAGGTCGAACATGCCGATGCGGGTGGCGGCGCTGCCCTGGTCATCGATGAAGCGCTCGACGAAGCGCGCGAAGTAACCGGCCTCCGCGAGCACGAGCACGATGCCGATCGCGACCGGCAGTGTCAGGAGTGCCGTCACCAGCCCCGCACGGCTGAAGGGCCGGCCGGCGACATAGCCGGCAAAGCGATGGGCAGCCATCAGCAGGATGACGGCGACCAGCATGACGGTTGCGGCGCGGCCGCCGAACGTCACCATCGCGGCAGTATTGATGGCGAGGCAGAACGTGCGGGCGATCGAGCCGATGTCGCGACCGCCTCCGAGCATGACGATGATGCAGTAGCAGCCCGTGATCGAGGCATTCGACAAGGGGTGACCGAAAAGCGCCGAAGAGCGCCAGTCGCTGGTCGTTAGCTCGCCCGCGATCCAGAGCGGGATCAGCCGGTTGCCGCTCGCGAACTCGGCGATGCCGACGAGCGCGTTGACGGCGAGGACCACGTGGATGATGCGCGCCAGCATGCGCGCGCGGGCATCGCCGATATCCTTGAAGAGCCAGAAGGCGATCACCGGCCCGACGAAGGTGTCGATGAAGGTCGTGAACGGCGCGCCGACCAGGATGATGCAGTGCGCCATCATGCCGATCGTTGCCAGCAGGAAGACTGCCACGCCCGGACGCTCGGCGATCACGCGCTCGAGCCAGAGAATGGGGCGTCCCGTGGCAGCCATGGCGAGGATGAGTACACCGGCGGCGAGCAGAGTGCCGGGATGGATCTTCGAGAACGGAAGCCCGCCCGGCTGCTCGTAGTTGAAGCCAAGCTCGGTCAGGAGCATCGCGGAAATGCAGCTCCACACCAGGAGCACGGCGAGCAGCGCGGCCGTGAAGAGCGGACCCGATGGCGGCATGCGGAGGCCGCGCGTATTCCAGTCCGGCGGAGCGGCATCGAAGAGGGTCGTGGACGGCACCCGGCCGATCTCTGTCATGTCGTCGGGTCCTGTCGGTCCGCGAGAGGGCGTGCACGTGTCGGAAGATGTGGCCCGGTCGGCCCCTCCGGTATCAGACGGCCTCCGTCATTGTAAGAACCAGCCCTATCACGCGATCCTTCGCCTGCTCGAGCGACTGGATGGTCTCGGCGATCGTCTCGCGCTCCGTGATGCCGGCCCGCGCGACGAGCACGATCTGGTCCGCCGCCGGCGCGAGGCTGAGGGCCGATTCATCGTCGAGCAGCCCGCCCGCATCGATGATCACGAGATCATAGTCCTGGGCGATCTTGCCGATGCCAACCGCGAGCCGCTGGCGCTGGCTGAGCTTCAGGCGGCGAAGATCAGCGAGCGCGATCGGCAGGAACGACAAGCCCGAGCGG
>DAORNH010000217.1:1928-4803 GCA_035440865.1 Hyphomicrobiaceae bacterium | reverse complement strand
ACCGGTCTGCTTCAGGGTTGCGGCGAAGATCTGCGAGAGCTCCGGATCGGTCGAGCAGCCGTCGACGAGCAGCGTCCGCTCGCCCGAGGTCGCCCCGGCATAGGCGAGCGCCAGCGCGGTTGCAGACGTGCCCGTCTCGGCGTGGCCGGACGCGACCATCACCACCTGCGGGTGGCCGGCGCGCCCATGGATGCGGAGCCGCGCGAGGAGGCGCAGGACAGCCTGGCGGAACGGCGTATCGGCCGGCCGCGCGGCATCACCGAGCGATGTCAGTATGTCGCTGAACGACACAGGAACTCTGTCGGCCGGGTTGCCCTTGAGCCGGCGCGTCATGCGCTCGAGGCCGGATCTTGGCTCAAGCGCCGGAATGTTTGCGAGTGCCTTGAGACCCGTGTCGCTCACGACCTGCTGCCCCGTGCGCAGGCTGCGGTCCAGGTGATCGCCCATGAGCGCGCGGACGACGCCGGCCCCGAGACCGCCGAGACCGGCGAGCGACAGGACGAGCCAGCTGATCGGCCGGCTCGGGCGCGAGGGGATGGCAGCCGGCGTGATGACGCGCGCGTCCGGCGTGGTGATATTCTCCTGCTCGCGCGTCTCCTTGGCGCGCACGAGGAACATGCGCAGCACCTCGCGGCTCGCCTCGAACTCACGCTCGAGCTCGCGGAGCCTGATCTGGGCGGTCTGCGTCTTCGTGGTATCTCCCTTCGAGCGCTCGAGCGTGCGGACGAGCTCCTGCTCGCGGTTGACCGCGCTCTGGTGCTCGCTCTTGGCGGCGGCCGCGATGCGGCGCAGCTCCGCCGCGATCTGCCCACGCAGCTCATTGGCCTGCGTGCGCGCCTCGATCAGGACGGGATGCCGCGGCCCGAGCTGTGCCGCGAGCGATGCCTCGCGTCGAGCCACGGCGGCAAGCTGCTCCCTGAGCCGCTGGATGAGATTGGATTTTACGGCGTCCGGCAGGCTTTCGGCATTGCCGATGCCGGCTTTCAGCATGGAGTTGATCTCGTCGAGCCGGCCTTTGGTTTCGGCGACGAGGCCGCGGGCGGTCGCCAGCTCGTTGTTGAGACGGGTCAGCGTCTGCTCGTTGAAGAGGCCACCATCCGAGACGATGATCGCGTTCGAGCGCTTGAACTCGTCGACCTTGACCTCGGCCTTGCGCACCTGCTCGCGCAGCTCGCCGAGCCGGCCGTCGATGAGGACATTGGCACGGCGCGCCTCGGCGGCCTTGGCAGCGGATTGGTCGGCGAGATAGGCCTCGGCGAAGGCGTCCGCGAGGCGGGCGGCCTTGATCGGGCTCGTCGAAGTCACCTCGATCTCGACGACATAGGTCTTCTGCGCGCGTTTCACTTTCACGGCGCGCGACAAGGCGGTCATTGCCTCGGCGACGGGATCGACAGGTTCGGGCCTGCCGAGGATCATCGCTCTCAACGACGACAGCAGGCCGTCACGGCGGAGCGGCACGAATTCAGGATCGGTTGAGAGCTTTTCGCGCTCGACGACGCGGCGCATGACACTGTCGGAAGTGATGATGGCGACCTGCGTCTCGACGAGCGACAGGTCGGTGCCGACGCCGCCCTGGATGACCTCCTCGTTGACGACCTTGCGGTATCGCGGATCGATGAAGATCGACGTGGAGGCCGTATATTTCGGCGTGGCGAGTGCCAGATATGCCAGGCCGAGGAGGAGCGCGGCGAGCGTCAGCAATGCGATTTGGCCCGCATGGCGTCGGAGCGTGCGCAGGAGGCCGCCGAGGTCGGTCTGATCCTGCCGGGCCGCCACGCTCAGGATCGCGGACGCTGATTGAGGTGCTATCGGTGTGAAGCGCATGTGCAACCGCTCTTTGCCGGCTCGACGCCCTGCCGGCCGATTTCCCTCGATCATCTGGGGGACACACGATTGCGCCACTTTGATGCTCGAGTTCACGACCATTTTACCCGAAGGGGCACCGCAACTCAGCGCTCGCGATCCGATCTGGTTAGCGGCCGGGCGAAATGCCGGCGGACGGCATTCGGCAAGGATCGAGCAAGAATTGTGCCGATGGCTTAACAGGGGGAGTTGCCGAAGCGAGAGCGGCCGCAATGCGGCCTGCAACGACGAGGCTGCGCTGCACCCTGGTCAACCTGGGTCGTAGGCCGCCGCCACACGAAAACGCATCTGAAACACCGCTCCGCGATCTTGTGTCTCCAGGCCGTCTCCAGGTTGCACACCTCTCACCCACCCACTACGGTTCCGGCCAAACAGCAAGCAAGGAGACGCACGTGCGGTATGCCAATGGCGTCGCGGCGGCGGTCGGCAACACGCCGTTGATCAAGCTCCGCCGAGCCTCGGAGGAGACCGGATGCACGATCCTCGGAAAAGCCGAGTTCATGAACCCCGGCCAGTCCGTGAAGGACCGGGCGGCGCTGTTCATCATCCGTGACGCCGAGCGTCGAGGCCTCCTGCGTCCGGGTGGCACGATCGTCGAGGGCACGGCGGGCAACACGGGTATCGGCCTCACGGTCGTCGGCAACGCGCTCGGCTACCGCTCGGTGATCGTCATCCCGGACACTCAGGCCCAGGAGAAGAAGGACGCGCTCCGTCTGCTCGGCGCCGAGCTGATCGAGGTACCGGCCGTCCCCTACAAGAATCCGAACAACTACATCAAGTACTCGGCCCGCCTCGCCGAGGCGCTCGACAGGAGCGAGCCCAACGGAGCCGTCTGGGCCAATCAATTCGACAATGTCGCCAACCGCGAGGCGCACGTCGCAACGACGGCCGAGGAGATCTGGGAGGCAACCGGCGGCAGGGTCGACGGCTTCGTGTCCGCGGTCGGCTCGGGCGGCACGCTCGCGGGCACGGGGATCGGACTGCGGGCCAAGCGCCCGGACATCCAGATCGC
>DAORNH010000217.1:0-1890 GCA_035440865.1 Hyphomicrobiaceae bacterium | reverse complement strand
CTACACTGCGGGCGAGCTCAAGTCCGAGGGCTCCTCGATCACCGAGGGCATCGGGCAGGGCCGCATCACCAAGAACCTCGAGGGACTGAAAGTCGATCATTCCTTCCTGATTGCCGATGGCGAGGCCGTGCGCATCGTCTTCGATCTCCTGGCGGAGGAAGGTCTCTGCATGGGCTCTTCGACAGGTGTCAACGTCGCGGGAGCGATCCGCCTCGCCAAGGCGTTGGGCCCAGGAAAGACCATCGTCACCATCCTCTGCGACTACGGCACGCGCTACCAGTCGAAGCTCTTCAACCCGGAGTTCCTGCGCGGGAAGAGCCTGCCGGTGCCGGCTTGGCTCGAGAGCAGACGGGCGCCATCGCCGAACGTATTCGTCGATCCTGAGAAGGCCTGACCATGACCGAGCAGATCTATCGCACTGACGCCTATGCCAAAGCGATCGAGGCCAAAGTCGTCGCCATCAACGAGCACGGCGGCATCGTGCTTGACCGCACGAACTTCTATGCTGCTGCCGGTGGTCAGGCCGGGGACAAGGGTGTCCTGAGTTTCGCCGGGCGGTCGTGCCCGATCTCGACCACGGTCTACGACGCAGACAAGGCGACAATCGTGCACGTCCCGGCCGAGGGCGCGCCGAAGCCAGAGATCGGCGCGGCCGTGACGGCAGAGCTCGACTGGGCGACGCGTCACGCCCACATGCGCATGCATTCGGCGCTGCATCTCCTGTGCAGCCTCGTGAAGTGGCCCGTGACCGGCGGGCAGATAACGGCGGCGGAAGGCCGGCTCGATTTCGACATTGCCGACATGGCCGGCATCGACAAGGAGACCTTGACCGGAAAGCTCAATGCACTTGTCGCGGCCGATCACCCGATCGGCGAGCGCTGGATCAGCGATGCCGAGCTCGATGCCAACCCCAGCCTGGTGCGCACACTCTCCGTGCAGCCGCCGCGCGGATCAGGCCGCATCCGCCTCGTCGCCGTCGGCGTCGATGGCGCAATCGACTTGCAGCCCTGTGGCGGCACGCACGTGCGCTCGACGGCCGAGATCGGCCGGCTCGCCGTCGCCAAGATCGAGAACAAGGGCAAGCAGAACCGGCGCATCCGCGTCGTGTTCGCCTGAAGAGGTGGCACCATGATCCCCCGATATTCGCGGCCTGAGATGGTCGCCATCTGGTCGCCGGAAACCCGCTTTCGCATCTGGTTCGAGATCGAGGCCGCCGCCTGCGAAGGCATGGCCGAGATCGGCATGATCCCCAAGGAGGCCGCAGCAGCCATCCGCAAGCGCGGCGACAAAGCGAAGTTCGACGTCGCCAAGATCGACGATATCGAGCGCGTGACGAAGCACGATGTGATCGCGTTTCTCACGCACCTCGCCGAGTTCGTCGGGCCCGAGAGCCGCTTCGTGCACCAGGGCATGACGTCGTCCGACGTGCTCGATACCTGCTTGAGCGTGCAGCTCGTGCGTGCGACCGACATCCTGCTCGGCGATCTCGACCGCCTGCTCGCGGCGCTCAAGACGCGCGCACACCAGCACAAGCTGACGCCCTGCATCGGGCGCAGCCACGGCATCCACGCCGAACCGGTGACGTTCGGGATGAAGCTCGCGCAGGCCTACGCCGAGTTCGATCGCGCGAAAGGGCGGTTAGCGGCGGCCCGCGCGGAAGTTGCCACCTGCGCCATTTCGGGCGCCGTCGGCACCTTCGCCAACATCGATCCGCGCGTCGAAGCACACGTGGCGAAGGCACTCGGGCTTTCAGCCGAGCCTGTCTCCACGCAGGTCATCCCGCGCGACCGCCACGCCATGTATTTTGCGACACTCGCCGTCATCGCCTCCTCGATGGAGCGGCTCGCGATCGAGATCCGCCATCTGCAGCGCACCGAGGTGCTGGAGGCG
>DAORNH010000216.1:5217-7794 GCA_035440865.1 Hyphomicrobiaceae bacterium | reverse complement strand
GGCCACGGCCTCGTCGACACGCAGCATGCGATCTGCGCCAGGAAGGGCGTCGACATTCGCTATGAGACGGCCGGCCACGCGCTGCTGACGGACGCCGATGGCGCAGTCATCGGCGTGAAGGCGCGCCACAAGGGTCGCACCTTCGATCTCGCCGCGGCCGCCGTCGTGCTCGCCTCGGGCGGGTTCGAATCCAATGCCGAGATGCGCTGCCGCTACATGGGCCCCGGCTGGGAGCTCGCCAAGGTGCGCGGCACCCGCTTCAACACCGGCGGCGGCATCAACATGGCGCTCGCCATCGGCGCGATGCCGCACGGCCACTGGTCGAGCGGTCACGCCGTCGGCTGGGACTTCAACGCGCCGCCCTTCGGCGACCTCACCGTCGGCGACAACTTCCAGAAGCACAGCTATCCGCTCGGCATTATGGTGAACGCCACAGGTCGCCGCTTCGTCGACGAGGGCTACGACTTCCGCAACTACACGTATGCGAAGTACGGCCACGTCATCAAAGACCAGCCGGACATGATGGCCTGGCAGATCTTCGACAAAAAGGTGCTGCACCTCCTTCGCGACGAGTATCGCATCAAGCGCGTGACGAAAGTCGCGGCCGATACGCTCGAGGAACTCGTCGGCAAGCTCGAGGGCGTCGACGCCAAGGCCTGCCTCGCCGAGCTCAAGGCCTACAACGCCGCCGTCATGACGGATGTGCCGTTCAATCCAGCCGTCAAGGACGGCCGCGGCACGCGCGGGCTCGCGGTTGCGAAGTCAAACTGGGCCAACGTCCTCGATACGCCGCCCTTCGAGGCCTATCAGGTCACCTGCGGCCTCACCTTCACTTTCGGCGGCCTGAAGATCACCACGGGCTGCGAGGTCGAGCACACCGATGGCCACGCCATTCCCGGCCTCTATGCGGCGGGAGAACTCGTCGGCGGCCTCTTCTACCACAACTATCCGGGCGGCACGGGGCTGACCTCGGGCGCCGTGTTCGGCAAGATCGCCGGCGAAGGCGCCGGCGCCTTCGCGCTCGGCCGCGGACAGCGGGGCGGGTGAGAAGCGAAGCGGTGGAGCCGAGCATGAGTGAGCAGGTGCCCAACAGATTGGTGCGGGTCCTCGGCGGACTTGGGGCCGTTGCGGCGCTCGCGATCACGCTGTTCGTGGCCAACCGTCCGCCACCACCCGAGGCCGAGACGGCACCAGACAACGCAGTCCTCACGCCCAACGCGACCGTGGTACCCGCGCCGGCCATGCAGTGCCCGGAGGAAAGCCGGCTGATGACGCGGCTCGAGCTCGTCTTCGGCATGTCGCGGAAGGGCGCCGAACCGGTGAGCGACGTGGAATGGCAAGAGTTCCTCGACGCCGAGATCACCCCGCGCTTTCCGGATGGGCTGACCGTGCTCGTGGGCTACGGCCAGTGGAAGGGCGGCGACGGCAAGATCGCCAAGGAAGCCTCGCGCATCCTGCTCGTCTGGCACACCCCGGACGAGACGACAGAGCAACGCATCGTTGCGATCCGCGAGGCTTGGAAGGTGCGCTTCAAGCAGGAAAGCGTGCTGCGCGCCGAGAGCGCGGCGAGCTGCGTCTCGTTCTGATCGGGACGGCGCGGCACTCGCTTCGCGACCGGGCTGCCGCCCCGACCCGACTGGGGCTTTGGCCGCCTGAGGCCCGGCCTGCAATATGTCGTCAGGGCCGCGCTGCCGCTATCCGCCCTTGCCCATCACCCTATCAGGGAGCCAGAGCGCGAGCTCGGGCCAGATCATCAGCAGCAGGATGAGGACGAGCATCGCGCCGACGAAGGGTAGCGCGCCCTGGATGACGTCGCCGATCGCGCCGCCGTTGCGCAGGCCCTGCACCACGTAGAGGTTGAGCCCGACGGGCGGCGTGATCAGCGCTGCCTCGATCAGGATCGTCAGCACGATGCCCCACCAGATGGGGTCCCAGCCGAGCTTGAAGACGACCGGTGCGATGAACGGCGTCGTCAGGATCATCATGGAGATGGTCTCCATGAAGCAGCCGAGGATCAGGTAGAAGACGACGATCAGCACGAGGGTGCCGTACTTGCCGAGGCCGAGCTTCTCGATCGCCTCGGCGACGCCGTCCGTGATGCCGATATTCGAGAGTACGAAATTCAGGAACTGCGCGGCGAGGATGATAAGCATGATCATCGCCGTGGTGCGCATCGTGCCTTCGGTCGCGGCGCGTAGCATCTTCAAGGTGAGCTGCCGGTAGAACGCGGCAAGGATGAGGGCCGCGAGCACGCCGAGGGAGGCAGCCTCCGTCGGCGTTGCCCAGCCGGCATAGATCGAGCCGACGACGACGAAGAAGATGAAGGTTGGCGGGATGAGCGCCGGCAGCGTCGCGATGCGCTGGCCCCAGCTCGTCTCGATCCTGGTGCCGCCGCGCCGGCGGTCCCACAGGCAGGAGGCGAGCACGATCAGCATGAAGAAGGAAGCGAGCATGAACCCCGGGATGAAGCCCGCGAGGTAGAGCCGAGGCACGCTCTGGTTGACGAGCAGGCCGTAGAGGATGAAGTTGATCGACGGCGGGATCAGGATGCCGAGCGTGCCTCCCGCGGCAAGAGTG
>DAORNH010000216.1:0-5093 GCA_035440865.1 Hyphomicrobiaceae bacterium | reverse complement strand
GTTGGCGTGCGTGAGGCCGCCCGGCAGCCACGAGAGCCACTGGGCGATCGCCGCATAGACCCGTTCGGCGATGCCGGAGCGCAGCAGCACCTCGCCGAGCATCACGAACATCGGGATGGCGATTAGGATGTCGTTGGCGCTCTGCTCCCAGAGGATGTCGCTCATGGCGCGGCGCAATCGAGCGTCCGCAAAAAACTGATCGAGAGAAAGGCCGAGTACCCCGAGAACGGCGGCGACCGGCACGCTGATCGCGAGCATGACAGCGAGTAGGATGAGGGCCGTTGCTAACATCTGTCAGGTCCAGTCGGCGGGCTTGCCGCGAGAAGTGGGCGCGGCTTTCGGGCCGTTGGGTGGGGTCGGATCGGTCGCGCCGGCCGGCCGGCCGATACCGAGGCCTTCGAGTTCGTTCCTGATCTCCTCTTTCTGGCTTGGTACGCCGATGGTGCGGCTGACGGTTCCTGGGTCGCCATGAGCCAGTGCCAGCAGCGAGCGGAGAAACGCGATCAACATCGCGACGACCATCATGATGTTCGGCCGGCCGATGCCGGCGAACCAGGCGATCTGCGGGATCGCCATTTTCACGCGCAGGGGGGTCGCGGAGCGGCGATCGGAAAGGTAGCTGTCGGCGACGAGATCGTAGGCGCGCTCAACGAGCACTGCGACGAACAAGGCCAGCGCAAGCAGTGCAATGATGTCGAGGATGGCTCGGATATGGGGCGATAAACGCTCGTAGAGCGTGTCGATGCGCACATGCCCGCGCGTAACGAGCGCGTAGGCCAGCGACCAACTCGTGCCGATTGCGAAAAGGTAGGCGGCGATTTCATTCGTGCCGGTAATCAGGATGGGATAGCCGACGAGCGCACCGAGCCCCTTGCGGAGCAGCACTTCGGTCGAGACCGTGAGTGCGGCGAGGATCAGCAGGCCTCCGCCGGCCCAGGCGCCGATGCGAGCCAAATGCTGGATGAGGCGCCAAAGCGCTTCCATAACGAACCCCCGTACAAGTCCCCCAGGCGAGAACGAGGCTCCCCGCGACGTCGTTGGGGAGCCTCGCGCATGCTGTCAGTCGCGACTTACTTCGCGTTGAGCTTGTAGGGCTTGCCGACGATCTCGTTCCACTTGGCGACGCAATCCGGCGTGCAGCGCTTGGCCCAGTTGGCGAGTACGACGGTGTTGAGCGCGGTCTCGCGGGCGGCGATGTCGGCATCGGATGGCTTCACGAGCTTCACCTTGCCAGGAGACCCTGCGGAGCAGGCGCCTGAGCCCGTATTGCAGGCGACGCCTTCATCGGATTCTGCCTCGATCGTTTTCCAGGAGCGGTCGGTGAGCGCGTCCATCTCCTTCTTGATCAGGTCCTGCGTCGCCTTCGGCAGGCTGTTCCAGGTCTTGGCGTTGACGATCCAGGTGCCGAGCGTGAAGCCGACAGGCAGCTGGAAGAGCGTGCCGACCACCTCGTGCCACTTGGTCTTGTAGGCCGGCATGGTTCCGGTGATGCCGCAATCGACGACGCCCTTCTCGAGAGCCGGGAGCACGTCGCCGAAGGCCATGGTCACAGGTGAGCCGCCAACGGCCGTCACGAAATCGGCCTGTGAGGCGCCCTGCACACGGATCTTCTTGCCCTTGAGGTCGGCGACAGACTTGATGTCGCCACGGCAGAAGAACACCTGCTGCGGGAAGGGGAAGTGCGCGAGGATGATGGCGCCGTGCTTGTCGCCCATCGTCTTCTGCATCTCGGGGAGCCAGAGATCGGCAATCTTGCGCGCCATGGCGAAGTCGCGTGCGACACCGGCGAGATCCGAGGCCTCGATCACGGCGCCGCCGTCGTCGACATAGATCGGCAGCACGGCCGCGAAATCATAGACGCCCTGCTTCAGCAGGCGGAGCAGCTCGGTGCCCTTGAGGTTGGCTTCGGTCAGCGACCGGACGTTGATCTTCAGCGCGTCGCCCGACGCCTTCGGCAGCACTTCCTTCCAGAACGGCGCCTCGAGCTTCTGCCAGTTCGTCAGGTTGCCCCACGTGCCGATTACGTTGAAGGAGCGCTTCTCGATCCCTTGGGCCGAGAGTGGAGTCGAAAGCGCCATCGCCGCCGCGAAGGCGGCCAAGCTGGCCAATCTACGCATTCAGTCCTCCCGATTGTCATGAGCCGGATTTCCCCAGGCGCGCCACGATCCGTCAAATCTCGGCCCATGGCAAGGCGGCATAGGCCTCAGCGGGCCCTGAGCACTATTGATCAGCTGAAATTGCCTCATTCATTCGCATGTCGGCGAGTTGACCCGATTGGTGGTATCCTGTGCTATGGCAGGACGGCCCTTCGCCATGCCCATTGGCATGGGACGTGCGTTCGAAAGCTGTCTGGTGCCTGCAACTCCGGTTGATGCGGCCGGCCCTTGCTCACTTGGCTGCCGTCGGCAGCGCTCGGAGGTCTAGACGTGGACGTCGCACAGATCGATCAGCAGACGATCAACGAGCTCAATGGCATCGTGGAATCGCGCCGCCTCGGGGCGGCCGACCAGAAGAAGCTCGCCAATTTCGTCGCCGGCGCCATCCGGCCGAACCGTGATCGGCCCGTCTTCGACCTCGTGCGCATCATCGCCGAGATCGGGGCAAAGGTGGTCGCTGGCAAGCCGCCTGGCCGCACCGATGTCGACCGCTGCCTCGCCGTGCTTCTCGGGCCCGTCGGCGCCGTCGTATCGAACTGCAAAGGAAAGTTGCCGACACACGAGATCGGCCCGCTAATGGGCTTTCTCGAATTCCTCCTGATGCACAGCGATTGCAGCTACTTCGCCGAGATGCGCCGCATCATCGGTGAACTCGCACATGCGCCGGCGGCTGGCCGTGAGGCCGCCGTCAAGGCCGCCGTCTCCGATATCGCAAGCCGCCTCCGCGCCTACCGGACCGAGCGCTTTCCGGTTGCCCGGCACGAGAAGGTGTTCCGTTCGCTCCTCGGCTATCTCGGCACCAAGCCGCGGCGCACGAGTGCCATCCAGTTCGACGACGAGGACATCGTCGCCTTCTGGGACAGCCAGATTCGCGAGGGCAACCGGCTGCTCTATCGCACCGTGGTCAAGCATTTCCTCACGCTCGAGACGGTCGCGGCCGACGTCAGCGCCCAGCGCGCCATGAACGATGCCGTTTCTCTCTATGATAGCGATGACGGCCGCGTGCTCGCGCCGGTTGAAATGGCAACCGAGAACGTGGAGCCGATCGGAGATCCGATCGAGCTGCGTTACGAGGCCCTCGTTGAGTTCCTGCGCACCGGCCTCCCTGAAGGCGTGAAGCTGCTGACGGGTACCGAGCGTGACCGCCTCGCCGACCTCGCCGAATGCGGGCCCTTCACGGTGTCGCGGCCGCTTACCGCGTTGCGCTATCTCTCGTTCGGTGCCGTGCAGTCGGGGATCGCCAATTTCCTGCGCCGTGGCAGCGGCGGCAGCGACGTCGCCGGGCGCGTGGACTGCGGCGATGCGACGGCCTACCCAGATGTCGAGAAGGGCTACGTCAAGCTCGCCGATCATCTCTCGAAGCTACTGCTGATCTCGGCCTTCCTGGCCGCACCCGCCGGTAACGACAATCCGGCGCTCGCGAGCGTCGAGCCCGATGCGCTGGCCGAGGCCCGCCGCGAGGGGCAGGGCTTCCTCAAGCGCCTGAAGCGCGAGGGCTTCGACGAGGCGCCCGACGTGCTCGCGCGCTCGGTCGTTCCTGTCGCGGGCGAACTCGTCCAGATCCGCGAGGTTGTGCAGGGTTTCATCGGTGGCGTCGGCAATCTCCAGCGCGGTGCAGAGCTGAATTCACGTTTCATTGACGATAAAGTCCGATTTGCCGCAGCGTTCAGGGCCGCATATTTGGCTCCAGGTGGCGCAAGTACTGTTCCGGGAGCTTCCTCATGACGAAGCCGCCGGACGACCGAGACCAGAAACCAACGCCCCTGCAACTCAAGGACGACAAGAGCCCCGCCATGCTGCAGCACCTCGTAGCCGAGCTGAACGCCCGCGACCTCGTGACCGCCATGCGGGACACTCGTGCCGAGAGCACGGCTTCGGCGACCGGGATCGCCAATTCGGAGCTGATCGGCTATGCGCTGCGTGGGCCCGGCGCACCCATGGACTTCCGCATCGAGCGGGCGATCCGGTCCGACAGGACAGTCGGCCTGCGCTACCGGCGCATGCTGCAGTCGAGCGCGATCGGCTACTCCGAACTCGCCATGGCCGCAGGCACCGGCACCTATCCCTCGCGCCGGGTCGGCGCATTCGATCTCCGCGTCGTCGAAGATGGCCGCGACGTGTTCGTCGTCCTCTCCCAATCGGCCGGCGGGCCGGCGGGCCCCCAAGCTCTCGAGGCGATCGGACCGGACGATAGCGTCCGAATTCCACTCTCCGAGGCGGTGCGCGGCCACATCCAGATTGCAATCGATCCAGCCAACGGCGATCTCTCCCGACTGCTGAAGCTCCTTGGCGAAGCCACAACCGAGCTTTACCTGATCTGATATGCGACGTCGTGTTGGCCCATGAACCACCCAAGGGGGCTTGGCGTCTGACAGTCTGAGCGTTGAGGCGGCTTGCAGCGCGGCAGGTTCATGAAGGCCCTGGTTCTCATACCGACGACGACGCGGCCGGTGATCATCACCGAGATCCGCGAGCGGCGCAGCCTGCCGGCCTCGTCGGTGGTCGTCGAAGGCGATTTTCGAGCGCTCCCCATCTCGCGTGACTACGACACGCTCGTCGGCGCAGCGGGTCCGCTGGGTGGCCTGCTCGGCAGCCCCGGGCTACCATCCCATCAGTTGAAGCTTTCCGAGGCTTTCGAGACGGGTCGGAGCTGGGAGGTGCCGGTCTCGATCGCCCATGTGCTGATCGAGCGTGGCGTCGAGCTGGTGAGTGCGCCCGAAGACGCCGATCTCATCGTCTTCGCGACGGGCGCGGTCGATTCCGACCTCGGCATCGTGAAGGAGCGCTACTTCCTAGGCCAGAAGATTCCGGCGGCGAGCGAGCTGCTCGCCAAGGCCCGGACGAACGCGCGGATCGTGGCGTTGCTGCCTGACGGGGCGACGGACGGCGACGGCGGGCCCGAGCACGCCCGCGGTGTCGCAGGTTGGCTCGCTGCCC
>DAORNH010000215.1:2933-7892 GCA_035440865.1 Hyphomicrobiaceae bacterium | reverse complement strand
CCGCCGCGGGACGCCCGGCCGGCGCGCGCGCTCTGCGCGGGGCGCTCGTTGCGACCGTGGCCATGCTCGCAGCGACACTCGGAGGCTGCCTCGAGGGCCGCGTTCTGCTCGATGTCCGCGCGGACGGCAATGCCGGCGTCGTCATCGATGCCAAGGGCGCGCCCGAGTTCAAGGAGGTGCTGGACCTTATCCCGGCCACGATGGGGATCGCGCCCTCCCCCATGGCCCGGGCGGGAGCGGGCAAGCCGGGCTGCGAGGCGATTGCCGCCGCCATGGAGGCTGATCCAGCTACACCGCCCATCGGCAAGACCATAAAGGCCAAGCAGAGCATGGCGGGCAACCGTCCGGCCTGTACGTTCTCGATGGACATCGGCAAGGGTGACGAACTCGTCCAGGCGATCGAGAAGGGCCTCGCGGCCGCAGCGACCATGCCGGGACAGAAGATGGAGTGGCTGAAGGTCAAGAGCGAGGGGCCGCGCCGTTACCGCTTCGAGTTCGATCTCGAGCGCTACTTCGCCGACGAGCGTGCCAACATGCAGGAGACCGTCAAGATGCTGATCGGCATGGCGGGTGCCGGCGTTCCGGCGGACAGTGTGCTCGCCAAGATCGCCCAGGCCTACGACCGCGCGATGCTCGGGACGACACGCGTGATGGCCAAGGGATACGAAGCGTATCGCTTCGACGTCGCGATTCGCGCGCCGAAGATCATCGAGACCAACATGAAGCGCGACGGCAATACCGCCTCGTTCGGATACTCGTTCGCCGACTGGGTGAAGTTCTCTGAAAGCGTGGACAGCCGCAAGGGACAGAAGGTGTTCGTGGTGTTCGAGTACTGATCGAATGTGGCGCCAAGCGGCGCCGGCAACGCGACCCCGATGCGCCGGCGCCGCGAGGCGTCGGCGTACTTGCTTGTAGGTCTCGCTTTCCTGGATCTCGCATTCCTGGTTCCCGTATGAGCGGAGGTCAATCATGAGCACGAGCTATGTGAGGCGGAGAGGGCAGCAACTCGCGAACCTGCTGGTCAGGGCCTGGGCTCCGGTGCGCGCACTGTCGATTACCGCGCTGCTGGCCCTGCCGCTCACGGCGTGCCTCGATGGGCGCGTACTCGTCGACATCAAGCCGGGCGGGCTCACCGAAATCGAGGTGGAGGTGCGTGGTGCTCCGGAGTTCGCGAGCATCGTCGAGCTGGTCGCGGCGGCGGGTGATCTCAAGTCCGAGAACAATCCGCTGGCGGGCAAGTCGCTCTGCCATGCCATGGCCGAAGGGATCAACCAGAGCAACGAGCTGAAGGCCAAGGCGCCGCCGCTGATCGCAACCTCGGTGCGCCTGCTTGAAGGCGCGCGTCCCGGCTGCGTCATCCGCATGGCAATCACGGAGCCGTTGAGCGACGAGGTGGTCAAGAAGCTCGGCGACGGCTTGAAGACTTGGAATGCGCAGGTGGCCGATATGATGCCGGGCCTGGTCTCGGCGGGGAAGGGGCTCACGCTCGTCAGCGATGGCCCGCGGCGCGTGCGGATCGTCTCGGAGCCGGGCCCAGCGCTGAGCCTCAACGAGACGCGCGATCTATTCGTACCGCTCATCAAGCGGCTCGTTGCCGACGAGATGATGAAGGGCAAGCCTATGCCCGGCCTGCCGGCGGGCACGCTTGCGCGGATCATGGACGACGCCAATCTCGCCAAACTCGTCGAGTCGGGCATGCGAGCGAATTTGGCGGCCTATCGGATCGCACTCAAGGGCTACGAGGACTATCGCATCGACATCGAGCTCGCCGTGCCGCGCATCATCGAGACCAATCTCGAGCGCAAGGGGGATCGGCTGAGCCTCGGGCAGAGCTACGGCGACTTCCTGAAGGCGATGGCCGATCCGAAGACGGTGCCGCCACGACCCTTCGTCCTCGTGTTCGAGTATTGAGGAGCCTGTCGGAGCATTCGATGAGCGCCGCATCCAGAACCCTGCTCTTGGCCATGCTGCTGGCGTTAGCTGGATGCTTCGACGGGCGCACGACGATCGATTTCTCGGTGCCCGGCAAGACGATTACGGAAGTCGAGCTGAACCCGGCGCCGGACCTCGATCCCATCATCGAGTTGAGCGCGTCCATGGCGGCCCTGAAGGGGGACGAGCGCCAGCCGAGCGGCGGGGCTCTTTGTGCGCAGTTCTTCGGTAACTGGCGAGGGAGGGCAGCCTCGCGCGAGATCGTGACGGTTTCTGCAGCGACGATCGGAGGCAGGCTCGCTTGTACGATCCGATCCGAAGGCGAGAGCTGGGGAAGTGAGACCTCGTTCGCCGATGTCGCGAGCCAGTTCTCCGAGCGCCGTGAAAAACTGCTGCGTGAGTTCGCTGATGGACCTTTGGCCAAGGCCAAAGGGTTGGTCGAGGCCCTGAATGCCATCGACCTTCGTCGCGAGGGACCACGTCGCGCCCGTTTCGAGATCGATCTGGGCCGCTTCATCGGCGAGGATCGCGCCGTGATTCCTCGACTGATGATGGAACTCATGTTCGGGCGGATGGGCCATAAGACGTCGCAAATCCCGGACGCGGTCCTGGCCAAGAGCTTTAACCGGGCGCTGGTCGCGTCACTGCGCATGCTCGTGCGGGGCCATGAGACGCGGCGGCTGGTTTACGAGGTTCGCCTTGCGAGGATCGTCGAGACCAACATGCCGCGCCGCGGCGATACCGTCGTCATTGGGGGGACCTACGCCGAATGGCACGCGGCATTCGAGGCTCCGGATGGTCCGGCGCGCGCAAAGTACTACCTGGTGTTCGAGTTCTAAGGCTCGCCATGACGTGGCATCGGCGCAACGCACTCGCCGCAAGTGCGCAACAGTACACAGAGCCAAAAGAGCCACTGGCAGCCGCCATTGACGGCACCGGGTCGCGATGGTGTACCACTATCGCATGGACCGTGCCGCGCCGAGACCGCTGATGCTGAGCCTGCCCAATGTCCTCACCTACCTGAGGATTTTGGCGGTGCCGGCGCTTGCGGCCTGCTTTCTTCTCGTGAAGCCGCCCGATGGGCGCTGGCTCGCCATGGGCATCTTCGGACTTGCCTGCATCACCGACTGGCTCGACGGTTACATCGCGCGCGCCTGGGGTCTGCAATCGACGCTCGGACGCATTCTCGATCCGATCGCCGACAAGCTGCTCGTGGGCACTGCGCTCATGCTGCTCGTGCACGACAACACGATCGACGGCGTGCACATCATCGCGGCGCTCGTGATCCTCTGCCGGGAGATCCTCGTCTCGGGACTGCGCGAGTTCCTGGCCGAGCTCAATGTGCGCATCCACGTGACGACCCTTGCCAAGTACAAGACGAGCCTGCAGATGCTCGCGCTTGGCGTCCTCCTGCTCGGGCCAGCTGGCGATCGGATCACGGCGGGCGTCACGGCAACGGGGATCGTGCTCCTCTGGCTCGCGGCGTTGCTGACGCTGTGGACCGGCTACGACTATCTCCGGGCGGCAATCCGCTCGGCCATCGAGCGCTAGGTGATGCAACTCAAAATTCTCTACTTCGCTTGGGTGCGCGAGCGGATCGGGCGTGCTGGCGAGACGATCGAGCTGACCGCCAGAGTGCGGACCGTGGCTGATCTGATCGCCGCCCTCAAATCGCGCGGTCCGGAGTATGCGCACGCTTTCGAGCGCGCGGACATCATCCGCGCCGCGATCGATCATGTGCATGTGAAGCACGATGCGCCAATCACAGGGGCGCGTGAAGTCGCCTTCTTCCCACCGGTGACGGGTGGCTGAGCTGGATGCGTTCAACTGCGATCGGCAACAGGTGGCGACAGCCATAATGTTAACTATGTCCGTTGGCCGATGCGAGGCCGACGGACGGTCCGAAGGGATTATCTCTCAGCTCCTGGAGCTCAAGGCGCACGGCCTCCGCGCCATAAAGCTCCCCAAGGGAGCGGCGGACCTGCCTGAAGCCTCGCTCGGCCACGTTTGCTTTTCGGAGCGCTGGTCCGATTCGGGGAGCCTCGTGGCTTTTCCGGAGCGCGCATCCGTCTCACCGAGGCCATCCGTCTTACCGAGGCACAGCATCCGGTCACCGCAATGAGCTTTCTCGTGCGGCGGGCCGCCGCGCGCGACGCCGTGTCCGTTGGAGTGGTAGCCGTCGAATGCTAGCTCCGGTAATCCCGAGCCGGCAAGTCGAGGTTCCGCGTCCCCGACGCACCCCTCTGGTGACCGGCGACTATCGGCACTCTCAACCGGTGATCCCATGGCCGTTTCCCGTGACGCAATCGTCGACCAGCTCCTCGCCTCGTTCGCTGCCGGTCGGCGTGCCGAGGCACCCTACCCGCACTGGTTCCTGAAAGACTGCGTGTCGAGCGCAGCGCTCGACGAAATTCTGGCGCTTCCGTTTCCGGCGCCGGCGCTCGGCGGGGTCTCGGGCAAACGTGAGATCCACAATGCGACACGGCGCTACTTCGATCAGGAGAACATGGGGCGCTTCCCCATCTGCCGCGCCTTCAACGAGGCGTTCCAGTCGCGCGAGGTGACGGGCGCCGTCGAGCACACCTTTGGCAGCAGGCTCGCGGGCACCTACCTGCGGGTGGAATTTGCGCAGGATACCGATGGCTTCTGGCTCGAGCCGCACACCGACCTCGGTGTGAAGTCGTTCACGATGCTGCTCTATGCCTCGCGCGAGCCCGCGCACGCGGGCCTCGGCACCGACATCTATGACGCCGAAAAGCGCCATCTCGGCCGCTCGCCCTTCACGCCCGGCGGCGCCATGGTGTTCGTGCCCTCGAAGGTCACCTACCACGGCTTCGAGGCCCGCCCGATCTCCGGCGTGCGGAAGTCGATCATCATCAATTACGTCACCAACGAGTGGCGCGCTCGCGAGCAGCTCGCCTATCCCGACCGGCCGGTTGCCTGATCCCGGCGCTGGTCCGGCTCTCATGCTGAAGCTCACGCAGTACCGCCTCTGCCCGCTGTCGCGCAGCATCCGCCTCGCGCTCG
>DAORNH010000215.1:1744-2912 GCA_035440865.1 Hyphomicrobiaceae bacterium | reverse complement strand
GCCGAGGAGCGGCCGTGGGAGTGGCGGCCGCAGCTCCTCGCGCTCAATCCATCCGGGGAACTCCCCATCCTCGAAGTCGACAGCGGCCTCGTCCTGTGCGGCGCCTACGCCATCTCCGAGTACATCGCCGAGGAGATCGACGCGACGAGCAAGGACCGGCGCGTTACCGAGCTGTTTCCGGGGAGCCGCGACGAGCGCGCCGAGATCCGCCGCCTTGTCGACTGGTTCCACCGCAAGATGGATCGCGAGGTGACACGGGATCTGCTCGCCGAACGGGTCTATGCGCTCATGAAGCCCGACGCAGCACGGCCGCAGCCGGACGTCTCGGTGCTCAAGGCTGCGCGTGCCAACCTCAAGTACCACTTGAGCTATATGTCCTATCTTGCTGAAACACGGCGGTTCATTGCGGGCGACGAGATCAGCTTTGCGGACCTTGCAGGTGCCGCGCATCTTTCGACGCTCGACTATCTCAACGAAATTGCGTGGGATACGCAACCGGCGGTCAAGGACTGGTATCAGCGCTTGAAGAGCCGTCGCTCGTTCCAGCCGCTGCTGGCCGACCGGGTGCCGGGCCTCGCGGCCCCGGGGCACTACGCCAACATCGATTTCTAGACGGGCCGGCCGCGTGCATTGCCGGCCATTACGGGAACTTCATCTTCCTGCCACCATCTTGCCACAGGCGGAGCGACACTCGCAGCGCGGCGCCATCCGGTCGGCGCGGCTCCGATTGAAAGGTCGCGAGCCGGAAACAATTGCGTGAGCAACCGGGGACGCCGATGAAAATCCCATGCTAGGGTGACGGCATGTCAGAGCGCCACACGATCACATCGTCCACCCCGTCCCGCGTGGGAGCGGGCGACAAGCAGCTGCTCCCGCCGACGCTCGAGCGCAAGATCGCCCGCGCGCGCTGGGCACTCTTCTTCGAGCGGCTCTGGCCCCGCTTCTGGCTGTTCCTCGCCGTTGCCGGCCTCTTCCTGCTCGTCTCGATCGCCGGCCTCTGGCTGCATCTCGACGAGACGACGCACAAGATCGTGCTCGCAGGCTTCGTCGTCGCCGGGCTCGCGGCCCTCGTCCCTGTCGCGCGCGTTGCCTGGCCCGCCCGCGAAGAGGCCATTCATCGCATCGAGCGGGTGTCGGGTGTCCCCCACCGGCCTGCCTCGTCCTATGC
>DAORNH010000215.1:356-1730 GCA_035440865.1 Hyphomicrobiaceae bacterium | reverse complement strand
CGCCCGCCGACAGCCCGAGCGGGCGGCTCTGGGTCGCACATCGCGATCGCCTGCAGCGGCTTCTGGATCGGCTCCGGGTCGGCGGGCCGAAGCCGCGCACGGACCGCTATGACCCGATCGGCCTTCGTGTGCTCCTAGGCCTCGGGCTCGTCGTCGCGTTCGCCTTTGCCGGCGACAGCGTCTCGGATCGACTGAGGTCTGCCTTTCGCTTCGGACCGTCGCAGGCACAGATCGCGGAAGCGCGCCTCGATGCCTGGGTGACGCCGCCCGCCTATACGGGCCGTCCGCCTGTCATGCTGGCCGACGGCGCCCGCGGCGGCTTCCGCCCCGATCTCAAGGGCGAGGCGATCGAGGTTCCGGAGCGTAGCCAGATCGTCGTGCGTACCGCTGGAACCGTTCTCAAGGCGTTGGCACTTGAGATCGAGCCCGACGGCGGGCCGGTCATGCGGCTCGAGGCCGATGCCAGTGCGCCGGTCAGCGATGGTCGCCCGGCCGGCGTCATCGAGCTGAAGAGCGAACTCAAAACCTCGGCGACAGTGCGCGTCGTCACTCGCGGCGTACAGATGGTGAGCTGGCGCTTCAAGGTGATCCCTGATACGCCACCAAAGATCGCGCTCACGAAGAATCCCGAATCGCTGCCGCGCGGCTCGCTGAAGCTCAGCTACAAGGTCGAGGACGACTACGGCGTGATCACGATCGACGGTCGCCTGCGGCGTGTGGCGCGCAAGGCCGGCGATCCGGCGACGGCCTGGGCACGCCCCAAGCCGAAGACAGGGCCGCGCCTCCCGATGATGCGGCCGCCGCACCTCGTCTTGCGGCTGCCGCGCGACAACGCGCGCTCGGCCGACGGAGTGAGCTTCCACGATCTAGGCGCTCACCCCTGGGCCGGAACGCGCGTCCGCCTTGGGCTCGTCGCCAAGGATGCGCTCGAGCAGACGGGGCGCAGCGAGGTCGTCGAGTTCGTGCTGCCGGCCCGCCAATTCCGCAAGACACTTGCCAAGGCGATCGTCGAGCAGCGGCGCAAGCTCGTCGAGGATTCGCGCAACGTCCCTGACGTGCTGGAGGGCATCGAGGCGATCACCTTCGCGGCCGCAGACTTCAACATGGACCGAGGCGTGTTCCTCGGGCTGCGCGCCGTCTATCACCGCCTGCAGCTCGACCGGAACGCGAAGACCCCGCATGGCACGCGACAGGTGCTCGCCAGCGCCGTCGAGCATCTTTGGCACATTGCTCTGCGAGCCGAGGACGGCAATCTCTCCGCGGCCGAGCGGCGGCTTCGTGATGCGCAGGATCGGCTCGCCGAGGCCCTCAAGAACGGTGCCACCGACGAGGAGCTGCGCCAACTCATGCAGGAGCTGCGTCAGGCGCTCAACG
>DAORNH010000215.1:0-346 GCA_035440865.1 Hyphomicrobiaceae bacterium | reverse complement strand
AGATGCAGCGCAACGCCGAGCGTGACGGCCAGCCTCCGCGCGACGGCAACCAGCGTGAGCTTTCCCAGCGCGACCTCGAGAAGATGCTCCGCGACCTCGAGAACATGGCGCGGCAGGGTGATCGCGACATGGCGCAGCAGATGCTGAATGAGCTCCGTGATATGCTCGAGCGGCTCCAGCCGGGCGGCAGCCGGCAGGCCGACGGGCAGGGCCAGGAGCTCATGGAGATGATGGACGAGTTTGGCAACATCATCGGCCGCGAGCAGCAGCTGCTCGACGATACTTTCAAGCAGCAGCGTCGCCGCGGCGAACGCGGCGACCGTGGCGACAAGGGCAAGCGCGGCGA
>DAORNH010000214.1:5609-7899 GCA_035440865.1 Hyphomicrobiaceae bacterium | reverse complement strand
CTTTGAACGGAATTACCAGCCGCTCCGGGATGCCGTCGAAGGTGAGCTTCACCTCGAACAGCTCGGGCGTCACCTCGAGATCCCAGAAGCGGTGCTGGAGGACGATGATCATCTCGTCCTGGTAGAGTTCCATCAGGCGCTTCGAGAGGATCACGCCCGGCGCCCGGGTGTCGAACGAAATATAGAAATGGTGCTCGCCTGGGAGCCCGCTCTCGGCGACCTGGACGAGGGCTGCGCGCACGATGCCGCGAAACGCGTCCTGCTGCAGCGCGTCGTAGTTTATGTGCGGCTTGCCGGGGCTCATGGGCGGTAAGGCGTCTCCTGGGCGCCGGTCTCCGGCCGGGCACGAAGAAGATTGGCACGAAGATGAGAATGCTGCGATGACGAAAGTGGAGGGCTTCTGTTGACCGGTGCCCTCCGGACCGCGCCTGACGTGGCTAGACGCCAGGGCTTTGGTTCAGGCCTTTCGCGCCGCGTTACGCAGCGAGAGCAGCCTCAGCATAGTTGTCGTTGGCAACTATTCTGGTGACCCGATAACGGCGGTATCATGCCGGGCAAAAGCGCGTCCTTTACACCCTCGTCGATCCTATTTCGCCCCCATGATGGTGGAGGCGCCGGGTACCGCCCCCGGGTCCGAATGGCTTATTACGACGTCCATTTATCGCCATAGCCGGACGAATCCGGCCCAAGGAATATAGTGCGTCCCGTCCGGGATGGGAAGAGCTTGGACAGAGCGATCCGGCGTCCTCCCGGCGCTTTTCGACGCGGACCGGAGAGCCCGCCCCGCTCAGTCGAGCAGGCCTGCGACGCGGGGCAACCAGAGTGCGATCGAGGGATAGTAGACACACAGCAGCAGGCCCACGATCTGCAGGGCCACGAAGGGGTACATGCCCTGGTAGATGTCGGACATCGTGATGTCCTTCGGCGCGGTGCCCTTGAGGTAGAAGAGCGTCGCGCCGAACGGCGGCGTCATGAAGGACGTCTGCAGGTTGACCGCCACCAGCGTCGCGAACCACGGCATCAGGTACGAAGCGTGGCCGAGGTGATCCGAGAAGTCGAACTTCAAGAGGATCGGCGCGAACACGGGGAGCACGATGAGGCAGATCTCGATCCACTCGAAGGGGAAGCCGAGGAGGAAGATCAGCACCATGATGAAGGCCAGAACCTCCCACTTGCTGTCGATGCCCATGCGCCCGAGGAGACTGATCATCGCGTCGTCGCCGCCGAGCTCGCGAAAGACGTAGGAGAAGCCGGTCGCGCCGAGGAAGATCAGGAACACCATGGCGTTGGCCCGGCAGGCGGAGCGGATCGCGTCGTTCGCCATCGCGAAGTTGAGCCGGCCGTTCAAGGCGGCGATGAGGAACGAGCCGAACACGCCGACGCCCGCACTCTCGGTCGCCGTCGCCCATCCGGTGAAGATCGAACCGAGCACGATCGTCATGAGGAAGGTCATCGGGAAGAGTCCGCGCCACATGGTGCGCCAGAACTCCGCCCGCGTCTGCGGGCCGAAATCGGCCGGCAGGCGCGGCGCATGCGCCGGCTTCAGGATCGCGACAGCGAGGATGTAGATCAGATAGAGGCCCGAGAGCAGAAAACCCGGCATGGTTGCCGCCGCGAAGAGCGCGCCGGCGTTGGTGTTCAGCATCTCCGCCATGACGACCAGCATGATCGCCGGCGGAATGAGAATGCCGAGCGTACCGGCACTGGCGACCGTTCCGACGGCGAGGCGCTTGTCATAGCCGGCCGCGATCATGGGCGGCAGCGAGATGATCGACAGCAGCACCACCGCCGCGCCGACCACGCCGATCGGCGCAGCGAGGATCGTCCCCATCACCATGACCGCGACGGCGAGGCCGCCCGGAACGCGCTTCAGCAGGATCTCGGTGGCCGACAGCATGTCCTTCGCCGAGCCGGACCGCTCCAGGATCGAGCCCATGAATATGAACATTGGCACCGAGACGAGCACGGGATCGACCGCGACCCCGCCCCACATCCTGAGCAGGATGTTGGAGAGCTTCACCGGATTGAATTCGCCGATCGCCCATCCGATGGCCGCGAAGACGAGCGCCGTACCACCCATCACGAATGCGACCGGATAGCCGCAGAAGATGATGACGAACATCACGGCGAACATGACGAGCGAGAGGTTCTCAGTGAGCCACACCATGACGCCTCACGCCTCCAGCTCGGAGTGGCCGATCTGCAGGCCGGCTTCGTAGGCCGTGCGCCCCGCGAACAGGAAGGCGACGAGCCGGATCAGCACCGACACGATCCCGAGCAGCACGAGCCA
>DAORNH010000214.1:3405-5599 GCA_035440865.1 Hyphomicrobiaceae bacterium | reverse complement strand
GAGGCCGATGTAGAAGACGAGCTTGATGGCCCAGCGGTGCGATAGGCCGGTCACGTTCTCCGAAGCCTCGTTCTGCACCCAGGCGAGCCAAGTGAAGCTCCAGCCGTAGTAGACCATGAGGCACATGTAGGGCAGCGCGAACAGCACACAGCCGACGAGCTCGATCCAAGCCTTCGTCCGATAGCTCAGCGTCTCGGTGTAGCTGTCGACGCGTGGATGCGCGTTGATCGTGTAGTTGTAGCCCATCCAGAGGGAGAAAATGGCCGTGTGCAGGTGCCATTCGAACTCCTGGAATTTCGTCAGCGGGATGGGAATGCCGAACTTGCGGGATATGACGTCCATGCACGTCACGCACATCAGCACGACCAGCAGCCAGCCCGACGTGAACGCGATCAGCTCGAGCATCCGCTTGATGCCGTTGCTCAGTTTCAACAGTCCCTGCATGCCCCGTCTCCCATCGGTATCCTGTCATGCTCTCAGGAAAACGGGCGCCGCGAGGCGCCCGTTTCAGCAAGCTCGCGATGGTCTCGCTAATCGAGGAAGCCCCATCGTCTCGGCAGGTAGAGCACCGTCTCCGGCCAGTACATGCACACGCCGAGCGAGAGCAGCTGGAGGATCACGAACGGGACGATGCCACGGTAGATGTGGCCCATATTCACCGACGGCGGCACGGTCCCCTTCATGTAGAAGAGCGCGAAGCCGAACGGCGGCGTCAGGAACGCCGACTGCATGTTGACCGCGAGCAGGATCGCGAACCACAGCAGGATCACCTTCTGCCCGTCGACGAAGCCGGGGAAGACCGACTTCGTCATGATCGGCGTGAAGATCGGCAGCACGACGAGGCAGATCTCCACCCAGTCGAAGAAGAAGCCCATGATGAACACGAGCAGCATCACGAACAGGAGGAGCTCCCAGCCGGTGTCGATGCCGACCTTGTGCAGGATCTCGATCACGACGTCGTCGCCGCCGAGTGCCCGGAACACGTAGGAGAAGAGCGTCGCACCGAACAGGATGAAGAAGACGAGGCCCGTCGTCAGCGCCGAGCTTTCGATGGCATCGAGGATGATCGGCATCTTCCATTTGCCGGCCCGGATGGCGAGCAGGATCGCGCCGGCGCAGCCGACACCCGCGGCCTCCGTCGGCGTCGCCCAGCCCGCGAAGATCGAGCCGAGGACGAGGAGGATCAAAAAGGCCGGCGGCGAGAAGGTCTTGATGATCATGGTCCAGAGCTCCTTCCGCGATTGCGGGCCCTCATGCGCGCCGAGCGGTGGCGCGAGCGAGGGCCTAAAGAAGCAGAGGATCATTATGTAGATGAGATAGATGCCCGACATGATGAGGCCGGGGATGATCGCAGCGGCGAACAGCGTGCCGACCGGAATCTGCATCAGGTCGCCCATGATCACGAGCATGATCGAGGGCGGGATCAGGATGCCGAGCGTGCCCGCCGAAGCGATGGTGCCGACGGAGAGTTCCTTGTTGTAGCCGCGCTCGAGCATCACGGGGAGCGCGATCAAGGTCAGCATCACGACCGAGGCGCCGACGATGCCGGTTGTCGCGGCCATGATCGTGCCGAGCAGCGTGACGGCAATGGCGAGACCGCCCGGGACGCGCCGGAAGATCACCTGCAGACAGCGCAGCAGCTCTTCTGCAACGCCGCTCTTCTCGAGCACCGTGCCCATGAAGATGAACATCGGTACGGCAACGAGTACCGGGTTTTCAACGGCTTGCCCGTAGACACGCGGGATCAGGTTCGCGAATTGCAGAAAGTTGAAGGTGCCGAAGTAGACGCCGAGGAAGCCGAAGATGACGCCGACCCAGCCCAGCATGAAGGCAACGGGATACCCGTTGAACATGATGAAAGTCAGCACCAGGAACATGATGATGGCGAGATGAGTTCCAATCCATTCCATGACCGCCTCCCCTCAATGGCCGGTTTTGGCGGCCGGCATGGCGGCCTCAGAGAGCTCTTTCGAGCCGAATAGGAATACAAAGCGCCGTGCGGCGACCGAGATGACCGCCAGCAGCACCGAGAAGAACCCGAAGAACAGGAAGCCCTTGATGATATAACGCGCGGGCAGGCCGTTCGGCGCGGTCGAACCCTCGTTCTGGTAGAAGGACGTCATGAAGAACTGCCAGGCATAGGGCAGCGCGACGATGAGATGCGCCACGACAAGGCCCGGGAATGTGCCGCGCA
>DAORNH010000214.1:2041-3395 GCA_035440865.1 Hyphomicrobiaceae bacterium | reverse complement strand
ATGAGATAGGGGAGTGCGAACAGGATGCACCCGATGAGCTCGAGCCAGGCCTGCCTGCGCTGGCTGAGGCCGCCCGTCAGGATATCGATCCTCACATGCGCGTTGCGGATGTAGGCATATCCGATCCAAGTCAGGAACAGGATGCCGTGAAGATGCCACTGCAGCTCCTGCAGCCGCGACGATCCGAGGTCGATCCCGAACAGGCTGAGCTGGAACGGTGCCAGGACTTGCACTGTCGTGAATCCGAGCCAAATCTTCAAGCCGTTCCGCGTGATCACGTCGAACACGATGACGAGCGTGAGCAGCAGGAAGCTCCAGCCGAAGGTCATGGCGATGAATCGTAGGACCGCGTCGATCGCGCGGCTCAATCCCAATAAGGCAGACAAGCGGATCCCCTCCGTCGTGCGCGCACAGGTGCCGAGAATTTTCCCCAAGGCCCGCCCGATCCGCCCCCAGATCGAACCGCCGAACATAAGCGGGCGCGGATCGGTGATCCGCGCCCCTCAGCTCATCACTCCTTCAGGTAGCCGTAAGACTTCCAGACCTTGTACTGCTCGCGGAAGGCCGAGAGGCTTTCCCAGGCCTTCTTGAACTCCGCGCTCTTCTCGGACTGCTCCTTCACGACCTCGGCCCAGGCCTTGCGCATGGCGTCGAGGAAGGTCTTGTCCCAGTAGTGGAGCGTCACGCCTTTCGCCTTGATCTCGTTGATCGCCTTCACCTGGACGATCTCGGATTCGGCGAGCATGCGCAGCATGTTGGTATCGCACGAGGCCTTGACGATCTCGCGCTGCGTCTCCGACATCTCGTCCCACTTCTTCTTGGAGACGAAGAGGTGCTGGTAGGACGACATCTGGTGCCAGCCGGGGAAGTAGTAGTGCTTGGCGACCTGATGGAAGCCGAGCGTCAGATCCATGACCGGCATCGAGAACTCGGTCGCATCGATGGTGCCGAGCTGGAGCGCCTGGAAGATCTCGCCCGGCTGGATCAGCTGGGTGGAGACGCCGAGCTTCTGCATGACGATGGCACCGAGACCGAAGAAGCGCATCTTGATGCCCTTGAGGTCATCGAGCGTCTTGATCTCCTTGCGGAACCAGCCCGAGGCCTCCGGCGGGATGATGCCGCAGATGAAGGAGTGGAAGCCGAACTTGTTGAGCGTGATGTCCTGCATCAGCTTCTCGCCGCCGCCCTCGCGCATCCAGCCGAGGTACTCCCCCGACTCGGGGCCGAACGGCACCGACGAGAACAGCGCGAAGGCGATCTCGCGACCCGTGAAGAAGCCGACGCTCGACCACGCCATGTCGAGGGCGCCCGTCGAGACCGCGTCGAAGTACTGGCCGGCGGGCACGAGCGCGCC
>DAORNH010000214.1:430-2028 GCA_035440865.1 Hyphomicrobiaceae bacterium | reverse complement strand
TACTTGGCATCGAGCGAGCCGCCCGAGAGTTTCTTCATGAGATCGACGAAGCGATTCTGCGCTGGGCCGAGGATGGCCGTCGAACTCGTGAAGGCGCCGGCGACCTGGATCTTGAGCTTCTTGTCCTGCGCCTCGGCAGTGCCTGCGACCATGGCCAGCGCCATGGCACCGGCGACCGCGCCCTTTGTGAGTACCTTGAGCATGTTTCCTCCGTTGCTCCCTGTGGGTAGGCCTGCGCTCATGCGCAACGATGCCCGGGCCGCGCCTGCGCGATCCGGGCATCGAGGCGAGCTCAGTTCTTCAGATACCCGTGGTCCTTCCAGATCTTGTAGTTCGCGCGGAACGCCTGGAAGTGCTCCCACACCTTCTTGAAGTCGGCGCTCTTCTCGGCGGTTTCCTTGGCGACCTCGTTCCACTTCTCCTGGAAGGCCTTGATGAACTCGGGCCCCCAGAACTTGATCTGCACACCCTTCGCCTGCAGCTCTTTCATGGCGGCGAACTGCGCGGCCTCACCCTCGGCGAACTGGTTGAGCATCTGCGCGTCGCACGAGCGGCGCACGATCTCCTTCTGCGCCTCGGAGAACTCGGCCCACTTCGCCTCGGAGATGAAGAGGTGCGAGAAGGTCGCCATCTGATGCCAGCCGGGGAAGTAGTAGAACTTCGCCACCTGGTGGAAGCCGAGCGTGATGTCCATCGCCGGCATCGAGAACTCGGTCGCGTCGATCGTGCCGAGCTGGAGGGCCTGGAAGATTTCGCCCGCCTGGAGGAGCTGCGTCGCGACGCCGAGCTTCTGCATGACGTTCGCGCCGAGCCCGAAGAAGCGCATCTTCAGACCCTTGAGGTCATCGAGCGTCTTGATCTCCTTGCGGAACCAGCCTGAGGCCTCGGGCGAGATCATGCCGCAGTTCAGGATGACGATCTTGTGCGGCTTGTACATGTCCTGCATGAGCTGCTCGCCGCCGCCGAAGCGCATCCAGGCGAGGTATTCGCCGGCCTCGGGACCGAACGGCACGGTCGAGAACAGAGCGAAGGCGATGTTCTTGCCCGTGAAGAAGCCCGAGACCGTCCAGGCCATGTCGAGCGAGCCGTTGGAGACTGCATCGAAATACTGGCCGGCCGGCACGAGTGCGCCCGGCTCGAAGAGCTTCACGTCGATCGATCCGCCTGACATCAGGCGCATCATGTCGACGGTGCGCTTCTGCGCAGGACCGAGGATGGCGGTGGAGCTTGGGAATGCGCCCGCCATCTGGACCTTGACTTTCTTGTCCTGGGCGAGTGCAGCGCCGCTGATCGGCGCAAGTGTGACGGCAGCGGCGCCAACGAGCGCCGCGAGCATGGTGCGCGAGGTCATTCAAACCCTCCGGTTCGTTTCCAGTGTGCGCCGCGGCCATGATACGGCGGGACGAATTTGCGAGGCTTTCCACCTTCTGATCGGGTCCAACCGATCGCTGCGCACGATCGAACGCTCGCACGGCCCGATGGCATTGTCAAAAGCTGATGTATCAGTGAAAACTGATGTTTTCGCCGGCAGGTTGCTCTTGGAGCTGCACGAGCTCGCGACACCTGCGGCCACTTGTCGATCAACCGGGGGAAAAAGC
>DAORNH010000214.1:0-420 GCA_035440865.1 Hyphomicrobiaceae bacterium | reverse complement strand
GGTACCGCCATTGCGTAACTCGGGCGTCGAGGCTCCGGCGCCGAAGCGGATCGCGGTCGCTTCCGCGCCATTGGCGGTCGCCTGCACGAAGATCGCCTCGATCCGTTCGACCTCTGCCTCCTCCGTGGCCACGACCAGCTTGCCGCATTTCCAATGATCGACCTTGCGGCTTTCCAGGAAGTCATAGAGGGCGCGACGCCCCTCGACGCAGAACTTCGCCTTCAAGGAGCCGGTCGTGCCGGTCGCGCGCGGCGCTCTGTCAGATGCCGAGAGGACTGGCACGCGCGCAACCGCGCGCGAGAAGGCGCACATAGAGGCTCTCCGGCGCTGGTGCGACGGCGACCTCGACGGCATGCTCGGGATATGGGAGCAGATCCTAGTCGATCATCCCCATGACGTGATGGCCTTCCGCCTCCATCA
>DAORNH010000213.1:808-7913 GCA_035440865.1 Hyphomicrobiaceae bacterium | reverse complement strand
ATCCTTCGGCCAATCAAGGGTGATCCGCTCATGTCGACCACACCCGCCGTCAGATGCCTCATCGTGGACCTCGCCAAATGCCAGGGCCACAACCGCTGCTACGAGCTCGCGCCCGAGCTCATCGACGTCGACGACCTCGGCAAGCCGGTGGTGCGCGGCGACGGCGTCGTGCCGTCGGCGCTGGAGGACAAGGCGCGCCTCGCAGTGAAGAACTGCCCGGAATACGCTTTGAGACTGGTCGAGCCAGGCTCCCCTGGCCAAGAGGGCTGAGGCAGCACCATGAGCGATCGCAACGAGACGAAATCGCCACGCAAGCCCGTCACGGATTGGGCGACGGACCTCGATCACATGGACCCGCGCTGGACGGCGGACCCTTATCCGATCTGGTCCGAGCTTCGCCAATCGTGCCCGATCGCCCACTCGGAGCGGTACGGCGGCGTGCACCTGCCGACCCGCTATGACGACGTGCGCGAGATCGCGAGTGATCCTGCCCGCTTCTCCTCGAAGCGACCGGTTGTGCGCGCAAACCCGCCGAAGGTGCGGCTCCCCTCGCCGCCGATCAGCTCCGACCCGCCGCATCACGGACCCGCGCGCCAGCTGCTGCTTCCCGTGTTCGCGCCGAAGGCGATCGACAAGCTCGTACCGCGGACGCGCGAGATCTGCACCGAGCTGCTCGACGCGATCGGTGACTGCGAGACGTGCGATGCGGCTGTCAATTTTGCTCAGCACGTCCCTCCGCGCGTCATCGCCATGATGCTCGGCGTACCGGAAAAGGACGGCGACCTTTTCCGCCATTGGATCCACGTCTTCCTCGAGGAGACGATCGCCGACGAGGAAGGCGGTGCCGACCGCCTCGTCGCCGTCTCGCGCGAGATGGACGACTACTTCCGTCCCTTCGCCGAGGCGCGGCGCCGCGAGCCGCGCGATGATCTCATCTCGCACCTTGTGCACGCCGAGATGAACGGGAAGCCGCTCACCGACAACCACTTCTACGGAACGCTGCGCCTCCTCCTGATCGCCGGCATCGATACGACATGGAGCGCGATCGGCTCGAGCCTCCTGCACTTGGCGAGCGTCGAGCAGGATCGCCGCCGCCTCGCCGCCGAGCCCGCCCTGATCCCGACCGCGGTCGAGGAGTTCCTGCGCGCCTATGCGCCCGTCACCATGGCCCGCCAGGTCGTTGCCGACACCAGCGTCAGCGGCTGTCCGATGAAGGCCGGCGAGATGATCCTGCTCGCCTTCCCCGCGGCGAACCGCGATCCGGCCCTCTTCCCGAATCCGGACGAGGTCATCATCGACCGAAAGGAGAACCGCCACGCCACCTTCGGTCTCGGCATTCACCGCTGCCTCGGCTCGAATCTCGCCCGCATGGAACTCCGCACCGCGATCGAGCTCTGGATGGCGCGCTTCCCCGAGTTCAGCCTCGTGCCTGGTGGCACTGTCGAGTGGTCGAAGGGCGCCGTCCGCGGTCCTCGCACTGTGCCGGTTCGCATTCACCGGTAAGCATTCCGCCACTCGACCAGCCAGCTCGCGCTGGTCGACTCCACGATCTGACCCGCCTTGTCCGGAGATCCCCGATGCCTGCGACCAAGATCAAGACGCCGAAGCTGCCGACCAAGCCGCACGAGAAGATGCGCATCGCCGGCAAGCTCGTCGATGCCGAGGCGCGCGTCGAGGTGCGCAACCCCTACACCGGAGACGTCGTCGGCACGGTGCCGGCCGCGAGCCCCGCGCAGGTCGCCGAGGCTTTCAAGATCGCCGCCAACTACCGCTCGAAGCTCACGCGCTTCGATCGCCAGAAGATCCTCCTCAGGACGGCCGAGATCCTCGCCAAGCGGCGCGACGAGATCGCGACGCTGATCACGGCGGAATCGGGCCTCTGCTGGAAGGATTCGACCTACGAGGTCGGCCGAGCCTACGACGTCTACTCGCTTGCCGGCCAGCTCGCGATCCGCGACGACGGCGAGGTATACTCCTGCGATATCACGCCCCACGGCAAAGCACGGCGCATCTACACGATGCGCGAGCCCGTGCAAGGCGCGATCTCGGCGATCACGCCGTTCAACCACCCCCTCAACATGATCAGCCACAAGATCGCGCCGGCGATCGCAACCAACAATCGCGTCGTCGCCAAGCCGACCGAACTGACGCCGCTCACCGCGCTGCTGCTCACCGACATTCTTTACGAGGCCGGCTTGCCGCCCGAGATGCTGTCGATCGTGACCGGCAATCCGCGCACAATGGGCGATGCCATGATCATCGATCCGAACGCCGACGTCGTCACCTTCACGGGGAGCGTCAAAGTCGGCAAGTACATCGCCGAGAAGGCCGGCTACAAGCGCATCGTCCTCGAACTCGGAGGCAACGATCCGCTGATCGTCATGGACGACCTCTCGGAGAGCGATCTCGACAAGGCGGCCGAGCTTGCCGTGCAGGGGGCCACCAAGAACTCAGGCCAGCGCTGCACGGCCGTGAAGCGCATCCTCGTCATGGAAAAAGTTGCCGACAAATTCGTCGAGAGGGTGCTCGCCAAGGCGAAAAAGCTCAAGAGCGGCGATCCCATGGACCCCGAAACCGACATCGGCACAGTGATCCACGAGGGCGCGGCGAAGACCTTCGAGGCGCGGGTCGTAGATGCCGTCGCCAAGGGCGCGAAGCTCCTCCACGGCAACGACCGCCGCGGTGCGCTCTACCCGGCGACGGTCGTCGACCACATCCCGCATACCTGCGAGCTCGTGCGCGAGGAGACGTTCGGACCGGTCATTCCGGTGATCCGCTGCCCGAACGACCTCGACGAGGTCATCCGCATCTCGAACTCTACTGCCTACGGGCTCTCCTCCGGCATCTGCACAAATCGCATCGACCGCGTCACGAAGTGCGTGAACGAGCTACGCGTCGGAACTGTGAATGTCTGGGAGGTGCCGGGCTTCCGCATCGAGATGAGCCCGTTCGGCGGAATCAAGGATTCGGGCCTCGGCTACAAGGAAGGCGTCGCCGAGGCCATGAAAAGCTACACCAACGTCAAGACCTACTCGCTGCCCTGGCCGGGCTGAGGTATGCCGCAAACGCAATCGACATTGCGATAGCGTTGGTGTCCACTCGGGCGAACGTCGGCGAAGCTCACCGTCGGAGATGGCGATGGCCCTCGAGATCAAGCAGCTGCACCGTGACTTCGTCGCCGAGATCGGCAGCGTCGATCTATCGAAACCGATCTCGAGTGAGGCGTTGGCCGAGCTACAGCAGGCCATCGACCGCTACGCGGTGCTCGTGTTCCATGGGCCGCGCCTCTCGGAGGAGGACCAGGCCGAGTTCGCGCTCCGCTTCGGCGAGCTCGAAAGCCAGAACGGCGTGCTGACGACCGACGTCAAGCGGCGCATCTCGCCGAAGCTCGTCGACATCTCGAACCTCGACGAGGACAACAAGGTGCTCGGCCGGGAGGATCGCCGCCGCATGTTCGCGCTCGGCAACCAGCTCTGGCACACTGACAGCTCATTCAAGCGCGTGCCGGCGAAGTATTCGCTGCTGCACGCGCATTCCGTAACGCCCGAGGGCGGCGAGACGCAACTCGTCGACATGCGTGCGGCCTACGATCGCCTCTCGCCGAAGATGAAGGCGCGGGTCGACGGGCGCATCGTCGAGCACTCGATCTTCACGTCGCGGGCGAAGCTCGGCTTCACCGAGTTCTCAGCGGAGGAGCGGCGCACGCTGCCGCCAGTCCACCGCGATCTCGTCCGCGTGCACCCGGGCTCCGGCCGCAATTCGCTCTACCTCGCCTCGCACGCCTCCCACATCGTCGGCGAGCCGCTGCCGGACGGGCGCATGCTGATCGCCGACCTCATGGAGCAGGCGACGCTGCCCGAGCACGTCTACACGCACCGCTGGGCCGTCGGCGATCTCGTCATGTGGGACAACCGCTGCACGATGCATCGCGGCCGGCCTTACGACGAGGCGGCCAACCGGCGTGACATGCGCCGCGCGACCACGCTCGACCGCGATCCGGCCGCCGCCGACAAGCGCGTCGCCTGAGCCTCGCGGGCGATCGTCCGGGCGGGGAAACTTGCGTCCGCACCCGGCCGACGTACCGAATCAGGCCGCCGCAACGCGGCCCTTCGCCGGCCAGCCGTTCAGCGTGATAGCACCGTCGCGGATCGAGATCGTCACGGTCTCGCCGTCCTTGATCTCGCCCGCGAGCAGCCGCTCGGCGAGCGGGTCCTGCACGTTGCGCTGGATCACGCGTTTCAGTGGCCGCGCACCATAAGCCGGGTCGTAGCCCTGGTTCGCAATCCACGTCCGTGCCTGGTCGTCGAGCACGAGCGTGATCTTGCGGTCGGTGAGCAGCTTCTGGAGCCGCGCCATCTGGATGTCGACGATCCGCGCCATCTGCGCGCGCTCTAGACGGTGGAAGACGATCGTCTCGTCGATCCGATTCAGGAACTCGGGCCTGAAGCGCGACTTGAGCTCGGCGAAGACCAGCTCTTTCGCCTTCTCCATGTCGCTGCGACCGGCATCCGCCGCAAGGTGCTCGGCACCCACGTTGGACGTCATGATGATGAGCGTGTTCTTGAAGTCGACAGTGCGCCCCTGGCCGTCCGTGAGGCGGCCGTCGTCCAGCACCTGGAGCAGCACGTTGAACACGTCCGGATGCGCCTTCTCGATCTCGTCGAACAGGACGACCTGGTAGGGCCGGCGACGCACGGCCTCGGTGAGCGCGCCACCTTCATCGTAGCCGACGTATCCTGGCGGCGCGCCGATCAGCCGCGCGACCGAGTGCTTCTCCATGTACTCGGACATGTCGATGCGCTGGAGCGCGTTGTCGTCGTCGAACAGGAAGCCGGCGAGCGCCTTGGTGAGCTCCGTCTTGCCGACGCCAGTCGGCCCGAGGAACATGAACGAACCGATCGGCCGGTTCGGATCCTGCAGGCCGGCCCGCGCGCGACGGACCGCTGTCGAGACGGCCTCGATCGCCTCACGCTGGCCGACGACGCGCTTGGCGAGCTCGTCCTCCATGCGCAGAAGCTTCGCCTTTTCGCCTTCCAGCATGCGGTCGACGGGAACGCCCGTCCAGCGCGAGACGACGCCGGCGATGTGATCGGGCGTCACGGCCTCCTCGACGAGCACGCCGGCAGCGGCCCCCTCGACGGTCGAGAGCTTCTTCTCGAGTTCGGGGATACGGCCATGCTTGATCTCGGCCGCCCGCGCGAGGTCACCGCGCCGCTCGGCACGCTCGAGCTCACTCCGGAGCTGCTCGATCTCCTCCTTGATCTTGGTGGCGGAACCGAGCTTCTGCTTCTCGCCTTCCCAGCGCAGCGTCAGTGCGCGGCTCTTCTCCTCGAGGTCGGCGATCTCCGTCTCAATGCGACCGAGGCGCTCGCGCGAGGCGGCGTCGGTCTCCTTGCGAAGCGCCTCGCGCTCGATCTTCCGCTGCACGAGGTCGCGATCGAGGGCATCGAGCTCCTCGGGCTTGCTGTCGATCTCCATCTTCAGGCGCGACGAGGCCTCGTCGACGAGGTCGATCGCCTTGTCGGGGAGGAAGCGGTCCGTGATGTATCGATGGGAGAGCATGGCCGCCGCGACGATGGCGCTGTCGGTGATGCGAACGCCGTGGTGAAGCTCGTACTTCTCCTTGAGGCCGCGCAGGATCGAGACCGTGTCCTCGACTGAGGGCTCGGTGACGAACAGCGGCTGGAAGCGCCGGGCGAGGGCTGCATCCTTCTCGATGTGCTTACGGTACTCGTCGAGCGTCGTAGCGCCGACGCAGTGCAGCTCACCGCGTGCGAGTGCAGGCTTCAGGAGGTTCGAAGCGTCCATGGCGCCATCGGCCTTGCCGGCGCCGACGATCGTGTGCAGCTCATCGATGAACAGGATGATTTTTCCGCCCTCGGAGGAGATCTCCGAGAGGACGGACTTGAGCCGCTCCTCGAACTCGCCGCGATACTTGGCACCGGCGATCAGCGCGCCCATGTCGAGTGACAGGAGCTTCCTGTCGCGCAGGCTGTCGGGCACATCGCCGTTGACAATGCGGATGGCGAGACCTTCCGCGATCGCGGTCTTGCCGACGCCCGGCTCGCCGATGAGGACGGGATTGTTCTTCGTGCGGCGCGAAAGCACCTGGATGGTGCGGCGGATCTCCTCGTCGCGGCCGATGACGGGGTCGAGCTTGCCGTCGCGCGCCGCCTGGGTGAGGTCGCGGGCATAGCGCTTCAGGGCATCGTAGCCCTGCTCGGCACCCGCGGAATCGGCAGTGCGGCCCTTGCGCAGGTCAGCGATCGCGGCCGCGAGCTTTTCTGGCGTGACGCCCGCGAACTTCAGGAGTGCGCCGGCCTCGGCGTCCACGGCGAGCGCAAGCAGCAGCCGCTCTACGCTGACGAAGCGGTCTCCCGCCTGCTGCGCCGCCTTCTCCGCCGCGGCGAAGAGGCGAGCAAGCTCCTGCGTCGCAAACGTCTGGCCAGCGCCGCTCCCCGAGACCGTCGGCCGCTTCGCAAGTGCGCGCTCGGTCTGAGCCTTCGCCTGCTCGGCGTTGCCGCCGGCGCGCTGGACGAGGCTGGCGGCGAGCCCTTCCGGGTCGTCGAGCAGCACCTTGAGGAGATGCAGCGGGGTGATCTGCTGATGGCCCTCGCGCGTCGCGAGGTTCTGCGCGGCCTGGACGAAGCCCTTGGCGCGATCCGTATAGATCTCGAAGTTCATGTCGTGTCTCCCCGGTTTCGCCACCCCGAAGCGGTGCGCACCCGTGATCTCGCTGCACTGGGCGCCCGTTGTCGGCACACCCACCGGACATGTAGGTCGTGCCACACCTTGCGAAAAGGGGGGCGGCGCCATCGCAGGCGCGGTGCCGGCGAGCATTTTCGTCGCAATGCGCTAACTGTTGTGCCTGAGACGTCTGACTTGACGCATGCAAAGGTTCAGCCGGCATTCATGCGCCAGGTAACAGGAATGTACCGGCAATGCGCCGTCCCCGGCCCAAGTTCAGCCGGATTTGCGGTCATTGGTCGCCTGAGATGGAACTGCCGACTTTCCACCGCCGAGGACCCCAAGCGATGCGCTACCGCCTCAGCACTCCCCACCTGACTGCGCTCGCCGCAGGCCTCGCCATGGCGCTCTCCACGCT
>DAORNH010000213.1:0-786 GCA_035440865.1 Hyphomicrobiaceae bacterium | reverse complement strand
GCGCACAGTCCCGCTACGACGATGACGACGATGATCGTCCGCCGACGTATCGTGACGATTCCTATCGTCCGCCGGTGCGCGCCGATGCGCCGGATGGCGACGTCGCCGATATCCGCATGTTCTACGAGGAGCTGGCGCCGCACGGTCGCTGGTTCGAGCATCGGCAATACGGCTATGTTTGGTCGCCGAACGTCGATGAGGACTGGCGCCCTTACTCGCGAGGCCGCTGGGCGCATACGGAAGAGCATGGCTGGATGTGGGTCTCGGAGGAGCCGTTCGGCTGGGCCGTGTTCCACTACGGCCGCTGGGGCTTTGACGAGGACAACGGCTGGTTCTGGGTGCCGGGCACCGATTGGGGTCCGGCGTGGGTTGCCTGGCGACATAGCGACGAGCATGTCGGCTGGGCGCCGTTGCCGCCCGAGGCCACCTGGGAGGCGGGCCGTGGCCTCAGCTTCTCCGACAGCTATCTCGAGGACCGGCGCTACCATCCGGCCTGGGTGTTCGTGCCGGCTGCCTCGCTCACGGCGCTCGCAGTCTACCGCTATTTCTCGCCGCGGGGCCGCACCACGTTCTTCATGCGCAACACGCGCCCGGTGACGAGCTATCGCTTCGTCAACCGGCGGCCGTACAACGTCGGCTGGGACGTCCGTCGCTATTCGTCGCTTATCGGCCGGCCGGTGCCGCCGATGCGGATCTTTTCCGCCCCGAACCCGCGCGGCTCGGGCTTCCGCGACGGCTCGATCTCGATCTACCGCCCGCGCTTCACGGCATCGCCTCCGGGACCCG
>DAORNH010000212.1:4147-7915 GCA_035440865.1 Hyphomicrobiaceae bacterium | reverse complement strand
CCGAACATGCCGGAGATCGACGACTACTACGAGCCGTTCACCTTCGATTACGAGCATCTCCAGAAGGCGCCGGAATCCGAGGCGTTTCCGACGGCGCGACCGCGCTCCCTCATCACGGGCGAGCGAATGGAGAAAATCGAGTGGGGCCCGAACTGGGAGGAAATCCTCGGAGGCGAATTCGCCAAACGATCGAAGGACGTCAATTTCGACGGCGTCCAGAAGGAGATCTACGGCCAGTTCGAAAACACTTTCATGATGTACCTGCCGCGGCTTTGCGAGCATTGCCTCAATCCGGCCTGCGTCGCCTCGTGCCCATCGGGAGCGATCTACAAGCGCGAGGAGGACGGCATCGTTCTCATCGACCAGGAGAAATGCCGGGGCTGGCGCATGTGCGTCTCCGGCTGCCCGTATAAGAAGATCTATTTCAACTGGTCGAGCGGCAAGAGCGAGAAATGCATTCTCTGCTATCCGCGGATCGAGGCGGGCCAGCCGACGGTGTGCTCGGAGACTTGTGTCGGGCGCATTCGCTATCTCGGTGTCATCCTCTACGACGCCGACCAGATCGAGAAGGCCGCAAGCACGGTCGACGAGAAGGATCTCTACGAGCAGCAGCTCTCCGTGTTCCTCGATCCCGCCAACCCGTTGGTGATCGAGCGGGCGCGGGCCGACGGCGTGCCGGACGCCTGGCTCGAAGCCGCTCGCCGCTCGCCGATATGGAAGATGGCGATGGAGTGGAAGGTCGCCTTCCCGCTGCATCCCGAGTACCGGACGCTGCCGATGGTCTGGTACGTGCCGCCGCTCTCGCCGATCACGGCGGCGGCGGAAGCCGGCCAGGTGGCGAGCGATGCCGGCATGCCCGACGTGAAATCGTTGCGCATTCCCGTGCGCTATCTCGCCAATCTCCTGACCGCGGGCGACGAGCGCCCCGTCGTGACGGGATTGCAGCGCATGCTCGCGATGCGCGCCTACATGCGGGCGAAGACCGTCGATGGCGTGATCGACGAGGCCATCGCCAAGCGCGTCGGTCTCACGGCGCAGCAGATCGAGGACATGTACCACATCATGGCGATCGCCAATTACGAGGACCGCTTCGTCATCCCAACGAGCCACCGCGAGGTGACGCAGGACGCCTATGAGCTGCGCGGCGAATGCGGCTTCTCGTTCGGTGACGGCTGCCTGCCGAGCGACACGCGGCCAAACCTGTTCGGCGGCGTCAAGGTGAAGAACGACAAGCCGCGCATGGGAGCCTACTGATGAAAACGCTCAAGGTGCTCTCCGCGCTCCTCACCTATCCGACGCCCGAGCTTGCAGCGGCGGCCGGCGAGCTCAGGCACGCCGTGACCGCAGAGGGCCTGCTCCGTGGCCCGGTGCGCGACGGCGTTCTCGCCCTCATCGACGATCTCGCGTGCCGCGACATCTACGAGGCGCAGGAGCGGTTCATCCTGCTCTTCGATCGCACGCGCTCACTCTCGCTCCATCTCTTCGAGCACGTGCATGGCGAGAGCCGTGACCGCGGCCAGGCGATGGTCGACCTCATAAAGGTCTACGAGGACAAGGGGTATACGCCGACAACCTCGGAGTTGCCTGACTTCCTGCCGCTTTTCCTCGAGTTCGCCTCGACCGAGGAACCCAAGGCCGCGCTCGAGCTGATCGCGCAGCCGGGACACGTTTTCGCGGCACTTCAGGAGCGGCTCAGGCGCCGATCGTCACCGTATGCTGCTCTTTTCGAGGCCCTCGTGGTGCTCGGCAAGGCGAAGATCGATCCGGCCGCATTGGCGGCTCTGCGTGCCGAACCGGACCCCGAGCCCGACGACCTCGAGGCGCTCGACCGGGCCTGGGCCGAGGAGGAGGTGACCTTCGGTCCGGGTGCGCAAAGCGACTGCGGTGTCGACAGCCTCACCGCCAAGATCCGCCAGGGCCGCCGGCCTGCGCCGGGCCTCGATGCGCCACGCGATGGCCGCCCGCGCGTTGCCATCACCACCCCGTCAACGCCCCGCGCCTGAGGAGAGCACCATGCGCGACGCACTCTTCCATATTCTCTTCGTCTGGTATCCGTACGTGTGCCTCTCGGCTTTCATCTTCGGCAGCATCATCCGCTTCGACCGCGAGCCCTACACCTGGAAGGCCTCGTCGAGCCAGATGCTCCGGAAGCGCCAGCTCTTCTGGGGCTCGAACCTCTTCCATTTCGGCATCCTCTTCCTGCTTGTCGGCCATACGGTCGGCCTGCTGACACCGAAGGCCATCTACACGCTCTTCGTGACCCCGGCGCAAAAGCAGCTGCTCGCCATCATCGCGGGCGGGATCGCCGGCGCCCTCTGCTTCATCGGGCTCTCGCTGTTGCTGCATCGCCGCCTGTTCGATGCGCGCATCCGGCAGACGTCGACGTACATGGATCTTGCCGTGCTGATCATCCTCTGGGTGCAGCTGGTGCTCGGCCTCGTCACGCTGCCGTTCTCGCTCGGCCACACCGACGGCTCGGTGATGATCCAGCTCTCGAATTGGGCGCAGGGTATCCTGCTTGTGCAGCCGGTCGACGCCAAGACGCTGCAGGGCCTCGATTGGCCCTACCTCGTCCACCTCGTCCTCGGCATGACCATCTTCCTGCTCTTCCCGTTCTCGCGGCTCGTGCACATCTGGTCGGCGCCGGTCTGGTATCTCGGGCGGAAGGGCTATCAGGTCGTCCGCACGCGCCGGCCGCTCGGAACCGCCTCGAAGGAAGGCAGCTACACTCAGGCGGCGGAGTAGTCGAATGACCACCGTGCTCGATACTCATGCCGTTGCAGCTGCCGGCTGTGCCGCCAAGCCCTCCCGCCTCTCCAGGCCGAAGCCGATCAGCGTCAACGGCGTGGTGATTGCTCACGCGGCGATCTCGCGCGAGACGCAGAACCATCCGGCGGAGAAGCCGCTCGATGCGTGGATGGCGGCGGCGCGCGCGCTCGTCATCCGCGAGCTGTTGCTGCAGGAGGCGTGTCGGCTCGGGCTGACGCCCAAGCCCCAGAGCGACGAGGAGGGCCGCCGCGAGACCGACGAGGAGGCGCTCATGCGAGAGCTTACGGAACGCGAGATCGTGACGCCGACACCCGACGAGGCGACGTGTCGGCGCGTCTACGAACTCCAGCGTGCGCGCTTCCGATCCTCGGATCTCTACGCCGCACGCCACATTCTGCTCGCCGCCGCGCCTGACGACGCGAAGCGACGGCAGGAGGCGCGCACCGTGGCAGAGGCGCTGCTGGTCGAGATCGGCGCCCGGCCGGAAAGCTTTGCGCGGCTCGCGGCGGCCCACTCTGCCTGTCCGTCGTCCGCGCACGGCGGAAATCTCGGCCAGATCAGCCGCGGCCAGACGGTGCCTGAGTTCGAGGCTGCACTCGCGACGCTCGAATTACCGGGCATCGTCGAGACGCGCTTCGGATTCCATGTCGTCATCGTCGATCAGCACGTCTTCGGTCGCGAGCTGCCGTTCGAGGTCGTGCGCGATCGGATCGCCGGCTGGCTCGCCGAGCGCTCGCGCCACGCGGCGATTCGCCAGTTCATCGCGATGCTCGCGAGCCGTGCCGAGGTCACGGGCCTCGACCTCGGCGTCGGCAACTCGGCACTCGACCAGGTGATGGCGTCATGATGCTTGGGACGCTGATCGCCCGCCTCGAGAGCGAAGAGAGCGCCGCGGAGGCAATCGCAGCGCTGGGCGACCTCCCGCTCTACGCCGAGGTGGCGGCGATGGCAGAGCGCTACGGTGAGACGCCCGGCGAGTTCGTTGCAGCAAGTGCCGCA
>DAORNH010000212.1:0-4137 GCA_035440865.1 Hyphomicrobiaceae bacterium | reverse complement strand
GTTTCGCCAACTTGGCCCGTGACGAGGACTGGCAATCGCTCATCGCGGCCGTCGAGCGCGCAGAGGCCCCGGGTGCAGCTGCCCTGCAACGCCTTGTGCGCTGGGCGCTCGCGCGCGTTACCTCGGAGCCCCTGAACTCGGCAACCTCCAGCTGCTCCTGTCGCGGCTGATCTCTCCTTGATGATCGGCTTCCAAAGGCCGTCATCGCGTAGCGATGCTCCGCATCGACGGCCTTTGGCGGGGCGCGGGGCAGAGCCCCACAACTTTATCTCGACGTAGCGGAAGGGATAGCCCGCATGTCCCGCACCCTCGATCATCTCCTCGACCGCAACGTTGCCTGGGCAGCGGAGAAGCGCCACGACGACCCGGAGTTTTTCCGCCGGATGGCCGAGCAGCAGCAGCCGAGCTACCTTTGGATCGGCTGCTCGGACAGTCGCGTCACCGCAAACGACGTGCTCGGCCTCGATCCGGGCGAGGTCTTCGTTCATCGCAACATCGCCAACGTCGCGCACACCAGCGATCTCAACATTCTCTCCGTGCTCGAGTTCGCGATCGAGCACCTCCAGGTTCGCCACATAATCGTCTGTGGCCACTACGGCTGCGGAGGGATCGAGCGCGCACTGTCGGTTGAGCGCGGTGCCATGGTCGATCACTGGCTGCAGCCCATCACGATGCTCTATCGCAAGCACCGCGCCTTCTTCGCGACGATCACGGATCGGGCGCGACTCGTCGACCGGATGTGCGAGATCAACATCGAGATGCAGGTGCGCCGCATCGCCACCATGCCGCTCGTCGAGAACGCCTGGTCGCGCGGGCAGGAGCTGAATCTGCACGGCTGGATCTACGGGATCGGCGACGGGCTCTTGCGCGACCTCGGACCGCACGTCGCCTCGATCGCCGAGCGCGATGCGCTGCCGTCCATCGACCAGTGCGTCAGCGAGCCTGTCGAGGCAATGACGGCGAAGCGCCGTCACGCGATCGAGGCGTTTAGTGGCGGGCCACGCACGCCCTGCTCGTGTTGACGAAGATGAGAGGGCGATGACTTCGCCCCCTTCGTTCTACTTCACCGACGAAAAGGCCGTCGGCGCGAGCATGCTGTTGTCGACACGGGCGACGATGGCGCCGTCCTTCTCGGTCTCGGCGCGCTTGGCGATCCACTCGGGGTCGGCCATGAAGGCATTCCACTTCTTCTCGCGGTCAGCGAGGCTATCCCAGGCGAGCAGATAATAGAGTGCCTGGTTGGATTCGCCGACCAGTACCGTCCAGAAGCCCGCCTGCCTAATGCCGTGCCGCTCCCAGATCTTGAGCGTGATCGTCTCGAAGCGCTTTAGAAGTGCCGGCAGTCGGCCCGGCACACAGTGATAGATGCGCAGCTCGTAGACCATGTCGCGTCTCCGTTGGTGAAGGACGCCTGACGATAGCTGCCGCCCCTTCCGCTGGCGAGCCCTTGTCGCCGGGGCGCATGCCAGCTACGCCTCGACGAGATCAAGGGAGCGCGCCATGCCGTCGTCGATGTTCGATTCTGGAATCTTTCGGGACTGCTTCGGAACGCCGGCCATGCGGGCGGTCTTCTCGGACGAGGCGCTGGTTCAACGCTACGTCGAGGTCGAGGTCGCGCTCGCCCGGGCGGAGGGGCGGCTCGGCGTGATCCCTAACGAGGCGGCGGATGGCATTGCCAAGGCGGCGGCCCCTGGCAGCATCGATATCGCGAGGCTGAAAGCGGAAACCGACAATGTCGGCTACCCGATCGTCGGCATCGTGCACGCACTGCAGAAGCAGTGCGGCGAAGCGGGGCGCTATCTCCACTGGGGGGCGACCACGCAGGACATCATGGACACGGCGACGGTGCTGCAGATCCGGGCGGCCCTCGACCTCGTCGCGGCCGACCTGGAGGCGATCGACAGCGCACTCGCCGGCCTCGCGCGGACGCATCGCGACACGGTGATGGCGGGGCGCACGCATCTCCAGCATGCGCTCCCCGTTACATTCGGCTTCAAGGCGGCGGTCTGGCTCTCCATGATCCGCCGGCACCGCGAGCGGCTTACGCAGGCGCGCCCGCGCGTCGAGGTCGTCGAGTTTGCAGGGGCAGCTGGAACACTCGCCTCCCTCGGCACGCGCGGCCTCGAGGTGCAGGCGGGTCTCGCGCGTGAGCTCGGCCTCGCAGAGCCGACGGCGACCTGGCATGCCGCGCGCGATTCCGTCGCCGAGGTGGTGGCGCTGCTCGGGCTCGTTACCGGCTCGCTCGCCAAGATCGCGACCGACGTCATGCTGATGATGCAGACCGAGATCGGCGAGGCCTTCGAGCCGTTTGTGAAGGGGCGCGGCTCGTCATCGACGATGCCGCAGAAGCGAAATCCGATCTCCTGCGAGCTGATCGTCGCGCTAGCGAAGATCGTGCGCTCGAATGTCGGCCTGATGCTCGACGGGATGGCGGCCGACCACGAGCGAGCGACCGGCCCCTGGCATCTCGAGTGGGTAGCACTGCCGGAGGCGTTCATCGCGGCGGCCGGTGCGCTCGGTCAGGCCCGCTTCATGCTCTCGGGGCTGATCGTCGATGCGCCCCGCATGCGGAGGAACCTCGACATGACCGGCGGCCTCATCGTCGCCGAGGCTGCGATGATGGCGCTCGCGCCGAAGATGGGACGGGGTGCTGCACACGATGTGGTCTATGCGGCCTGCCGGCGCGCGCTCGACAAGGGTACGACGCTTCTCGATCAACTTGCGGTCGATGCCGCCGTGACGGCGCATTTCGACAAGGCAGCGCTTGTGCGCGTGGTCGATCCCGCGAGCTATCTCGGCGTTGCAGGGCAGATGGTCGATCGCGTCCTCGGCGACGGGAGGACCGGGGGCAGCCACCATTGAGCAAGCGACCCCGGGCAGCGCCCGTCGGGCCTCGCCACACTCAGCGCAGTCCTGCGGCGGCGAGAGGGCGAAGTCATGCTGCCCCGATCCATATCCGGGCCGAGCCGGCGGTCCCAGACGGCTTTGAGAGGCCTCGGGCTCGTGGTCACATCCGGAACTGCTATGCGCGTCCGGCGCAGCGCCAGAGACATGGCGGGGCGCCGGACGGATCGATCAGTCACCAGTGGACCGGCGCCAGTCGTCACTTGTGCTGGAAGTTCGGCTTCCGCTTCTCGGCGAAGGCCTTCATGCCTTCCTTCTGGTCGTCCATAGCGAACATGGAGTGGAACACGCGGCGTTCGAAGCGGATTCCCTCGCCGAGCGTGGTCTCGAAGGCGCGGTTCACGCTCTCCTTGGTCATCATGAGGGCCGGGAGCGACATGCCTGCAATAATGTCGGCGGCCTTGAGCGCCTCCTCCATCAGCTTGTCGGCGGCGACGATGCGCGAGACGAGGCCGCACTTGTGCGCTTCGTCCGCATCCATGTTGCGGCCCGTCAGGCACATGTCCATGGCCTTGGCCTTGCCAACGAAACGGGCGAGGCGCTGCGTGCCGCCGGCGCCCGGCATGACGCCAAGCTTGATCTCGGGCTGGCCGAATTTCGCGGTATCGGCGGCGATGATGAAATCGCACATCATGGCGAGCTCGCAGCCGCCGCCGAGCGCGTAGCCCGCAACTGCCGCGATCACGGGCTTCCGGCAGCGGGCGACGCGGTCCCAGCTGCCGATGAAGTCCTCCTTGTAGGCCTGCATATAACTCTTCGACTGCATCTCCTTGATGTCGGCGCCGGCCGCGAAGGCCTTGTCGCTGCCGGTGATCACAATACAGCCGATGTCCTCGTCGGCCTCGAAGCCGTCGATCGCCTGACCGAGCTCGGCGATGAGCGCAGCATTGAGCGCATTAAGCGCGTTCGGCCGGTTGAGGGTGACGATGCCGACGCGCCCCCGCGTGTCGGCGATGATGCTTGTGTAGGCCATGGCCCACTCCTTGGGTGCTTGAGAGTTCTGTTATCCGAGCCGTGCGAGCCCGGGCGGGCACGGCAGATCCGATGTCCACGGGGTGCACGCTTCCCCCGTCCGATCCCTACCGCTGGCAGACCGGACAGGCGAAGGTCGAGCGGCCCCCCTGCATATTGCGGCGCACAATGCCCCGGCAGGAGGTGTTTGCGCAAGGCTCTCCCTCCCTATCGTAAACGGAAAAACTGTTTTGGAAATAGCCGAGTGACCCGTCCGTGTGT
>DAORNH010000211.1:3334-7923 GCA_035440865.1 Hyphomicrobiaceae bacterium | reverse complement strand
CACCGACATGCCGAGCCCCGCACGGGCATGCTCGGCGAGCGCGGCGATCGCCTCGGCTCCGCCACCCTGCAGCACCACGCGGCGCACGCCGAGCGCGTTCAGGATCGCCAGCGCCTGCCGCGCAGACGACCCCTCGACGCTGATGACCGCCGCATCGACGCCGGTCGCGAGTTCCGTCAAGCGGTCGAAATCATCGGCCGAAACGGTCGCCAGTGAAATACCGGGAATGCCGGGCGCGTCTGCCGCGGCGCCGGGGCGGGCCACATGAAGGACTCTCACATGTCGCGTCGGCATGGCCGCTCCTCAAGTCATGTGCCGCGTGCCGCCGCAGGCTCGCAGCATCTGGATGCGTCACGGCCGATCATGGCCGCGGCGGAGGCATGCAGATAGCATCATTCGAGGCTTACCGCCTCCGTGGCAGTCCAATCCACAGTTCCGCGCTCATCAGGCTCATGTGCCGTCGGCGCGCACGCCCTGCTTGGGCCGAACGGGGAATGCGGATGGTGTCGGCAGCTTCGCTGCAGACGTGTTGATACTCGGCGGCGGCGCCGGACTGACGGGGCCACCCGATGGCAGCGCTGCTACACCTGAGGCGTTGGCATGGGCGCCCACGGCCTCGGCGGGCTCAGAGGCTCTGTAGGCCACTGACGGCGTCACCGAGTTGGCCCAGCCGTAGGCGAGCATCGTCATCAGCACCGAGGCCGCGAAGAAATAGGCGCCCGGCAGAACTGACGCTTCGGTGTAGTCTGAGGAGTTGAAGTAGAAGATCATCAAGGCGAGCACCATCACGTCCGTCATGGAGTATCGACCGAGCCATTCCATGGTCGAGGCCGAGCGGCGGCGGAATTCGGGGCTCAAGTCCGGCGATGTCATCAATGTGAGCAAGTAGAAGAGCTTGAGGAACGGGAAGAAAATCGAGAATATGAAAATGACGACGCAGAGGAAGTACTCCTCGTTGCTGTAGAGCGCCCAGATGATCGTCGAGAGCGAATGCTCGTTCGTCCACACATAGACGGTGGTGAAACGGATCACTGGGAGGATCACGCCGAGCGCGAAGAACACGGTCGCCAGGATGATGAGAAAGCTCAACGCGAAGTTGCGCACGGGCGACGGCCGGCCAACTGGCTCGACGTGGACGACCGCGGGCGCCACTGCATCGTAGCGCAGGAACGCATAGGCGAGGATCATCAGGATGACGGCGGCCGTGAAGAAGTAGACGCCCTTGAGGCTCGCCGCGTCCCACACCCCCTGTGACTTGATGAAGAAGATGGTGAGCGAGAGCACGAGCACGTCGTGCATCGACCACTTGCCGAGCCATTCGAGCGCGATGAGCCGGCGCTTCTGGCGCTGCAGCTCGCTCGACGGCAGCACGGAGACGGCGACGAGGTAGAGGAGCTTCAGGACCGGCAGCACGATCGAGAATACGAGGACCGTGACGCCGAGGAACGTCTGGCCCGATTTGATGAGTGTCGCGACCGTCGAAATGAGCGAATGCTCGGTCGTGAAGAAGACGTACTTCGTCACCTTGATGATCGGCTGGCTGACGCCGAGCGCCAGGCAAACCGCCGCGCCGACGATGCAAAGGCTCAGTAGAAAGCGCCGCCCGCCGAGCCGCCGGCGGCGCGTTGCTACTGTCGTCGGGTTTTCGGACATGCGCGAACTGCCCTGGCCGTGTCAGCACCGATCCTATGCGATCGCTCCGAGGCCGCAATATGGTCACACCGGCTTCGATCAAATCTGCAGGTGCCGGCGCCGTACCTCATAGAGGCAGAGCGCCGTCGCCACGGAGAGATTGAGGCTGTCGAGCCGGCCGACCATAGGGATGCGCACGAGGCGTGACATCGCCGCCGTCAGCCCGTCCGAAAGCCCGGGGCCTTCCGAGCCCATGACGAGCAATACTGGCTCGCGCCACGTGACCATCCGCACGTCTTCGGTGGCCGTGATTGCCGTGCCGACGACCTCGCCCGGCCATGCCTTGGTGAAGGCGAGGAAGGCCTCGCGCGTCACGGCAACGAGCGGCACCGAGAAGATCGAGCCCATGGTCGCGCGTATGGCCTCGCGCGAGTAGGGATCGCAGCATGCGCCGACCAGGATGACGCCCGCCGCGCCAACCGCATCGGCGGTGCGGATGATCGTGCCGAGATTGCCGGGATCGCGCACCTCCTCGAGCGCAAGCCAAGTCGTTGTGCGAGCCATCGCAGCTCGCGCAGGCAGCTCCGACCAGCGCTGGTGGAAGACGCCGATCAGGGATTGCGGGTTCTCCTTTGCTGCGATCTTGGCGAGCACAGCGGCGCTCACCTCGAGGATACGCGCGCCGTGGGCGTGGGCTTGCGTGACGATCGCGCGCGCGACGGCCGTGTCGAGGCTGCCTGCGAGATGCACGAGCGTCTCGGGAAAGATGCCCCGCTGCCGCGCGGTCTCGATCACCGAGACGCCCTCGGCGACGAACAGGCCCGTCTCGCGCCGCTCCTTGCGCATCTCGAGCGCTCGGATCGCCTTGATGCGCTCGTTCTGGAGGCTTGTGATCGTCTCAGCGATTGCCATGGCGGCCCCTTCACCCCGTCCAGCGCGTGAAGAGCGACGTCGGCACGGCGCGCGCGCCGCTCTCTTCGAGGATCGCGAGCTCACCCGTCTCGAAGCGACCGCCGCGCGCGCCGATGTGCTCGCGCAGCAGCTGGTCGAAGGCGATGGCCGAGGCGCGGATCGCATAGACCGTGAGGATGATCGCCGCCCGCCCCGGGGCAAGGAGCTTCACGCAGTCCGCGAGCAGCGCCGGCAGATCGGCGAACAGATCCCACACCTCGCCCTCGGGGCCGCGGCCGAACTTCGGCGGATCGACCAGGATGACGTCGTACTGTCGACCGCGCCGGACCTCGCGGGCGGCGAACTTCCGCGCATCGTCGACGATCCAGCGGATCGGCGCATCAGCGTGCCTGGATGCGGTCTGGTTCTCGCGACCCCACTGCACGGCCTTCTTCGAGGCATCGAGGTGCGTGACCTCGGCGCCTGCTGCTGCTGCGAGGAGGCTTGCCGCGCCGGTGTAGCCAAAAAGATTGAGGACGCGCGGTCGCTCCGGCCGCGCCTCGCAGAGTTCGCGCACCATCCACTCCCAGTGCGGCGCCTGCTCGGGAAAGAGCCCGAGGTGCCACATCGCGGACAGGCGGCAAAGGACTGTCGCCTTCGCCTGGCCGGCCGCGATGGCGATCGGCCAGCTGTCGGGGACAGGCTTGTCGACGCGCCAGCGCCCCTTCTCGTCGTCTTCGCCCGCGGCCGAAAAGACGGCGTGCGCCCGCCCCCAGGCAACTTCATCGAGCGACGGTGACCAGAGCGCCTGTGGCTCCGGACGATCGACGACGATTGCCCCGAAGCGCTCGAGCTTGCGGCCGCTGCCGCTGTCGAGAAGGCGATAATCGGCGAAGCCCGGAGAGGCGACGAGCGCCAGATGCTCAGGCCGTGCGCGCGCCGCCGTCATGGCTTCAGCGCGTCTGATCGGCGATGCGTGCGAGGCTCTCCTCGCGGCCGAGCACCGCCATCACGTCGAAGACGGGCGGGGAGACGGACTTCCCCGTGAGAGCCGCCCTGAGCGGCTGCGCGATCTTGCCGAGCTTGAAGCCGCCCGCCTCGGCATAGGAGCGCACCTCGTCCTCGAGCGCCTTCGCGGTCCAGTCGTTCCGCGCCGCGAAGCGTGTGGCGAGCTCGGCGAGATGCCCCTTCGCCTCACCATCGATGAGCTTTGCCGCCTTCTCGTCGAGAGTCAGCGGTCGGGCCGAGATCAGGTACTCGGCGCCGTCGATGAGCTCGATCAGCGTCTTCGCGCGCTCCTTGAGGCCCGGCATGGCGGCCGCGAGCTTCGCCCAGCCGATCCGCTCGAACTTCGCCATGCGGGTCGCGCCGTCAGGGATGTGCGGCAGCATCGCCTTGATGTGCCCGATGAGCTCGTCGTCGGGAGTGTGGCGGATGTAGTGGCCGTTGAGGTCGGCGAGCTTCACGAAATCGAAGCGGCCGGGCGAGCGTCCGACATCGGCGACGTCGAACCATTCGATCGCCTGCGCGGTCGAGAAGATCTCGTCGTTGCCGTGGCTCCAGCCGAGGCGCGAGAGATAGTTGCGCACCGCCGCCGGCAGATAGCCCATGGCGCGGTAGTCCTCGACCGCTTGCGCGCCATGCCGCTTAGAGAGCTTGGCGCCGTCGGGACCATGGACGAGCGGCAGATGGCCGAAGCGTGGCGGCGACCAGCCGAGCGCCGCATAGACCTGGAGCTGGCGCGCCGTGTTAGTCAGGTGATCGACGCCGCGGATGACGTGCGTCACGCCCATCTGATGATCATCGACGACGACGGCGAAATTGTAGGTCGGCGCGCCGTCCGAGCGCAGGATGATCATGTCGTCGAGGTCCTTGTTGGCCCACGTCACGGAACCCTGGACGATATCGTCGACATGCGTCTCGCCACCCCGGTCGGTCTTGATGCGGATCGCCGGCTTGATGCCGGCCGGCGCCTCCTTCGGATCGCGGTCGCGCCAGGGGCTCTCGACGATCAGCGGGCGCTTCTCGGCCTCGGCCTTGGCGCGCATCTCGGCGAGTTCGGCGGG
>DAORNH010000211.1:0-3295 GCA_035440865.1 Hyphomicrobiaceae bacterium | reverse complement strand
GAGCAGTCCTTCGGCGACCTCCCGGTGGATCGGCGCACGCGCGAACTGGAACGTCGGCTCGCCGTCCCAGTCTAGGCCGAGCCAGCGCAGGCCATTGAGGATCGTCGCGACGGCTTCGGGCGTCGAGCGCTCGCGGTCAGTGTCCTCGATGCGCAGCAGGAACGTGCCGCCGGTGTGCTTCGCGTAGAGCCAGTTGAAGAGTGCTGCTCGGGCATTGCCGATGTGCAGCATGCCCGTCGGGGACGGCGCGAAGCGGGTAACGACCTTGGGTGCGGCGGACATGGAGAGCCTCGTTCGACGATTGCGCGGATGTACGAGGCGCGGGAAGCGCTGGCAACGCCCTTTTGCCGAATCAGTCCCTCGGGTCGCAATCGCCGTTCGAGCTTGGCCGATGTCCGAGAACCGTCACTTGGACGGTCTGCTCAGGACACCGAGCTGCCGGGGGCCTGGGGCGCCGGCACGCCCACCCGCCGGCTCGAGCAGTGCTCCGCAATGACCGTTTCGATCAGTGTTTCGTAGCCGGCAATGCCTGGCGCCAGCGCGAACTCGACCGCTCGTGCGCGGCGTGGACCCGGATCACCCGGGTCGTCGAGCGCTGCTGCGAGGCCCGCCGCCAGCGCCCGATCGTCCCCGATCGGCACGACCGTACCAAAGCGACCGCGGCCGAGGATTTCGCTCGGACCCGCGCACGCCGTCGTCACGACAGGGAGGCCGTAGGCCAGCGCCTCGACAATGATGTTGCCGAATGCTTCCTGCTTGGCGCCATGCACGAGGCAGCGCGCCTTCGAATAGTGGACCCACGGTTCGAGCACGTAGCCCGGCATGCTCACGCGATCGGCGATGCCGAGGCGTGCGGCCAGCGTCTCGAGCATCGCCCGATCGGGACCCTCGCCGAGGATCAGCAGCCGCGCGGTCGGCCGATCGAGCCGCGCGAAGGCCCTGAGCACTGTTCCGATGTCCTTGTCCTCAATCAGTCGGCCGACGCAGAGGACAAGCTCCGGCCGCGCCGCGAGGTCGGCGGCCGTGATCTCCGGCGCATCAGGTACGCCAATCGGATTGTAGATCCTGAGCGTGCGGTCCGGTGACGAGTGCCATTTGGCCACTAGCTCGTTCCGCAAGCCGTCGGACACGGCGATGGTGCGGGCCGCGAAACGGGAGAGAGCGGCCATCGATACACAGCCTAGCCAGCCGAGCCAGCCGGTCTTGTGCTCCCAGAAGCCATGGTACGAGATCACGATCGGCGTCCGCGTCAGCGCCGCAGCCTTGGCGAGGGCGAGCTTGAAATTCGAGCCGGAGACGGCGGCTAGCGCCACGTCAGCGCGCTCCCGGCGCAGGATGCGCGAAAGCTTAGCGACAGTCGCCACGTGGCTGCCGCGCAGCACCTTGGTCCGCACCGCCGGATCGAGCACAGCCTTGTTCTCTGCCGCCTCATCGTCCGTCACGAGCAGGACGTCATGACCGACGCTCGCGAGGCCCGAGGCGACCACGGCCCAGATCCGCTCGGCGCCGCCGCCGGACAGGTTATGAATGTACATGACGATTCGCCGCGGGATGCGGTTCGGCATGTTCCGGAGGGTTACCATGGCGTCCTTCACGACAATTCGACCAGCGCCACTGCTCACGACAGTTCCCCCGATGGTATGCACCTTGCGTGCCTGTCCCGCGTCGTTGTCCGTTAACCCATGCTGGTAGACTGCGAAAGCTCCGTGCCCAACCGGAAAATCACCATCACTGTTAACGCTGCGAGCTACAGGCGCTGGCAGGGCTGGGTGATCGATGCGCTGCGAGCAGATCGCCGCCTCGACGTCGACGTGGTGCTCGAGGCGGCCGCGGGCCATGACGTCCCCTCGTCGGTCGAGACGCTGCTGACGCTCGAGCGGATGCTTTATGGTCGGGTGAGCGATCATGCGTTCGATCGCATCGATGCTCGCGAGACGCAGTCTTCATCAGTTGTGCCGCGGGAAACCTCGGGCCCGGCCGGGCTTGCGCTCGACCTCACACTCGGACCCGGACGGGAAGGATCGACCAGCCCTCTCAAGCCTTTGATCGATGGCGACCCGTGTATCGGGGCATTGATCACCGCGCTACTTGATCATCGCCTGCCCGAGTTGAGCCTTGCCGACGGCGCAGGCCGGGCGATCCCGATCGGCCTCGTCGCCGTCGAGGAGCCGCGCGTGCTCTCCAAGGCGCTCGATAGCGTGCTCTGCCGGCTCGCAGCCACTCTGCCCGCGATCGTCGCACGCCTCGCTCTCGGCGAGGACGACGTATCCAGAGCCCCGAGCGGCGCACCGCCCGCGCGTCGAGTTCGCAGGTCGCACGCGCCGCACGCCGCCTCGTTCGCCATCTCGAGTCTGGCCGCCAAAGTGCGCGATCGCCTCGCGCGAATCCTCGGCACAGCGCCGCAATGGCAGCTCGCCTGGCGCAAGCTCGGTGCCGACAACACCTCGCGCCTGCCAAGCGAGATCATCAGCCGGCGCGACTACCGCATTCTCCCGGACGACGGTCGCCGCTACTTCGGCGATCCCTTCGGCATCGTTCATGACGGCGTCACGCATGTCTTCTGCGAGGAGCTGCCGTTCGCCACGATGAAAGGGGTGATCTCGGCCTTCACGCTAGATGCAGACGGGACGCCCGGCCCAGTGAAAGTCGTGCTCGAGCGGCCGAACCATCTCTCCTACCCGCAGCTCTTCGTCCGCGATGGCCATATCTGGATGATGCCCGAGACGACCGGCAGCAACGGCCTCGAACTCTATCGCGCGACGCGCTACCCAGACCAGTGGGAACTTGTGGCGCGCCCGATGGAGGGCCAGTTCCACGATGCGACGCTCTACGACGAAGGCCGTCGCCTCTGGATCTTTGCCAGCATCTCCGACCGGCGCGCCTCGACCTGGGACACGCTCGCGATCTTTTCCGCCGAGCGGCTCGAAGGGGTCTTCGATGTCGTTCAGGCCCTGGGATGCGAAGGAGCGCCCGATGCGTACACGGACTGGCTGGACGCCGAGATTCAGGCTACGCCCGATGACGAAGACGCATCGGCCTCGCGACTTCTGCAAGAGGCCTATCACCCGACCACCTGGGTGGGCAATGAGGCCGTGCGCCTCGCCCGCTCCCTGCCCGAGCCCTTTTTTCTGTGGGCCAGCCTGCCCCGGCCCCGCTGGCCCCTGGATCCGCCCGTGCCGTGGAAACACATGTACCGTCCATCGCGCCTCCAATTGCCCGAGGGCACGGCGCTGATGCCGGAGAATGGGGACTGCGCTGTTGCGGACCCCCGTGACGCTCAAGGCCACAGCCAGGC
>DAORNH010000210.1:7556-8059 GCA_035440865.1 Hyphomicrobiaceae bacterium | reverse complement strand
CCCCTGATCGTTTTCCCCGGCGCGAAGCCATCGCGCCTGAAGTTCATCAAGCGCGTGCGCCCGTATAGCGATCAGACCGACCGTTCGCCGTTCGCGGAATATATCGTCGAGCAGCAGAAGCTTCGGCTTTGCACCGAGCGCGCGTGCGAGCTCCACGCGTTTACGGATCGGGAACGGCAGACCGCCGGCGCGGCGGTCGGCAAAAGCCTCGATATCCATGAAGGTGATCAGGCGGTCGGCAGTCTCGCGGAGCCGGCGCTCCTCGGCGCGCGTCGCCGGGCCCTTGAGCGCGCTCGCGATGAAGCCCGCGGTGCTCTGGCTGTGGCAGCCGATGAGAATGTTGTCGCGCACCGTGAGTTTGTCGAAGAGGGCGACGTTCTGGAAGGTGCGGCCGATGCCGAGCGCTGCGATCGCGTGGCGCGGCGCGGAGAGGATCGAGCGGCCTTCGAACAGGATCTCGCCCTCGCTCGGCACGTAGAGGCGCGAGAGGCAGTTGAACAGCG
>DAORNH010000210.1:5304-7546 GCA_035440865.1 Hyphomicrobiaceae bacterium | reverse complement strand
GACCGAGGATCGCCTTGAACAGCGTGGTCTTGCCGGCACCGTTCGGGCCGATGAGACCGGCGATCTGGCCCGCGTGCACATCGAAGGAGACGCCGTCGAGGGCGACGATGCCGCCGAAGCGCACCGTCACGCCGCGCACGCTGAGGAGGGGCGCGCCCGAGGAGACCGGAAACGCGGCCCCGTTCTCCGCTGCTGTCATCAGTCCCCCTCGCGACAATGCCTTGCCAGCCGGACGCCGTCCGCCGAAGTACGCGTTGCCGATCGGCAAGCGCACTTGGCCCCGCGGCGGAGTTTGCACCAGGCCGCGGCCCCTGGTCCAGCCAACTCGTTCAGAACGGGTTATCCTGCTTGAAGCTCGGCTTGCGCTTCTCCTTGAGCGACGCGACGCCTTCCCGCACCTCGGGGCCGGAGAATCCCATCATCTCCATGGCGAGCGAGGCATCGAATGTCGGGCCCGCCATGCGGAACCAGTTGTTGAGCGCGTATTTGGTCATGCGGATCGCGGCCGGTGCGCCCTGAGCGAGCCGTTCGGCGACCTCCGCGGTGTCGATCACGGCGTCGTCATCGACGCAGCGGCTCACCAGCCCGATGCGCTCGGCCTCCTCGCCGCTCAGGGTCTCACACGTCATCAGGTAGTACTTGGCCTTCGCCATGCCACAGAGCAGCGGCCAGACGATCGCGGAATGATCGCCCGCCGCAACGCCGAGGCGCGTGTGGCCGTCGATGATGCGTGCCGACTTTCCGGCAATGGTGATGTCGCAGAGCATCGCTGCGGAGAGCCCCGCGCCGACGCACGGTCCCTCAATCGCGGCGACGGTCGGCTTCGTGCAGTTGAGCACGTTGTAGACAAGGTCGGCCGCCTCCTTCCACACGCGCGTACGCTCGTGCCAGTCGCGGCTCATGCGCTCGACCATGTCGAGGTCGCCGCCCGCCGAGAACACGCCCCCCTCCCCCCGTAGAATCACGGCCGAGACGTCCGGGTCGCGGTCAATGTCGCGCCACACTTCGGCGACCTCACGATGGCCTGTCGCATCGAGTGCATTGAGCTTGCCCGGCCGCGACATGATCACCTCGAGGACGCGCGGCTTCGGGCGTGCGAACTTGAGCGACGTGTAGTGGGCGTAGCGGTCCGCCATGGCGTGTCCCCGATCTCGATGTTGTGGTGGCGAGAGGATAGCCTCAATCCTCGGCCGGTCGGAAGCCCTGACGATGGCGGACGGCAGCGTCCGACGCCCCCGTCAGCCCTTCGACCGGCTCGCCGCATCGCGCTCGAAGACGCCATAAAACGCCTTCGCCATCAGCGACGTCTCGCCGTCGATCAGCGCGCGCAGGACAGCCGCACGCTCCGCGTGGACCCGAGCGTTGCCGGGCTCCGCCTCGCCGGCAAGTTCGGCGAGATGCAGCGCGAGGTTGAGCCGCCCCTCGGATGCAAGTTGCCGTGCGCGATCAGCGAGCCGGTCCGCTCCGCCCGCGAGTGCGGCGATCTCGGTCGCGAGTTCGGCGGCGCGCGCCGGCTTGAGGTTCGCCGGATTGCCGTCAAACCAGCCGGCATTCAGATGATAGATCGCCCGGACGAGAAACTGCGGATCGTCGTATGTCGCACGTAGGTACGGCTTGGAAACGTAACTTGTGGGAACGCGCACCGCGTGAAGAACGTCGTCGAGGCGCGCACCCTTGTTGATCCGGGCGAGCACCTCCGACGTCAAATACTCGAGCGCTTCGGCACCATCCCGCAGCATCTGACCAGCACGATCCCTTCCGAACACGACAGGGCCATGGCCCGGGATCAGCACCTCGGGTTGCAGCGCCTCCATCCGCCGGAGGGCCGCTGCCCACTCGCCCGCGTAGCGCTGGACCTTCCTCGGATTGCCGGCATTCGGAAATACCCAGCTGACGAAGTCGCCGCTCACCAGGGTGCGCTGTCGCGGCAGCCAGACGAACGTCGCGTCGTCTGTCTCGCCGCGCGCGTGGGCGAGTTCGAGGTTCTCCCCGCCGATCGCGAGCGACAGTGTGTCGTCGTAGACCTCGTCCGGCATGCGCTGGCCGATCGGGTAGACGTAGCCCTGTGTGTTGAACTGCTGCGCCTGGGCGATGCTGTTGTAGCCGTGCGTCGCGATGTAGCGCGCCATGCGCCTAGCGACATTGCGGTGCGCTATGATGCGCGGCCGCGGCACGCCCGCCGCATCGGCCTCCGCGTCGATGCCGGTGATGCCGCTCGTGTGATCGACGTGGCCGTGCGTGT
>DAORNH010000210.1:4128-5241 GCA_035440865.1 Hyphomicrobiaceae bacterium | reverse complement strand
TGCGCTCCGCAAAGGCCGTTCCCGCCGTATCGATCAGGACGAGCCCCTCGCGCGTGCGGATCACAGTAACCGCGCCGCAGTAATAGCTCGAGTGGATCGCGATGACCCGATCGGTGATCGTGGTGATGGCGCCTGCCGAGACGGCGCGCGTCCACTCGTCCATCTCCGCTGTGCCGTTCCACAGCCGCTCGAAGAGCGCGCTCTCGGTCATGGCAAGGGCCTCCACAGGATAGTAGCGTCGGCACCCACCTTAGCGCTCCGCCGCCCAATCGCATCATGTGCAAGCCATGCCGGCGCCTCACGTCTCAACCTTGCGCGCAACAACGAAGAGGCGCGGATCCCTGCGTCCAGAGCCGTGGCGCGCCCGCTCGATAATCGTAAACCCCGACGCCGCGATCTCCGCCTCGAGTTGTTCGCCCGGGAAAAATGCGACAGACGGCGCCTTCCCGAAGAGCCGCGCAACCGGAACGGCCAGGCGAATGAGGGAGTTCATCTCGCTGAGGCACGGCGTCTTCGAGATTAGGAGGCCACCCGGCTTCAGTTGGCGCCGGACGCTCGCCAGCACGGCACGACGATCGGCGACAAGGTGCAGGATGTTGAACGCGAGTATTGCATCGTAGGCGCCCTCCAGGACCGTCGCGCCGTCCGCCGACGCCACCGAGAAGCTGACATTGCAGCAGCCCGCAGCGCGCGCCTTCTCGCCGGCAATGGCGATCATCTCGCTCGAAATGTCGCTCGCCTCGATCTGTCCGACGGAGGACGCGAGCAGCAGCGCCGTGCTGCCGGTGCCGCAGCCGATTTCGAGGACGGTCGACGTCGGGCCGAGGAGCTCACGCGTGCGACAGAGGGTCCGCTCGTAGCCCGCCATGTCCTTGATCGGATCGGCCGCGTACTTGCGCGCGGTCCGATTCCAGAAGCGTTCGTCGGCGGTTGTGATGTGCATCGTGCTCTCCTTCGCCGCCCGACTAGCACATACGAATACTTTGCGAATTGCGTAGCACTGAATGTGCATTATACGCTTTCGCATGAAACAGCTCGATTGGAACCAGATGCGGGCGTTCTCGGCGACGGCCGATGCCGGCTCGCTGTCGGCAGCCGCCCGCCGGCTCGGTC
>DAORNH010000210.1:2114-4082 GCA_035440865.1 Hyphomicrobiaceae bacterium | reverse complement strand
GCCTCGCCCTGTTCGAAAGGATCGGCAGGCGACTCGTACTGACCGCGACCGGCGCCGGCCTCCTCGATCATGCCCGGACCATGGCCTCGGCCGCGGACGCCTTGGCGCTCGCTGCTGAAGGGCGGGCGCAGGACATCAGCGGGCGCGTCTCCATATCGGCGACGGACGCGTTTGCCGCCTACGTGCTGCCTGAGATCATCGAGCACATCCGCGCGACCCTTCCTCAGGTCACGATTGCCATCGTGGCCACGGATTCGATCAGCGACCTCCGGCGGCGCGAAGCCGACATCGCGATCCGCCATGTGCGCCCGACGGAGCCGGAGCTGATTGCGCGCCGCGTGATGGAGATGCAGGCGCGCCTCTACGCGACGAAGGCCTGGATTGATCGGAACGGCCGGCCAAGCTCGCCGGCCGATCTGCGGGAGGCGGAACTTCTCGGCTTCGAGCCGATCGAGCAGTTCGTCGGGCATCTCGCCAAGGCTGGTCTCGACGTCCGGGTGCAGCAGGTCCGCATCACCTCGGAGAACGCCGTCGTCCTCTGGGAGATGCTGCGGCGCGGTCTCGGCGTCGGCGTCGTGCTGAGCGAGGTCGCCGACCGCATGGCGGGCATCGTGCGGTTGCTGCCTGAAATGCCGGCGATCCCCGTCCCCGTCTGGCTCGTCGCGCATCGCGAGCTTCATTCGAGCCGGCGCATTCGTCTCGTGTACGATGCCATCGACGCGGGGTTGCAGCGGTTCGCGGCAGCTGGCGCCGACAAGCCGCGGGCGCGGAAGGCTCGTGTGCGGGAGAGCCGCTAATTTGCCGCCCCGAGCTGAAGGAAAGCGCGACAGAGTGGCAGCCCGAGCGACCAACCCCGCTGCATCGCGACGACGTCCAAGCCAGTCTCGCGCCAATCGTCCCTGTTGCAGCCTTCGAGTGCTTCTTCGCCGTGCGCTGCCTGGCGGTCGCCATCGGCGCCGACAACGGTGTGCCTTCCGCTTCGCCCAATGGCCTCATCAACCTCTCGAAGCTCGCCGTCTGGTGGCTCCGGCTCGGCATCGCAATCGAGCGCATCAAGCCGGTTCACCCCCAGCAGAACTGCCGCCACGAGTGCATGCACCGCACGCTCAATGAGGAAGCCGCGCGGCCGCCCGCCGCCAACGCCCTCGCTTTGCAGCGACCCGCCGACGTCTACACCCCATCACCCAGACGCTATCGAGGTCTGTCCGACATCGAATACCCTCTCCACGGCCGCGACGGTCTCGTCACAGCCTGTGGACGAATCTGCCTGCACTGGAAGAACGACAACCAGTCGACCGTTCTCTCGGGACAGCGAGTCGCACTGAAGAAGGTCGGCGACGCCATTGGGCTCGTCTCCTTCATGACCTACGATCTCGGATACATCGATCTCGAACAGTGGACCCTGCATCCCGCGACAGGCCATTCGGCTTGCGGTTGTTACCCATGTCTTAGGTACAAACCGTCACTCATGTCGCCGGGTCGTTCAATTTAGGGGATGGTGCCGCAAGCAGGACTCGAACCTGCGACCCCCGCATTACGAATGCGGTGCTCTACCGGCTGAGCTATTGCGGCCCCGGACGAGACGAACGCATATCGCGCGGGCCCTGTGATTGCAAGTCAGAGTTCCGGGCGACTGCCGCCCACATCATGCAGGTCAGCTCACTCGAGACGCCAGGTCGAGGGCGCCATTGCACTCGCCCTTCGGCAAGATCGTGGCGGCGTCGCCGCACGTCGGCGCGGCTCGCGCCGCTTCTTGCCTCAAGCGTCGCCGCGCCGGCGCATGGCGGCGAGGTGCAGCGAGATCGCGGCGGCGTTGGACACGTTGAGGCTGTCGAGCGGCCCGGCGGCGGTGATGCGACAGAGGCGCGTGCAGGTTTCGCGCGTCAGCTGGCGGAGGCCTTTTCCTTCCGCGCCGAGCACGAGCGCGACTGGCCCCGTGAGCGGCTCGGTCTCGATCCGCGCCTCGGC
>DAORNH010000210.1:1799-2012 GCA_035440865.1 Hyphomicrobiaceae bacterium | reverse complement strand
CGCCTTGGCAAGCGCGCCCGTCAGCGGCGGACTGTGCCGCCGCGTCATGACGAGGCCTGCCGCGCCGAAGACGGCTGCCGAGCGCAGGATCGCGCCGACATTGTGCGGGTCGGTCACCTGATCGAGCACAAGGACCGGGCCAGCTGCAGGCCCCGCGACGGCGAGGGCTTCGAGCTCGGGCTCGGGCAGCGCCTCGACCTCGGCGAGCGCGCC
>DAORNH010000210.1:0-1789 GCA_035440865.1 Hyphomicrobiaceae bacterium | reverse complement strand
GTGCACGGTGTCGGGGCCCAGCCGACGGTCGAGATCACGCGGGGCGACGCGCTCGATCGTCGTGCCCCTCGCCTTGACGGCGGCCTCGATGCGCCGCTCGGCGTTCTCCGTGAGGTAGAGGCGCTTGATCGCGCGGGCCGGATTGTTGAGTGCAGCTTCCACGGCGTGCAGGCCGAAGAGCGTGATCGCATCATCGCTCTCGAGGCGCCGTGGCCGCCCCGCGGGGCTCCATCCGCCGCGGCTGGTCCCAAAGCTGGAGCGCGAACGGCGATCCCGTGCGGCGTCAGGGCGTTCCGGCTTGGCCATGTTGCACCTGTCCCGCCCGCGACGTCGTCAGATCAGGCCGAAATGCGGCGCAGGCTCTCGACAGCTTCGATCGCGAGGCGCTTGGCGTCATCGCCGCTGGCCGAGGCGAGCTCGGATTCGGCCGCCGCAAGCTCAGACCGGATTCGCTCGCGGGCGCCATCCGCGATGTCGATCGCGGACGCCGCGAGGATGGTGAGGCGGTCGGGCTCGACCTCGGCAAAGCCGCCCTTCACGTAGAGCCGCCTGGCGCCGCCCGGGCCCTTCACCTCGAGAATGCCGGGGCGCAGCGTGGAGATCACGGGCGCGTGACCCGAGAACACGGTGAAATCGCCGTCATCGCCGGGCACCAGAACCTGCTCGGCATCGGTCGCGAGCAGCACGCGCTCCGGCGAGACAACCTCGAATTTGAACGTCGCGGCCATGTCGGGCCTCTCCAATCTCTGCTGCTCACGCTGCCAGCCCTTAGACCGGCATGGCTTCAAGTTCCGGCCGTGGACGTCCCGGGCGCGTGCCCGGTCCGCTGCTCGATCTCGCTGTCTGTCTGCACCGCAGTCCCGCAGAACGGACAGAACAGCAGCGGAAACTCGACGAGGCCAGGCTTGGTATCCTCGGTATTGACGAGCCCTACCGAGATGTAGAGCACGCCGTCGTCGTCACCGATCGAGATCAGCGGCTCGAAGTCGGGCGAGCCGATGGCGTCGGCCATGGTCGAGCAGCACGTGCCGAGTGGCGGGCGGCCCTGCTCTCCATCGGCCGGCGTGATGCTGCCGTTCGCCGCGCTACCGCTCGCTGGTGGGTTGGCCATGCCGTCTCCGTCGAGACCACTTGCTCACCGGTCGAGCGCGCCGTACGCGTCGGCCGAAGCCGGCGCGCGTGGGAGACCGATCAGGCCGCTTCGGCGAGCTTCTCGGCCTTGGCGATCGCCTCCTCGATGGTGCCGACCATGTAGAAGGCCTGCTCGGGAAGATGATCGTAGTCGCCGTTGCAGAGGCCCTTGAAGCCTTTCACGGTGTCCTTAATATCGACGAGCTTGCCGGGCGCGCCCGTGAAAACCTCGGCGACGTGGAAGGGCTGCGAGAGGAAACGCTCGATCTTGCGGGCGCGGGCGACCGTCGTCTTGTCCTCCTCCGACAGCTCGTCCATGCCGAGGATGGCGATGATGTCCTGCAGCGACTTGTACTTCTGCAGGATCGCCTGGACGCGGCGGGCGGTATCGTAGTGGTCCTGGCCGATGACGCGCGGCTCGAGGATGCGCGATGTCGAGTCGAGCGGGTCGACGGCCGGATAGATGCCCTTCTCGGCGATCGAGCGCGAGAGCACGGTCGTGGCGTCAAGGTGGGCGAACGACGTCGCCGGCGCCGGGTCGGTCAGGTCGTCGGCGGGCACGTAGATCGCCTGCACCGAAGTGATCGAGCCCTTCTGCGTCGTGGTGATGCGCTCCTGCAGCGCACCCATGTCGGTCGCGAGCGTCGGCTGGTAGCCG
>DAORNH010000209.1:7379-8061 GCA_035440865.1 Hyphomicrobiaceae bacterium | reverse complement strand
TCACCGTATCGGCGCGCACGGGGAGCCGCGCGAGGTCCGGACCGACGCCGCCGCCCGCCTCGAACCAGTCGGAGAGCGTGCCGGACGTCGCGTCCTTCAGCAGCACGATGCGACTCTCGGGCACGGCGAGCACCTCGCGCGCGAGGCGCTTGATCTCATCGCCATCGCGGTGCGCAAAGCCCGCCTTCGGAACCGTACCCGCGTAGTTCTCGTTGGCGATTATGATGGCGATGTCATTGGGGCCCGCCCGTGCAGCCTCGAGACCGAACGTCAGTGCGGCGATAACGACAAGCATGGCGCGGAGCATCGAGGGCCTCCTGGAAATCAGGATGACGCTAGCAGATGCCGGCGCGGTACGCGAGCCGGGGCGGGCGGCAGGCCCTGCACCAGGTCGAGCGGAGCCGCATGGGGCTGCCTGAGTTCAGCCCGTGCCTGACAAGGGCCGGCCCTGACGGGATTGTGGGGGGCTCGAATGAGGGACCGCGCTCGGGCCGGGCAGAGGCCCGAGCGGGTCCGCCATGCGCGCGGATGGCGCGCAAACGCAGAGCGAGGCCCAGTCGCGTAGCGAAATGCGCGTCGTTCGCACCGATCGCGGAGAGTTGTCCCCGCGCGCGACGGCTGCGATTATCGTCGATGCACCCAACGGTCGATCGACGACGGTAACGCGTGCTGGGCGTGATCG
>DAORNH010000209.1:3565-7188 GCA_035440865.1 Hyphomicrobiaceae bacterium | reverse complement strand
GCATCCGAGCCGGCACCGCCGCTCCGCTCGTCTTGTCGTCAGGCGGCCTCCGCGGATGCGGGAGCCGGAAGTAGGGCGTTGTGAGGCTGGTGGCGAACTTGCCTACCAGATCTTTCCAACATCCAGGCGCCACTGCAGCCTGCCCCCGAGCCAATATGCGGCATGGCGCCGTCTGGGGTGTGGACGCGCAAAAAGGGCCCAGGCCTAGGCCCGGGCACGGTCGGCGCGCGAACTCAGAGCGAGACCCGGCCGGGCAGCGAGCCGGCTCGATCAGGACGTCGGCTGGGCTGAGCCTTCGCGAGGTCTGGCGCTCACGGCCTCTCCCGAGGCCGATGGGCTTCACTCCGCTCTGCGCCAACCCATGTCCCTGCGAGGCGTCGCGCGCGATACTCGCCCCGCCCTCGTCCTCCTCGCGAAGTCGTGGTCCCAGGTCATCGTGCAGGTGAGCAGTTGCGGCCGATCCAACACGATCAGTGTCCAGCCGTCCCGCGCGCGGCGGCGGTGGGCGAAGTTGCGCCCAGGGCCAACTCAGCGCCGGTTCCCCGGAAAGTGCACCAGCGCTCGTCCAGGATCATTCCCGGCAGCGAGCAGCGTCCGGCGGGCCACTTCAGCGCAATCAGCGCGACCAGGCGGAACCGGCGTGCCATCGGCCTTCGCAGGCGCCGCCGGGTCGGAAGGCGATCGCGCGCGAGCCGTTTCGGCCCGGCGGCGTTGCAAGGTTCGGCGTTCCGCGCGTTGTTTCGAGATGCTAGTGCAGCGCAGCTGACGTTTGGTCCCCTTTCACGACTGCTCTCGCAGCCAAACGTCAGGTACATAGTGTTGCCCGTGTTCCTGGTGGCGCTGACATTTGTTCCCGACCAAGCCTGAACGGGAAGCAAATGTCAGCGCCGCAACACGAGCAGTGCGCGACCCGCTTTCGCCCGGAGCCCTCATGTCGACACCCTTCTCCCCGCCCCTCGAGAGGCCGAGCGGCCTCGAGGCCGAGTTCCAAACCCAGCACGAGTTCATCAAGGCCGCCCGCATGCGGCTCAACCCGATGATCTGGGACTATCTCGTCGGCGGCACCGAGACCGAGACGACCTTGAAGCGCAACCGCGCAGCCCTTGATCGCATCGCGCTCCGCCCGCGCGTGCTCGTCGATGTCTCGCGCATCGATCCGGCGCGGGCACTTCTCGGGAAGAAGCTCAGGATGCCGATCCTGCTCGCCCCCGTCGGCTCGCTCGAGAGCTTCGACGCCGGCGCCGGCGTCACCGCGGCAAAGGCCGCCGAGCAGTACGGCTGTGGCATGATGCTCTCCTCGGTCTCGACGCTCGAGATGGAGGCCGTTACGTCGGCGGCCAAGGGCGGCCTCAACATCTACCAGCTCTACGTCCGCGGCGACGACGCGTGGATCGATGAGCGCGTCAAGCGCGCCGTCGCCGCCGGCTTCAATGCCTACTGCCTCACCGTCGACACTGCCGTCTACAGCCGCCGCGAGCGCGACATCGCCAAGCGCTTCGCCAAGCCGTGGCGGACGAGCGTGCCGCCAGCAGGCGTCATCGCCCAGGCGAGGCTCACCTGGAAGAACGTCGCCCACTTCAAGAAGGCGCACAAGATCCCGCTGATCCTGAAGGGCATTGCGACGGCCGAGGATGCCAAGCTCGCGGTCGAACACGGCGTCGATGTCATCCACGTCTCCAATCACGGCGGCCGCCAGCTCGATCACGGCCGCGGCGCCATGGACGTACTGCCCGAGGTCCTCGAGGTCGCGCGAGGGAAGGCTCAGGTGATCGTCGACGGCGGCTTCTCGCGCGGCACCGATATCGTCAAGGCCATCGCCATGGGGGCCGATGCCGTCGCGCTCGGCCGGCTCTATTGCTATGCGCTCGCCGCCGCCGGCCAGGCCGGTGTCGTGCGCATGCTCGAAATTCTCGAAGCTGAGGTGATCAGCGCCATGGGGCTCATCGGCGTGACGAAGCTCGACGAACTCGGCCCCCGGCACCTGCACGTGGGCGCCCCCGCGGTCATGGAGCCCAGCGTGTTCAGCGCCTTCCCCCTCCTGAACCTCGACGACGAAGGCTACGGCGGCCGGTGAGGCGGCAACCGCAAATGGCGGCTCCGCGAGCAGGGCATTTTGCCGTACGCTGAACGCACTTTGCGATCATGGCCTCGGTCATGTCGCCGTTGACGGCAAGCGGCAGCGCGGCGGCCAGCACGAGACCAGCCCGGGCGTGCACATGCTGCAGGCGTTCTCGACGACGCTCCAGGCCTCCGCCGGCTCGCTCGTGGTGCCGCCCGAAAGCGCCGAAATGATCGAGGTCATCGAGCTTTTGCAGCAGTTGCCGCTCGACGGTACCGTCGTCACCGGTGATGCCGCCTTCACGTTCCGCACGATCATCGAGGCGATCCGAGAACGAGGCGGCGACTAATTCCTGTTCGTCAAAGCCAACCAGCCAGAGCTCGAAGGCGAGACCGCTCGCGCCTTCGGCGACGTTTCCCCCTCAAGACGTGATCGCCGCGGAGCCGAGGCAGACCAAGTGGCGTGACCCGCCCGACCTGAAACGCGACGAGACGATCGACATGGGCCATACCTTTGGAGATCATGGATAGCGCGCGCGAGCTGCACAAGGTTGGTGCTTGCAGCGATAGCGATCTTGAGAAGACCACGATTCGTATGCTCGGGACCTTCGCGCTCGGTTGGCCGGAGCAGGACATCGGCGAAAACCACTTCACCTATCTGCTCCGTATCCTCGCACAGCCGGTCCTATGGATTATCGCGGCACTGTTGGTCGGCCAGTTCCGCCTGCGGCAGGTCGAGCATCAGCAGGAGATGGAGCGACAGATCGGCGAGCTCACCGCTCAGCGCGCGGCAATCGCCGACTACTCGCTGCATCTGCGGTCGCGCTGCGACATGCTCGAGCGTCATATCGCGAGCCAGAAGGCGAAGGCTGTGCCCGACCCCCTGGTCGAGCTCGAGCGGCTGGTCGCCTCGGAGCCCAACGAACTCGCCGAATGCTTCGATCGAGCCGTGCGCACGGTATTCGGCATGGCATCCGCGTCCCTCCTCGAGCGTGACGGCGACAGGCTCAAGGTGATCGCCACATCGGGATGGGCGAGCGACGCCCGCTGGCGACGCGAGCTCGCAGGCGCCAGCGATTTCTACAACGCGGTCGTAGTCGAGGGACGGGCGCTGACCGTGCTCGACCCGGAGGACGAGCGAGAGCTTGCGGGCGAGGGCCTCCTCGCGCTGCCGATCCATTCTCCGAACGCCGATACCGTTCTCGGCGTGATCAAGATCGAGCAGATCGAGCCGGCGATGCTCAGTGACGAGACGCCCGCTCGCCTCGCGGTGATCTCGCGGCTTCTGGTGCCAGCGTTGGCGAGCCGGCCGGCCGCCCGGCTGTCGCCGCGCCTAGCAAGCGTCGCACAATCGCCGCTCGGCTCGGCCGCGCTTGCGACCTCTGCTGGCTCGCCGAAGCGTTCCTCGCCAATGGTGTCGATGTGGCGGCGGCTGCGATGGCTGCCGCCGGCCAACGATCCCGCCGACGAGGCCGCGGCCCCCGTCGAGCCGAGCGCCGCTCCAGGATCGCGAGGCGCGACATGAGCGCGGTCGGAGCTGAGGCGCCGGCTGCGACACGCGTCGC
>DAORNH010000209.1:886-3548 GCA_035440865.1 Hyphomicrobiaceae bacterium | reverse complement strand
GGGATCATCGCGTTGATGATTGCCGCGGGAGAGGCCGTCGCCCTGGCCATGGCCCTGGCGAGCGGAGCGTCGTTCGTTCATGTCCTCGCGATCCACGCAGTGGCGACGGTGGCGCTGGCGATCTGGTGCACGTTCACCTGGCGCGGCGGAGGCGACGTCGCCATTCCGGTGATGGCATTTCTCATTTCGCTCGTTGCGGGTCCGCTCGGAGCGCTTGGCGCCGGGGCGCTGGCCTGGATCGGGCGACCGACCGGCGCCGATCAACCGCGGCTCCTCGCCGGCTGGTATGCGCGGATCGCCAATTCGATAACCACCGATCCTGTTTCACAGCTGTGCGAGCATGTGGCCGTCGGTCGGGCGGTCGACCTGTCAGAGGAGCCACCCACCTCGTTTTTGCATACGATGTCCTCCGGACCTCTTGTCGAAAGGCAGACGGTGCTCGGGATCGTCGCTCGCAAGTTCCACTTCGACTACCTGCCCGTGCTGCGCGCGGCCCTCGACAACCCCGAGCCGGTCATCCGGGTGCAGGCTGCCGCCGTCGCCGCCCGCGTCCGCGGCGACCTCAAGTCCGAGATGGACAGGCTGATTGCGGCCGCGGCCAGCCCGCCAATCGACATCGGTGGCAGACTGGCGCTCGCCGCCAAGCTCGACCTCGGCATCGAGGCGCGCCTTGTCGACCAGATCACGGCGCAGGCAGCGGGCGCGGCGCGTGACACGCTGCTCGATGGCTGTGACGAGCGGGAGGTCGCCAACTGGTGCCAGAGGGCGCGCCGGCACCGGCAGCTGCCTCCCTTCGACCTCGCGGCCATCCGGGCAGGCGGGCAACATGCGGAGCTGCCATCACCCCAGTGGATCGATGCCCCGCGGCTCGTCGATAGCTTTGAGCGCCGCCTCATCCGGGCAGGTCGCTACGCTGCGCTCCGCCGGGTTCGCGCGTTGCTGAGGGCTGGCGCGGCGCATCCGGGTGCCCGGCTCCGATCGATCGAGCTGCGCGATGCGTCCCCGTCGGCGGCCGGCACATGAGGCGCCGTGCCGAGAGCGACGAGGCGAACAGCGAGCGGGCAACCGACATCTCGATCCTCGTCGAAGGCTGCTACCCCTATGTGCCAGGTGGCGTATCGGCCTGGATCGACTGGCTCATCCGGTCGCATCCCGATCTGAGCTTCTCCGTCGTCGCCCTCTGGCCGCGCCCGACGCGCCAGCAGCCGCGCTACGCGCTACCCCCCAACGTGACCGCCCTGCACCACCTCTACCTCCAGGACTTCGGCGGGGTCGCCCGGCAGCGGCCGCTGCCCGTGCGCGATCTCAACGAGGTCGCCTCCGCCCTCGACGACCTGATGATGGTCGGTGGCAGGGATCGTCTCGAGGAGCTGATGCGTCGGCTCGACGTGATCAAGGGGCGCTTTGCCCTCGGCGACGTTTTCAACTCGCCCGCCGCCTGGGAGATCGCCCGGCGCATGTACGACACCGAGATGCCATACGGGTCGTTCCTGCACTTCTTCTGGGCGTGGCGTGCGCTCGCTGGCGGACTGCTCGCCACGTGCGACTTCAAGCTGCCGCGGGCCAAGGTCTATCATTGCATCTCGACGGGCTACGCAGGCGTGCTCGCGAGCCGCGCCGCGATCCAGACGGGGCGGCCCGCGATCCTGACGGAGCACGGCATCTACACGAACGAGCGCCGCATCGAGCTCCTGATGGCCGACTGGGTCGCGGACACTGTCGACAAGGGCCATGCCCTCGACGATCCGCGCTTCGATCTTCGCGACATGTGGGTGAAGGCGTTCGAGGCCTATGCCCGCACCTGCTACGAGGCATGCCGGGAAATCATCACGCTCTACGAGGACAATCAGCGGGCCCAGCGCGCGCTCGATGCGCCGAAGGAACGCCTCACAGTCATCGCCAACGGCATCGATCTCAAGCGCTTCGAGGGTGTGCGGCCGCCGCCGGCCGACGCCCGGCCGACCATGGCGCTCATCGGCCGCGTCGTCTCGATCAAGGACGTTAAGACGTTTATCGCGGCCGCCCATGTGCTCAGGCCGCGGCTGCCGAATCTCAGGGCCGTGATCGCCGGGCCGCTCGACGAGGAGCGCGCCTATGCCGATGAATGCCGCACGATTGCGACGGAGCTCGGCCTCGATGGAACAGTCGAGTTTGCAGGCTCGGTCAACGTCGCCGAGTTCCTCTCCGAGGTGCATGTGGCGGTGCTCACGTCTCTCTCCGAGAGCCAGCCGCTGGTGATCCTCGAGGCCGGTGCGGCCGGCATCCCGTTCGTCGCGACGAACGTCGGCTCCTGCCGCGAGATCATCGAGGGCCGCTCGGACGAGAACCCGCCGCTCGGCATCGGCGGCTACATCACGGGGCTCGTCGCGCCCGGCGAGATCAATGGATTTCACATTGCCATGTTTGGCCTGAACGCCCTGATCGGCATCGTGACCCAGCCCCACATCATGGGCGTCTGCGCGGCGGGCCGCTCGGAACTCGACGGTCGCGTGGGATTCGCGTGCGGCAACCTGCTCAAGCGTGTCTGTACCGTGGCGTGGATGCTCACCGGGCTTTGTGGCGTCGCGCTCTACATGAAGACGCGCCCGGACCTGCACCCCGATCTCGTGTATGGACAGATGGCGCGCGAGTTGCTCCCGACGATACTTCCGGGCCTCGTCGG
>DAORNH010000209.1:272-714 GCA_035440865.1 Hyphomicrobiaceae bacterium | reverse complement strand
CGTCGTGAGTATCATTTTCGCCTTTGCCTTCGAGAACGTGCCCGCCGGATTGGAGACCTTCTGGAAAATTCAGGCCATGATGGGAGCGGCCTTCTGGATCGGCCTCTACTGGCGCCGTGCCACGCCCGCCGGGGCGTGGGCAGGAACCCTCGGCGCATTCGCGGTGGTGATCGTCACGGGAACGGATGGATTCAACGCATGGGCGGCGGCCAACCTTCCCGAATACATGATCTGGGATGGGAAATTCCGCATCTCGTGGCAGATGTTCAGCTACCTCTCAACCGGGTTCGGGCTGTGCATCGTCGTGAGCCTCCTGACGCCTCGGCTGCCGAAGGCCCAGCTCGACCGCTTCTACAACTGCCTCCACACGCCCGTACGCGGCGATGAGCCCCACATGCGGGAACCGTTCAGCCTCCCGACGAATGTTCAGCCGGATGTGCCC
>DAORNH010000209.1:0-214 GCA_035440865.1 Hyphomicrobiaceae bacterium | reverse complement strand
TGCTGGGTTTTGTCACACTCTGGGTTTGCGTAGGGCTGATGGTATGGTTCGTGTTCGCCATGGCGAAGTGGGGCACCTGAGTCGGGGCCCGCGCTACGGCAACACTTCCAGCGACACGAGCGAGATGTCGTCGTCGAATCGCGTGCCGCTGCGGAATTCCTCCAGCGCCCGCATAAGTTTGTCCTGGCAATCGGCGAGAGGACAATCGCCGCCG
>DAORNH010000208.1:0-8090 GCA_035440865.1 Hyphomicrobiaceae bacterium | reverse complement strand
ATGCGCGTGCAGAACCCGGTCCGCTTCGCCGAGGTGCTGCTCGGCGAGGACAAGGGCTGGTCGCCGGATCGCATCAAGTCGCTGATCTCGGGCGGCCCGATGAACAACCAGATCACGCTCACAAAGAAGATCCCGGTCCACATCACCTACTTCACCGCCCACGTCTCCGATGACGGCAAGGTCAGCTACAAGCCCGACATCTATGGGCACGAGGAGCGGATCCTGCTCGGCATCGACGGCAAGTTCCACCTTATCCCGAAGCCGGCCCCGGCGCCGGATCCGGTCGCCGTCGCGCGCGCTGCAGGGCCGCCCGTCGCCAAGAGCAAGTACGGCAGCAACAACCCTGGCTTTGCTGGCTTCTTCAACGGACTGTTTGGCAACTGACGGCAGCGCGGCCGTGCAGTACTCGTCGACCTCGAAGGGCGGCGCCTTGGCCGCCCTCGCCGTTTTCACCAGTGGCGACGATCGTGGCCGCAGATTGGTCGGTGGCTGATCGCGGCGAAGCTCCGCAGGATCAGCGCATCTGCAATCCGATCAGAGGAATTCTGCAGCGATGCGCCTCTACGTGACGCTGACCTCGCCCTACGCGCGCCTCGCCCGCATCGTCGTCCGCGAGAAGGGGCTCGAAGCGGAGGTCGTGGAGATCGTGGCCGAGACCCGCAAACCTGGCAGTCCCTACTACCGGATAAATCCTTCCGGGCGCGTCCCCTATCTCGTGCGCGACGACGGGATCGGCATGGAGGACAGTCAGCTCATCTGCCTCTACCTCGATCACCTCGGGGGTGCCCCGGCGCTCCATCTCCCTTTCGAGACAGGCAATTGGGCTTACGGCCGGATCGAGGCCACGGCGCGGAGCCTGTGCGACGGCATCTCGGTCTGGGTGCGGGAGATGCGCCGGCCGGCCGGCGAGCGCTCGCCGAACATCCTAGCGCACGAGATCGAGCGGGCGCGGCGGCTTGCGGACGTATTCGAGCATGCAGTGCGGGGTCCGCCGCTGGCTGAGCGGGTGACAATGGCATCGCTTCTGCTGCTGGTGGCCGTCGACTCTTCGCGCTTCTCCGAGATGGACGATCTCGAGGCGACACGTCCGACGCTTGCGGCATGGGCCAAAGAGTTGCGCCGCCTGCCATCTGTTGCCGCGACAGCCCCGAAAAAATGAGTCTGGCGCCCAAATTGCGCACGAGCTGACGTCCACTCCGGCTGGTATCAATTTGGGACACCCGGAGCGCGTCAGCGGGCCCAACCGTGCCCGCTGGACAAGATCATGGATACGACCGTTGCGATTTGACCGTCGCCGTCGCACGTGTCCGATGGGTAGTTATATTCGACGCTCAGGTCACAAGCTGCAAATTGACGGCCTTTGGACCCTTGCCGCGCTTGTCCGGCTCCATCTCGAACGACACCCGCATGCCCTCATCGAGTGGGCCGATGCCTGATCGTTCGACCGCGGTGATATGCACAAAGACATCCTTGTTGGCGTCGCTGTCCGGCCGGATGAAGCCGTACCCCTTGGTCTGATTGAAGAACTTGACCGTGCCGGTCTGCCGCATGCGAGGCTCCTTTTCCCCGAAAGCGTTGGTCGACCCCGCCCCTTCGGACGGGGAGGTGGTGCCTAGGCAGTCTCGTCCGATGTCGGGGAACGTGAGGTGCGACTCGAGGTGGAACACAGCCGCAATTTTTCTGCTCTGCTCATCAGTCTCCGCCGGGTCCGTTAGGCCGCCCGAACGGGAATATTATCGTCCACGAGACAGATTGACGCAAGTCAAAATTGCCCATTGTTGCGCGTACCATGAATTGGCGCGCGATCCGGCTGAAGATCGCAAGTAGAGAGTTCGGCTTTGCTGCGCTGCACATTCAGCTGGTGATCGCCTTCACCGATGCCGATGCGCCGGGTGCAACGGCGAAGCGTGTCGCGAGGACTGGGAGAATTGCCTCCATTTCCCCGGCCAGCGTGAACGGCGGATTGAGGATCACCTGCCCGGCGCCGGCGAGGACGCGCCCGTTACGGACCGGATGACGGACTGTCAGGTCGATCGCCAGGAGCTTGGCAATTCCAGTCGCGGCGAGCGCGACGTGAAGCCGCTCGGCGCTGCGCAGATCCTTGATCGGATACCAGATCATGAAGGTGCCGGTCGCGAACCGCTTCACCCCGTCCTTGATGGCGCCGACGAGCCGGTCGAGTTCGCCCGGCTTCTCGAACGGCGGATCGATGAGCACGAGGCCGCGCCGCTCCTTCGGCGGCAGCGTCGCGCGCACCGCGGCATAGCCGTCGATCGACAGCGTGGTCACGCGCCGGTCGCCGGCCATTGCCGAAGCGAGTGCCGCGTGCTCGTCCGGCTGCAGTTCGTTGACGACCAGGTGGTCGTCCGGGCGCAGCATCGCCGCCGCGATCATCGGCGAACCGGGATAGACCGAGAAGCCGCCGTCGGAATTGGCGCGCCGGACGATGTCCAGATACGGCGACATCAGATGCTGAATGTCGGAGGGCAGTGGCGCCGCGCCGCTTCCGATCAGGCGACCGATGCCGCCCTGCCATTCCCCGCTGCGGGCCGCCTCGCTGCCTGCGAGACTGTACCGGCCTGCGCCCGCATGCGTATCGACGACGCGGAAGGGCGCCGGCTTCCTGCCGAGATGCAGCAGGATGCGAGACAGGATGACGTGCTTGACGACGTCGGCAAAGTTGCCGGCGTGGAAGGCGTGCCGGTAGTTCATGCGTTGACGAGCGGCTCTGGCGGGGCGCGACCGCGGATGATGTCGGACGCTTTCTCGGCGATCATCATCGTCGCCGCGTTGAGATTGGCAGACAGCATGGTCGGCATGATCGAGGCATCGATCACACGCAGTCCTTCGAGGCCGCGTACGCGCAGCTGATCGTCGACGACTGCGAGCTTGTCGGTCCCGGGTCCCATGCGGCAGGTGCCGGCAGGATGGAACGTCGTCGTGCCACGCTCCTTGGCGGCGCCGAGCAATTCGTCGTCCGACTGCACCTTCGGTCCCGGGAAGTCCTCATAGGCTGTGTAGTGCTCGAGCGGCTTCGAGGCGAGCAGCCGCCGGGCGAGGCGCATGGCCGCGAGCAGCACGCGCCGGTCGCCCTCCTCGGCGAGGTAGTTCGGCTGGATGATCGGCGGCGCAAAGGGGTCGGCTGAGCGCAGCCGCACGTAGCCTCGGCTGTCGGGCCGCTGCTGCCAGGAGGCGACCGTCATGCCAGGCTCGCGCTCGAGCTCGCCCTGGACGCCTTCGCGATAGCTTGCCGGCGTGAATGTCAGCTGGATGTCGGAGTTGGCGATGTCGGGGTGCGAACGCCAGAAGCAGTAGATGAGCGTCGGGCTCAAGCCGAGGATGCTCGGCCGTCCGGCCGCCCACTTCATGGCCTCGCCGACGAGTTTCAAGCCGCGCACGCGCTCGTTGATCGTCTCGATGTTCTTCACGCGGGCGACGAAGCGCGGTGCGTAGTGATCCCTGAGGTTCTCACCGACGCCGGGCAGCGCGTGATGCACCGTGATGCCGTGCGAGGCGAGCTGCTCGGCCGGACCGATGCCCGAGAGCTGGAGGAGTTGCGGAGAATTGTAGGCGCCGCCGCTCAGGATCACCTCGCGCCGGGCGCGAATCTCGACTTGCGTCCCGTTGCGACCGCCCTTCAGGTAGCGCACGCCCACTGCACGCTTACCCTCGAGGACGATGCTCGTCGCATGGGCATGGGTGACGACCTTGAGGTTCGGCCGCTTCATGGCAGGCTTCAGGAATGCCTTGGCCGCGCTCATGCGCCAGCCGCGCTCGATCGTGCGCTGGGCGTAGGACACGCCTTCCTGGATGCCGCCGTTGTAGTCCGGGTTGCGCGGAATGCCGAGACTGACGGCGCCTTCGATGAAGGCCTCGCAGAGCGGGTGCGTCCAATCGATGTTGCTGACCGTGAGGGCGCCATCCTTGCCGCGATAGGTAGGATCGCTCGGGCCCTCGCGGCGCTCCATGCGGCGGAAATAGGGGAGCACGTCGGCATACCCCCAGCCGCGATTGCCGAACTGCGACCAGGTGTCGAAATCGAGCCGCTGGCCGCGATTGTAGATGTGGCCATTGATCGAGCTTGAGCCGCCAAGCGTCTTGCCACGCGGAGCATGAATGCGCCGGCCACCGGTCCACTCGCTCGGCTCCATCGAGTAGAGCCAGTTCACGCGCTTGTCGTAGAACGTCTTGATGAAGCCCGCCGGAATATGAATGTAGGGGTGCCAGTCCTTGGGTCCGGCCTCGAGGACGCAGACGTTCGAACCGGCATCCTCGCTAAGCCGCGCCGCGAGAACGCTGCCCGCCGAGCCCGCGCCGATGATCACGTAGTCGTAGGTTTCCACGCCCGTTGTCCCTTGAAATCCTGTCCCTGCTCCTGAACTCGAACGTGAGCGTCAGCGAACCGGAGGCATTGAGGTGTCACGCGTTCCCGCGCGCTGATTAGCGCGCACAGGTGTTGCCGGCAATTCGGTCGTAGCGCGTAACGATCATGCAACCAATGCACGACATGGCGCGGCGAGCCAGGACGGCCCATTAACGATCATCAGCTATGGTCGATCGCCAAGACGACGAGCAACCAGCCGCAGATGTGACGGGGAACGAGCATGCAGCGCCTTCTTGCTATTTTCTGGCGGAACGAGAGCGGAGCGACGGCCATCGAGTACGGCCTCATCGCCGCATTCATTGCCGTGGCCCTGGTCACGACGCTCGTCAACGTCGGCACCGAGGTGAAGGGCCCCTTCGTCGACGCCGAGGCCGGCCTCAAGAAGCGTCCGGCAATCTGATCCTGCTCGGCAGTCGCGGCAGTACGCTGACTTTGTCGCCGCGGCCGATCTTTGCACGGCCGACGTGTCGGACCACAGACCGGCGTGGATTTTCAACCGCGCAAAGCATCAAGACCTTGCCTTGTTTCAATCTGAAACGAGCCGCAATCGCTTCTTAACTCATGTGGCTTAGCCTCCAGTGTGTGGGTTCAGTCGGGTGAGGCAAAGTCTTATGAGGAAGTCATTCGGGCGTTCCCCGGTCATCGCCATTGCGGCGATCGGCTTCGGCGTCTCCTTGTCGGCCTGCTCGACCGCCATGCTGGAGAGCGTGCCGGCGCCTCGCGGTCCAGTCTGCGATGTCGCCTCTGCGACAGTCACGATGGCCAATCGCGACGTTGCGGCCTATTTCGCAAAGGTGCGTCTCGCCGAGCAGATCGGCGAGGTCAAATCGGAGTTGAGTGCCGCCGGGGTCATGCTCGCGCGGGCCGAACGCCAAGTGCAATGCGTGCCCTACCGCCTGTTCGGGCCGGATACGGGGCTCTACAGCTGCACGGCGAGTGCGAACGTCTGCTCGCGCTGACCTTCGCGTGCGCCCACTGCCGACCAGTCCCGCGCGCAACACTCATGCAATTCGGAGCGCCTCGGCCTAAAGTCCCCGCGGTCAAAACCGTCGAGGACCCCCAATGGCTCGCGTTCCCTATCTCGAAAAATCCGATCTCGCAGCCGCGGATCACGATCTCCTGGCACGGCCGATCACACTCTACCGGGCTCTCGTCAACAGCCCGGGAGGCGCGCGAGCGTTCCACGGCCTCGGCCACTACATCCGCTACAAGTCCAAGCTCGATCCGCGGCTCCGGGAACTCGCGATACTGCAGGTCGGCTGGCTCGCCCGCTCGCCCTACGAATGGTCGCATCATGTGAAGCTCGGCTACGACTTCGGCGTGACGGACGACGATATCAAGGCGCTGATCGCCGACACGGACGGGAAGCCGAACCCGCTCGAGCCGCTCGTCAAGACGGCGCTAAGGGCCGCGCGCGAGGTCACGCGCGATGGCGCCGTCTCGAAGGCGACCTTTGCGGAGCTCAGGAAATCGCTGTCGAACGAGTCCGTGACCGATCTCGTCATCACGATCTCGTTCTACAATGCCGTCGTGCGGCTGCTCGGCTCGCTCGAGATCGACGTGGAGCCGGAGTATCAGCCCTACCTCGACAGGTATCCGCTGCCCAGGTCCTGAGGACCGACGGCATTCAGACATTCGAAAGGGAGCGACAGATGCGCCTCAAGGACAAAGTCGCCGTCATCATCGGTGCAGGTCAGAGCCCGGGCGAGGGCATGGGGAATGGACGCGCGACGGCCATGCTGTTCGCGCGCGAAGGGGCCAAGGTGCTGGCCGTTGATCGCGACCTCGCGAGCGCCGAGGAGACTGCAGTGCTCGCCAACAAGGATGCCAAGGGCAGCACGCTTGCCTTCAAGGGCGACGTCGTGCGCGAAGCCGACATGAAGGCCGCGATCGAGGAGGCGGTGAAGCGCTTCGGGCGGATCGACTGCCTCCATTACAATGTGGGAGTCAGTCTCGGCGGCGGCGACGCCTCACCGACCGAGATCACCGAGGAGGCCTTCGATCGCGTCAACGCAATCAACCTGCGCGGCTTCGTGATGGCCGTGAAGCACGCGCTTCCCGTGTTCCGCCGCCAGCAGTCGGGCGTGATCCTGTCGATCTCGTCGGTTGCAGCCCTCTCGGCCACCTACAAGACAGTCGCCTACAAGACGACGAAAGCCGGCATGATCGCCTATACGGAGCAGATCGCGCGGCAGAACGCCGAGTTCGGCATCCGCGCCAACGTGATCCTGCCGGGCCTGATGGACACGCCCATGGCCGTCGACACGCGGGCGCGCGTGTGGGGGCGCACTCGTGCCGATGTCGCCGCCGAGCGCGATGCCAAGGTGCCATTGAAGCGCAAGATGGGCTCGGCGTGGGACGTCGCCTATGCCTGCCTGTTCCTCGCCTCGGACGAAGCGAAGTTCATCACCGGCGTCGCCCTGCCCGTCGATGGCGGCGCCTTGCTGCGCGCGAGCGACTGAGCCCCGGCACGGGCAATGTATTGTCATGGAGGGTCCGCATGTTCGCAGCCGGGCAGGTCTGGACCTATCGCACGCCGCCGGGAAGCGAGGCGAGCCGGATGGTCGTCGGCGCCGTCCTGGCCTTTGCCGAACCGCCGGCGATCGTGTGCTGTGCCGTTCTCGGTGCGCCGCAGCGCATGCCGGACGGCACGGTCAGCCGGATCACCATACCGTTCCTGCCGATGACCCAGCCGGCACTAGCCGCCTCGGTCATCGCGCTCGAAGGGTCGGGAGAGCCGCCGGCGGCATTTGCGGCACAGTTCGCGGCGTGGCGTTCCGAGGCACGCGGCCTTGCCTATTTCACCGTGCCCTTCGAGGGCCACCTCGACCAGATGATTGCACGGCAGATGGCCGAGATTGCGGGCGTCGATCCGGGCGGGGCGGGTTAGGCGGCGAGCGACTTCTCGAGATTGGCGATGTCGTGCTCGAGCGTCTCGTCGGGCGTGCCGCTTGCATTTGCGACGGCACGCAGCATGGCGATCAGCTCGCGGCGCTCCTTCGGGCCGCACTTCGCCTCGATGACGCGCTTCAGGCGCCGCATCAACTCGCCGACGTCGGCACGCTCCGGCGCCAGCCAGCGCCCCCTGGCGAGCAACTCGCCGGCCTCGCTCGCCGTCGCTCCGAAATGCTTCGTCATCTCACCGACGATGACGCGGCTCTCGGCCTCGGTCACGGCGCCGTCGTACTGGGCAAGCGCTACCATCAGGGCGGCCGCTGCCTCGCGCGGGTCCTCGATCGCATCGAGCGGGTTGACGTTCGCGCGCCGGCGCCAGTTCCAGCTGCGGAAGAGGCCGGAGAGATCGCTTGCCGCTTCTGCCACGTCGCGGGCGGCCGTTGCGGCCTGCTGCATGCGATAGAGGATGAAGAGGACGACGCCGGCAGCGGCGACGAGGGCTGCGATAATGTGCATGCGAGCCTCCAATTGACGAGTGACCGGCGGGAATGTCCGAGCAATGACCACAGTCGTCACAGCATCGTGCCGGGGGCGCTTCAAACATGGACTTCAATGGAAGCCTGCAAAGAGGACCTTGGACGGGACCCGGTGCAAGGCTAACGTCTCACTAGGTAGTAACATCTTTCAGACCATAGGCACGGAGCGCCTGAATGGCGAGTGAACCCAAAGCCGCGCCCGAGCAGCCCGCCTGGCAATGGCCCGAGCCGCGCTGGCGCGCAGCCGTCGAGAAGGTGCGCGCGGGCCGCTCGCT
>DAORNH010000207.1:5959-8113 GCA_035440865.1 Hyphomicrobiaceae bacterium | reverse complement strand
CTGTAGACCGTGCGGCCGAACTCCGTCGCCACGATCACGAGCGTGTCGTCGAGCGGGCGGATGCGTGCAGGTAGCGCCTGGCTCATGAACCCTGCGGCATCGAGGCTGTCCGACAGCACGGAGGTGAAGAGCTTCGCCTTGAGCGTCTCCAGCGTCGGGCTCGTCATCTCGTCCCCTCCATGTCGGCACGTCCCGCGGCTCGTCGGCACGATACCTTGGGTTTGAGCGTCAATGCAGCACCGGGCGCCGCAGGAACTGTCTCCGGTCGCCCGACTTCACGCGGACTTCCAAGGTGCGCCCATCACGGGAAACGCGCATCGGCACCTCGACTCCGGCATCCCCGAGCGACCAGATGCGGCGGAACATGCGGGCAAGATCGCGGACGCTTTCACCGGCGACTTCGAGCAGCACGTCGCCGGCCGTGATGCCGGCGCTTTTCGCCGGCCCCTTCTGCGACACGCCCGCGACGACGAGGCGGTTGTTCATCTCGGTCGCATAGACGCCGAGCCAGGGACGCGGCGGCCGGTTGGCACGACCCGTCGACACCATGTCGGCGAGGATCGGCTTCAGGAGGTCGATCGGCACGATCATGTTGATGTTCTGCGCCGACTTGTCGCGCGCGACGTGCTGCACCTGCAGGGAGCCGATGCCGATGAGGTCACCCGAGGGCCCGATCACGGCGGTGCCGCCCCAGTTCGGATGCGATGGCGCAGTGAAAATCGCTTCGTCGAGGACATACTCCCAGTAGCCGGCGAACTCCTGCTTGGCGACGATGCGGGCGGCGACCGAATCCGAGCGGCCGAGCCCGCCCACCACGACGCGCTCACCGATCTCGGCCCGCGCTGAGCTGCCGAGAGATACCGCCGGCACGTCCACCCGGCCAAGTGCGCGCAGGAGGCCGAACCCGGTTTCCTGGTCGTAGCCGAGCACGTGACCCTGGACGGCGCTGCCGTTGGCGAAATTGATCCAGACCGTCTCGGCTTCGGTGACGAGATAGCCGATGGTCAGCACGAGCCCATCATGGTCGATCACGACGCCGTGTCCGGCGCGTTCGGTGCCGAGTGTCTCGGCCGTGAACGCATCCTCGGGCACGAAGGCGCGGATCGTCACCATCGAGGCGAGGACCCGATCGAGGTCGTAGGAATAATCGTGCGGATTTGGTTGCACGGCGCGACCCTCTCTGTCGTGGCGCGGGCTTTCGAAATACGGACTTCGCCACCTCGCGCGGGTGGCTCCATGACCGCCCTCATGCCGAGTGACTGCGATGGCGAGCGACGGCCGCAAACATGGCGGCCATCGGCACCATCGTGTATCCACGTCTCGTCGCCGCGGGGAGACTGCTACTGATCGACCGGCATGGCAATCGATCTGATCTCGCCCTTTGCATTCTCGACCTTGATCAGCACATTCGGACGCTTGGCCGTGCGCACGCGGTCGTAGCCCTTTGCGACATCCTGAAGCGTTGTGATCGCCTCTCCCGCCACTTCGAAGATTACGTCGCCGATCATGAAGCCCCGCTGCGCGGCGAGGCTCGCCGCTTCGACCTCGATCACGACGACACCCTTGAGGCGTTCCGGGAGACCGTGCGTCTTGCGCAGCTCCTCTGTCATCGGCGCGAGCTTCAGGCCCTTGACGATCAGCTCGGGCGCGCGCGGCGGCCCCTTGCTCGCCGGGGCATCCTCCACGAGGAGCGCCACCTTGACCTTGAAGCTCATGCGCTGGCCATCGCGCAGCACGACGACCTCGACCTCGCGCCCGACCTCGGTCTGGGCTACGGCGCGCGGCAACCCGCTCTTCGTCGAGATGTCCTTGCCGTCGAAGCGGACGATGATGTCGCGCGACTTGAGGCCGGCGGCGGCGGCGGGGCTGCCCGGCATCACGCGCGTGACGAGCGCGCCGAGGCCCGGCGGCGAGCCGAACTCCTCGGCGAGGCCCTCGTTCAGCGACTGGACGTTCACGCCGAGCCAGCCACGGCGGATCTCGCCGTGTCGACGGAGCTGGTCGACGACGAAAATCGCCGTTTCGGAGGGCACCGCGAAGCCGATGCCGATCGAGCCACCGGAAGGCGAGATGATCGCCGTGTTTACGCCGATCACTTCCCCGCTCATGTTGAAGAGCGGTCCGCCCGAGTTGCCCTTGTTGATCGCCGCGTCG
>DAORNH010000207.1:5020-5913 GCA_035440865.1 Hyphomicrobiaceae bacterium | reverse complement strand
GGAGAGGACGCCGGCAGTGACCGAGCCGCCGAGGCCGAACGGATTGCCGATCGCCACAACCCAGTCGCCGACGCGTACTTTTGCGGACGGCCCCCACGGCACAGACGCCAGCGGCCGTTTTGGCGTCACCTTGAGGAGTGCGAGATCCGTCTTCGTGTCCTTGCCGATGACCCTGTCCACCTTCAGCTTGGAGCCGTCGTTGAAGTTGATGATGATCTCGTCGGCGCCGTCGATCACATGGTGATTTGTGACGATGAGGCCTTCCTTGCCGTCGATTACGAAGCCGGAACCGAGTGAACTCTGCTTGCGTTCCGGCCGGCCCTTGCCCTTCTTGAAGAAGTCGTCGAACAGCTCCTCGAACGGCGAGCCCTTCGGCACGTTCGGCAGCGGTGCACCCGACGCGCCCTTCACCGTCTGCGTCGTCGAGATGTTCACCACGGCGTCGATGAGCTTCTCGGCGAGCGGCGCGATGCTCTCAGGCCCTGACCGCGCGAGACTCGTGCCGCCCGCCGCCGCCGTCAGCACCACGAGCGCCAGCGCCACGGCGGACAGTCCGCCGCGCGCCCATCGCCAACTCGTCCTCGCCAATGGCTTGCTGCTCAGGCGAGCCTCGGCGATCGCGGCCACATCCTGGCCTGAACTCGCGGGCGTCATTGCACTCTCCTCGATCCAATCGCGTTATGGCGTGGTCGTCGCCGGCTCGGGGCGTGCCGCCAAGCGCTGTCTCTCGTCACATGCTTCTTGGGCGCAAGGCCGCATGTCAAGCTACGATCCTGTAATCATCGCCCAGAATTCGACGCAATGCTCGCGCCGGACGCTTAGGCATCCTCGGCCGCGACGACCTTTCGAAAAGGCAGGTACTCGGCGAGCATCTGCCGCTCCTCGGCCACGTG
>DAORNH010000207.1:3526-4912 GCA_035440865.1 Hyphomicrobiaceae bacterium | reverse complement strand
TGATCACCCTGCGCGCCGGCCTCGACGCGAGGCAGGCGCCGGCCGATCGCCCATTCGATTGCCTGATAGTAGCAGACTTCGAAATGCAGGCAGGGGTGATGCTCGATCGCGCCCCAGTAGCGGCCATAGAGGCAATCGCCACCGACGAGGTTCAAGGCACCCGCGATGTAGCGGCCGTCGCGCTTCGCCATGACGAGCAGGCAACGATCGGCCATGCTTGCGCCGAGCTCGGAGAAGAAGCGTCGGTTGAGATACGGGCGCCCCCACTTGCGCCCACCCGTGTCCATGTAGAAATCGAAGAATGCGTCCCAGTGTGCCTCCGTGATGTCGCCATCCGCGAGGTGCTCGATCGAGATCCCGCCGGCGATGGCCTCGGCGCGCTCCTTGCGGACGGCCTTGCGCTTCCTCGATGCGAGGGAGGCCAGAAAATCATCGAAGCTTCGATAGTCGCGGTTCTGCCAGTGGAACTGGCGGCCGGTGCGCAACAGATAGCCCTCGCCCGCGATCCGTTCGGCTTGGGCCTCGTCGAGGAACGTGACATGGAGTGACGATACCCCCATCCGCCGGCCGACCTCGATCGCCGCCTTGGCGAGCAGCCGCTCACGCTCTGCTGCTCCCTCGCCGGCGCCGACGAGAAGCCGCGGCCCGGGCACCGGCGTGAAGGGAACCGCGGCCTGGAGCTTCGGGTAGTACTGTCCTCCGGCACGCTGGAAGGCCTCGGCCCAGCCGTGATCGAACACATACTCGCCCTGGCTGTGGGTCTTGAGATAGAGCGGCATCGCCCCCTGCAGGGCTCCCGTCTCGCGCAATACGAGGTGGCGAGGCGCCCATCCGGTCCGCGGCCCGACCGAGCCCGATCGCTCGAGCGCGGCGAGGAACTCGTGCATGACGAATGGGTTGGCCGGCGCGCCGTCTGGGACGGCGAGCCGGTTCCAGTCCGCTGCCGGGACCTCCTCGATCCGCTCGATGACCTTGACTTCTGGCATGCCGCCGCTCCTGCCGTCGCGCCGCAATCCGGCAAGTACGACAGGCGCTTGTCAAGAGACCACGAGCTTTGCAGCAAAGTGCGACGGAGCAGTTCAGTGCTGGGCGGCGCCAACCAATTGCCCCGTGATGGTTCCCCGGCCGAGCAGAGCGAGAGCTGGGGCCCTGACACCTTCGCAGGTAAAGGCCCCGGCTCTTCGCGCTTTCGCGCTACGACAGGGGAACCACTTCGGAGAATGGAATGTCCCCGCCATGCGAGACGGGGAGCGCCGAGGACGCTCCCCTTCGCGGCTGATTGACGCCGAGATCAGGCCGCCTTGACGTCGGCGGCCTTCGCCTCGATCTGCGCCTCGATGCGCTGAGACGGCGCCGAGCCGATGGCGATCGAACGCGGCTTCAGCC
>DAORNH010000207.1:0-3486 GCA_035440865.1 Hyphomicrobiaceae bacterium | reverse complement strand
GCCAGATCGGCGCCCTTGATTTCGACGTGGTCTGCGAGCTGGAAGCGGCGCTCGAAGCTTCGCGCGGCGATGCCGCGGTGCAAAAAGGCGCGGCCCTTGTCCTCGGCGGCTTTCGCGCCGGTGATGGTGAGGACACCCTCACGCACCTCGGCCTTAAGCTCGGCCGCGGTGAAGCCGGCGACGGCCATGGAGATGCGATAGGCGTTTTCGCCGATGCGCTCGATATTGTAGGGGGGGTAGGCGCTCCCATCGTTGTCGACGCCGGAGACCTGATCCAGCATGTTGAACAGTCGGTCGAAGCCGACGGTCGAGCGATAGAGGGGCGAGAAGTCGAATGCACGCATAGTCAGTCCTCCTGAGAAGCGACTGTGATTGAACCGGCCCGAGGGCCCGGCAGCTCGGCAGTGCAGTCCTAATGTGCATCCCGTCTGGGCCTGCACGAGGCTTGATTTGGGAGGGCCAAATCGGATTTCAAGGCCCTGACCGCAACGTCGCAAAAAGGTCGCGCAACGGCAATTGTACAGTCGTCGACGACTAGCGCTTGCGGATTCGCTTCGACTTGATTAGGAGGGTGCGCCGGCCGCTGATACGCGGCCGCATCCCAATGGTCAGGGGCCGTAGCTCAGCTGGGAGAGCGCGTGAATGGCATTCACGAGGTCAGGGGTTCGATCCCCCTCGGCTCCACCAACGAAATCAGTGATTTTGAGACTTGTGAAATCCGACGGCGAGACGCGGCTACCGCCGGGCTACCCATTTCGGGACGAGATGTCGCACGCGAACTCGTGGCTATTCGCTGAATGCAGTGGGCAGGGCCAATTGCATGGTCGCGTCTGGGACACCTGGCTATCAGGGCGTCGATGACGTCGCCGAACTGCCCGTCGATCACCCAGTGAGGGGGAACGGACAGAGCGAGGTCAGCAATGCGCGGGTGCACGGTGCCATTGGCTCGCTCCTCCGTTGGCGGCCTTCACTGTGCGGACGCGGATGACGATGAGGCCGGCCATTTACCCTCCTGGTCCGGACCTGGGTCATTGACGAACGAGCGGTTGGCGGTCGGCTTGCAGTTTATGATGTCAGCGATGGCTGCGGTCTCTTGTTAAGTTATTGCGGGCCACAGAAGCGCGTCGCCGAGTAGCTTGTGATCCAGCGACTGCGGCGGCTGATGCGGGTCTCGATGGAGCTGGCGAGCTTCAGCCACGCCGCCAGAGAGCGCAGAATCCCTTGACACCGGGATCCCATTGTGGCCGGCATGGGCGCCGATCTCGCGCTCGCGCGTGACGGGAGGGACATGACGTTCGATTGGCTGTTCGAGGTTCTGAAGACCCATCCGTCGCTCATCCCGGTCACGACCTTTGTCGTGGCACTCGGCGAGGCGATCGTGTTCACCTCGCCGCTGGTACCGGCCACGGTTCTGGTGATCGGCCTCGGCGCGCTGCAGCAGGCGGCGGGCGGCTCATTCGCGGCGATCGCGATTGCGGCCATCGCCGGAACGTTCCTCGGCGACGTCGCCTCCTATGCGATCGGCCGGCGCTATAGGGGCAGCATCGGCACCTGGTGGCCTTTGCGAAACAACCCGGGTTGGCTGCCGGCGGCGATCGAGTTCATGCGGAACTGGGGCTGGGCGGGCCTCATCGGCTCGAAGTTCCTCGGGCCAGTCCGCTGGTTCGGTCCGGCGATCTGCGGCGTTCTGGTGATGCCGGTGGCGCCGTTTCTGCTGGTGACGATCCTGGCATCCGTCATCTGGGCACTCGTGGTGCTCGGACCGCCGTACTACGGGACGCACGTCCTCTTCGGAGGCTGACCGATGGCCGGGCAATGCTGCTCGCATGACGCCCTGTCATGATCGTGACTGGTCAGCGGGGGCGGCGCGTGCTCAAGTTCGGGCCGCTGGCGCCGGCCGCGGCGGCCACGCGGATCGAGTTAGCCCTTGAGGAGTCCCCATGTTCTCTCACGTCATCGTCGGATCGAACGACGTTGCCGCCTCGCAGAAATTCTACGACGCCGTGCTTGGAGCGCTCGGTATACCCGCCGGTGCGGCCGATCCCAAGGGCCGCGTATTTTATCGCACCAAGACCGGCCTCTTCGGTATCACCAAGCCGATAGACGGCCAGGCCGCCTGCCACGCCAACGGCGGCACAATTGGATTTGCCGCGGAGACGCCGGAGAAGGTCAAGGCGTTCCATGCGGCGGGCGTCGCAGCCGGCGGTAAATCGATCGAGGACCCGCCGGGCTGGCGCGAGATGGGCCCCTTCAAGCTTTATCTTGCCTACCTGCGTGATCCGGCCGGCAACAAGATTTGCGCGATGTGCCGCGGCTAATACGTGATCGCGCGTGCTGTGCATCTCGGCGCGGGGTCGGCTGGCCCTGCGCCGTTTTCGTCATACGCTCGGCGGTGACCTCGCCTCGGATCGCCGACTGCCGACGAACGACCTCGTGGGAGAACGAGCCATGTCACATCGCCCGCCGCGCGTCGCCATCATCGGCGTCTGGCTCGAGAGCAATCGTGCTGCACCTGTGACGGGCGAGAGCCAGTTCCGCGGCTTCTACTGGCTCGAGGGCGAGGCGATCCTCGAGGCAGCGCGCGCGAAGAACCCGTCGATCCTCGGCGAGGCGGCAGCATTCGTGAAGACCATGGATGCGACTGGCCTATGGGAGCCCGTGCCGATCCTCATCGCCGGCGCGCAGCCCTGGGGGCCGGTTGACGGCCGCCTCATGGATCGCTTCCTCGATCTGATCGGCGATGGGCTCCGGCAGGCGGGCCCGCTCGATGCCGTCTATGTCGCCAACCACGGCGCAATGATCGCAACCAATCGGGATGATCCGGACGGCGAAGTGATCGCGCTCGCCCGCGAGATCGCAGGCCCGGCCGCCCGCATCGTCGTCACGCTCGATCTGCACGGCAACATCTCGGATCGCATGGTGAGCGAATGCGATTTGATCGTCGGCTATCGCACCAACCCGCATGTCGACATGAAGGAGCGGGGCGAGGAGGCGGCACTGTCGCTGCGGCTTATGCTCGCCGGGTTCGCCGACCCGAAATCGGCCTTCATCCGGCTGCCGCTCACGCCGGCCTCGGTGAACCTGCTGACCGCGAGCGGGCCCTACGGAGATGTCATCGATTTCGGTACGCGGCGGCGCGCCGAGATGAGCGGCGATATCCTGAACGTGTCGATCTTCGGCGGCTTCGTCTTCTCGGACACGACGAAGAACGGCATCGCCATCATCGTGACGGCACGCGACGATCTCACCCGGGCACGCGCGCTCGCGACAGAGATCGCGGAGCGCTGCTGGGGTCAGCGCGAGCGCTTTCGCAAGGTGTTGACGCCGCTTCCCGAGGCGGTGCGGCGCGCGCTCGCAGCGATGCGCACGGCGATTGGTGTAGCATCCGTCGCGTGGCATGACCGGTCCCGCCGTCCTCGTCCTCGACACCGCGTTGCGCGGCGGCGCCGTCGCGCTGTACGTCGTCGTCGCTGCGGTCGCGCTGCG
>DAORNH010000206.1:3902-8123 GCA_035440865.1 Hyphomicrobiaceae bacterium | reverse complement strand
CCGCGCGGCAGTGCGTCGGCAGACGATGCCGACCGCTGCGCGCTCGGCGATGCGATCACCTGCATGCTGGTCGAGAAGCGCAAGGCGTCGGCCGGGACGAAATCTGCCGCACCCGCCGGGCCGACCGGACCCGCCGCGGTCGCACCACCAAAGGTTGCTGTGCCATCAGTGCCGCCAATTCCAGCCGGACCGAAGGTGGCTGACGCGAGCCCGCCCAAACCCGTGACGCCGCCCGGTCCTGGTGCCCAGCCTGCCGACCCGAAGGCCGTCGACAAATCCGCGCCGCCGTCGGCCGCGGCGTCCGATGCCGGTGCGACACCCGCGAAGACTAAGCGATACATCGCGCCGGCCTATGGCGTCCTGAGTTCGCCCGTGGCCCCATTGAAGGTCGGCGGCCAGCGGCAGGCCTTTGTCGTCGAGTCGGTCGAGTGCAGCGACGAGGGCAACTGGATCGTCGGCTACCTCGGCTTCCTCACGGCGACAGGTACCGGCGACACCGGCGATTTCGTGATCCGTCAGCGTTACGCCATCAACAACTATCCCGAGGAGGGGCGGCTCGGGCTCGGCGAAGTGAAGAAGATGCCCGGGGTGACATGCTCGGCCGATCAGGCCGAGTGCTCGGCGCCGCGGCGGCGCATCTCGCTCGTCGAGTTCAAGCGTCTGAAGACGTCGGCGCCCGCTGATCCGAAGGCTGCCCCCGTGCCGAAGGTTGCCGACAAGACGAAGCGCGCCGACGACGAGACGCCGCGCGTGCAATCGGAATGGCGCTGTGACGCCGGCGCCGGCATGTGCTTCAGCCGTGAACGCGACACATGGCGCTGCGATGCCTCGACCGGTCGCTGCATGAGCTACGATGCCGCTCGCTGGTGGTGCGTGCCGCGGCGCGAGTTCTGCTCGCAGCGCGTGCCCTTCGGCGACTGGGGAAGCCCATTGAAGGAAGGCGATCGGGTCAAGGTGGGCCTGAAGCCGCGCGGCGGCACTGGCGGCGTCGAAAAGGATGCGAACGGCCATCCGATCTACGACTTGCACGTATACGATATGGCACATCCGCTCGTCACGATCGCAGCGGACGTGCTGACGCGCCGCTGCGCGGGCCACAAGGGCCCCGCGCGCGACTGGAAGGCGAACCTCACGACAAACTGAGCTACAACTGAAGAAAGGCCTCGGAGGCGTTGATATGACAAAGACTTTTGCAAGAGCACGCTTGGCGCTCGCCGGCATTGCCGCCGTCGCGCTACTCGGCTCGTTCGGCCGGGATACGGTGCGGGCGCAGCAGCCTGACGTCGAATGCAAGGAGATTTGCCGTGTCACCAAGACCGGCCTTGCGCTCAAGGTGTTGCCGCGCGTCAACGTCAACATCTACAAGGCGAAGGACATCCAAAGCCCGACGATCCAGTCGAATGTCGACGCCTTCGTGCCGCTGCTCGTCTTCGAGCGCGACGGCATCGACCATTCGAATCCCACCGAGGCCAAGGGCTGGTACAAGGTCGGCCATCAGGTCGGCCAGCCGCTCGGCTTCATGCGCGCGACCGACGTCCTCGAATGGCGCAATGCCGTCGTCGTCTCCTACTCGCATCGCGGCACCGGTGACAGCGAGCGCAAGCCGGTCATCATGTTCCAGAAGCGCGAGCAGCTTCTGAAGGTCATGGAGTCGCACAATCCGCTCGCGACTGCAGCCAACTACTACAAGCGGCTCGACGCCAAGGACGTGCCCGAGGACGTGATCACGCGCGAGCCAGACACGTTCGTCGACATCAAGAAGAAGTTCTACCTGCTGCCCGTTTTGCAGTGGTTGGACCTCACCGACCAGGGCTTCGATGACACGCGCATCCTCCAGATCGCGGCGGCCGTGCCGGGCCGCGCCGCCGTCGACCCGAAGGCCGCTTGCACGACACAGCGCAAGGACTTCAACGACTGCATCCAGAGCATGGGAACGGTCGGCGACGACCAACTGACGATCGATGTCGTCTACGTCATCGACTTCTCGGGCAGCATGCAGAGCTACATCAACGCGGTGAACGAGGCGACGCGCAATTCGGCCAAGGTGTTCGCTGCCGAAGCCTCTGCCGAGGAGCGCATCAAGTTCGGCCTGGTGTCCTACACCGACACGCCGGCAAGCCGCGGCGACAGTTCTGGCGCTCCCGTCGCCGTCAATCACACGGCCGAGCTCGTCACGCGTGCGGCACTTGCCGACATCATCGCGCGCGACGGCAAAGTCATCCCGGCCGGCGGCGACATCCAGGAGGAGACCTTTGCCGGAGTCCTCGAGGGCATCAACGCTCGCTGGCGCTCCAACTCGGTCCGCCTGATCATCCTGATCGGTGATGCGAGCGGCCACGAGACGAGCCACCCGCAGAACACGACCGGCAAGGATGCACGGGCGCTGCGCCTGCTCGCCACCGAGCAGAACATCTATATCGCCACGCTCTACATCAAAAACCCTCAGCAGGCGACCGACTGGGCGCTCGGCCAGGACCAGTTCCGTGTCCTTGCCGAGAACCCGGGAACGACGCCGAACTTCAAGGCCGTCGACGCCGACCCGCGCGAGATCGAGAACGCGCTCTCCGAGGTGACGGCCGAGATGGTGCAGCGCATCCGCAAGCTGAAGGCGGACCGCAAGCCCGCGCCCGGTGCCTCGGGCGCGCCCGTCGCCGATGCCAAGGGCTCCGCCGCGGGACCGGTCGGCGCCTTCCGTGCAGCCCTCGTCGAGTACATCGGCCGCGCCACCGAGCCGCCGCCGGATATCACCGCATGGGTGCTCGACAAGGACATGACCAACCACAACAAGCGCGCCTTCGACGTGCATGTTCTGGCCACGCGCGCCGACCTCGACCAGCTGACGAAGGGCGTGCAGAACCTGATCGAGGCCTACGAGCTCAACAAGACGACGAACGAAGGCTTCTTCAATACGCTGCGCTCGATGTCGGCGACGCTCTCCGTCGACTTCGACGTCTCGAAGTCGGACACGCTCTCGAAGTCGCCGCTGATCCCGCGCTGGATCGAGAGCCTGCCTTACAAGTCCGAGATCATGACCATGCGCTTCCAGGAGTTCGAGGACATGAACGCCGACAAGCGCCAGTCGCAGCTCAACCGCCTGAAGAGCCTCGTCCAGCTCTACCGCTCGATCCTCGAGCGGCAGGAAGCCTGGGTGAAGCTCAACGAGACGATGCCGCACGACCAGCACGTCTATCCGCTGCCGCTCGACAACTTGCCTTGAGCCGGGACCAAGCCGAGCAGGCGGGAGCGATCCCGCCCGCACTTCCTCACCCGGGGGGCAGCGCCACAGGGGGCAGCGCATGAGTGTGCTCGAGGTCAAGGGGCTCAAGAAGCGCCGCGAGCAGGTCGGCAGCGCCTTCGAGCTGCGCGTGCCGGAATTCAGGCTGGAGGCGGGGCGCTTTTACGGTGTCGTCGGCCAGAGCGGCTCAGGGAAGAGTACCCTTCTCGACATGCTGGCCCTCGTCATGCGGCCGACGTCGGCGGAGCGCTACATGATGGCGGACCCGAGGAGCGGCCGGAGCTCTGACGTCAGCCAGCTCTGGGCGGCTTCCGACGAGCGCGCGCTCGCCGAGATCCGCAAGACCATGTGCGGCTACGTGCTCCAGTCCGGCGGCCTCATCGGCTTCCTAACCGTCCGCCAGAACCTCGAGATGCCGTTCCAGCTCATCGGCCGTGTGCCTGATACGGCGCGTATCGAGACGATGGCTGAGCGCTTCGGCATCGGTACGCAACTCGACAAGAAGCCGCGCCATCTCTCGGGCGGCCAGCGCCAGCGCGTCGCCATTCTGCGCGCCCTGATGCTCGAGCCGCCGCTGGTCCTTGCCGACGAACCGACGGCCGCCGTCGACCAGGTGCGCGCCCGTCAGATCGCGGCTGAGTTCCGCTCGCTCGCACAGGAGGCGCAGTCGACCATCGTCATGGTCTCGCACGACCGCGAGCTGCTCGAGAGCGTCGCCGACCGCATCATCGAGCTCTCGACGGAAGTCGGCGCCAACGAGGAGGCCGTCTCGACGGCCCGTTGGAGCAGCTTTACCCGAGTTCTTTCACCCGTCAGCTGAAGTTTGGCCTGGGGGCATTTGCGTGACCGGCTCGACTGCGAAAACCTCCGTGCCATCGCCTGCCGCGAGCGATGCGACCGGGAACGGCGATACGCTCGCCAACCGGACGGGCCTCACCGCGCTTCTCGGCGCGCGCGACCTGCGCGACGAGGCGCTGCTCTCGCTC
>DAORNH010000206.1:0-3813 GCA_035440865.1 Hyphomicrobiaceae bacterium | reverse complement strand
CGCCAGCGGCTCATACAGGATCCCGCCTACCGCCTCGTCATCCCTGTCAAGGCCGAGCACCGCCCGGACGAGTTCTTCGCAGAGCTCGCCAAGCGCGCCGACGTCGTATTCGTGCAGCCCGACCTCTTGGCCTCCAAGACGAGCGTGCGCGTGGAACCCGCTGACAAGGCGAAGGCCCAGTCGATGGAGGTGGTGCCGACGGGACCCGGCGATCCGCTGATCGTCGAGAATTCCGGGAAGATCCCCGGGCCGGCCGAGGTCGTGCTGACGCTCAACGCTGCGAAGGACCTCGGCGTCGAGGAGGGCGCCGAGATCAAGCTCGTCTTCTTCCGTAGCGCCTCGGGGCGTCGCGAGCAGCAGAGCCTCACGCTCAAGGTCGTCTCGGTGCTGCGCGGCGAGGCTGACGGCGAGCGCCGCCTCTATACCGTCCTCGACGTCGTGCGCGACATCGAGCGCTTTCGCACCGGCATCACGGTCTCGGCGCGCAACTGGATCGGCATCGCGGCGCCGCCGGAGCAGTCGTTCGATTCCGTCTATGTCGTGCTCGAGACGGCGATGACGGAGGTCGAACTGCTCGACGAGCGCATCAAAGGCGGTTTTGCCGAGGCGAAGGTGATCGAGCCGCAGGCCTTCACGGCAGCGACCGGCCTTGCTCCGGGTGCGGCCGAGCAGATCATCCTCCTCACCAACACGTCGAAGCCCGTCTCGGGCCAGCAACTCTCCAACACGCTGCAACGTCTCTCTGTCCGCAAGTTTCGCGTGATCGCCGGCGCCGCCAAGCTCGAGGCGCGGCTCGAGGGCGTCGCGACGCCGGTGGCGCTCCGCCCCTTCGATCCGAAGCGCTTCGAGATGAAGCCCATCGAGGGCGACGCGGGCAAGTGGCAGGACTGGAAGCCCGGCATCTCCTACATGCAGGCCGAGCGCGTGCTCATCCCGAAGGGTCTCGCCGAGGCGCTGAAGGCGAAGGTCGGGGGGCGGCTCACCCTCAACATCCAGCCGGCGAGTGCGGCCGACGCGACGAAGTCGCTCGCGATCATCGTCGGCATCGACGGCATCGTCGACGGCGATGCGATCCTCATTCCGCAGGCGCTCGCCGGCATGCTGATCCGCGCGCGCGCGACGCCCTTGTCGTTCGATCCGGCCCTCTCGATCCTTGTGCCGGCCGACGTACCGCTGCGCTCCTACCGCGCCTACGGCCGCACGATCGACGACGTCCCCAACATCGTCGACTACCTGAAGGACAAGGGCGATCCGGTGCATGCGCGCGACCAGGAAATCAAGCAGCTCCAGCGCCTCGACCAGAACCTGACGCAGATGACGCTCATCATCGCGGCCGTGGCCCTGATCGGCGGCGCCGCCGTGCTGATCGCGAGCTTCTATGCCTCCGTCGAGCGAAAGAAGGGGCAGCTCTCGCTGCTGCGGCTCCTCGGCTTCTCGCGCGGCTCGATCTTCTCGCTCCCTGTGCTCCAGAGCGGCATGCTGGCGGGCCTCGGCTTCCTGCTGGCGCTCGGCCTCTTCCTCATGTTCTCGAGCCTCATCAACACGTACTATGCCTCGGGACTGCCGGTCAGGGGCAACATCTGCCGGTTGACGACCGCGCATCTCGGCATTTTCGGCCTCGTGACGCTCTCGATCGCGGTGCTGGCAAGCCTCGTCGCCGCCAATCGGACGCTGCAGATTGATCCCGCAGAAGCTTTGCGCCAGGAATAAGGTTTGGAGGTCACCTCATGCTGCCGCTCATCTCGTCGACGATCTCGTTCCTGAAGCGGCCTCTCGGGGTCGCAGCCCTCGCCGGCCTTATCGTGACGGGGGCGGCGCTGCCGCTGGCGTTCGCTCAGCAGGAGGCCGCTTACAATCCCCATCCCGCGCCTGGCGATGTTCTTCTGCCGCTTCCGGGCGGCTGGAAGATCGCCTTCACGAAGGTGCCGGTGCCCGGCCGCGGCTTCTACGGTGGCTCGGACCGCATCATGGAGATCGGCGGCGACAAACAGAGCCCGAACCCGCACGAGCACCCGCGTCAAGTGCGGATCGGCGCGAATTTCTTCGACAAGAGCGGGGCCGGCTACATCCTCGTCGGCAAGTACGAGGTGACGATCGGCCAGTACGCGGCACTTATCGGCGACGGCGACATCGGCAAGGGCCTCAAGCTTCTCGCAGAGTCGAGTTCCATCGACATTCTGACAAAGGATGCCGGAGCCGCCGCAACGCTCGCCTCCGACATGCGATTTCTGGCGCGGCCGATCCATGGCCTGGCAATCGACGACTATTGGGCCTTCCTCTCGCAGCTTAACGCCTGGTGCCTGACGACGAAGGAGGGTGCCGCTTGTCTCGCCGCGATGCGCAAGGAACTCGGTTCTGCTTGCTTCTTCCGCTTGCCGAGCGAGCCCGAATGGGAGTTCGTCGCTCGTGGCGGCATCAAGGGCATGCGCGCCGCCCAGACGCTGCCGTTCCCCGTCGACGATATAGCGGCCCGCGCCAACGTCGGCACGAAGAAGTCGCAGCCCGACGAGATCGGCAAGCGCAAACCGCATTCCGACCTGCCCGTCTACGACATGTTCGGCAACGTCGCCGAGCTGATGGGGACGCCATTCACGCTCGACAACGGCGCGGGCGCGATCGGCAGCTTCGTCCTGCGTGGCGGTGACTTCCGGACCGCGGCGAGCGACCTCCGTGTGAGCTATCGCGAGGAGGAGCCGCAATTCGTGTTCCGGTCCAGCGCCGGCATGTTCGTCAAGCGCAAGCGGCCCGAGGTCGGCATCCGCCTGATGATCGGCGCGCCGGTCAAGGATCCCGAGGACCGGACAGTGACGACGCGCATCGCCGACGAGTTCCGCGGCTCCTACGTCCCCTGCTGCGGCGGGGGAGGGGGCGGTGGCGCTGTCGCCGACGCCTACGGCAACACGCTCCGCCTTGCGCGGGACATCGGCGCGCTCGCCATCAAGAAGAATATCGAGCTCAGTGACAGCGTCGGTGGCCCTGATGATCCGGCTGACTGGTTCCGGTTCGCCGTCACCCAGTTCGGCACGCTGCGTATGGGCCTGCAGGCGCAGGACGCCGACGCCATCATGGAGGTGAAACACGAGAGCTGGGAGAGCCCGCGCATCTTCTCGGTGAAGGCGGGCCGCATCGATGCGCAGGTTCTGCAAGGACTGCTGCCGGGCAACGTGCGCGTGAAGGTCTTTGCAGCCGACCCGAGCAAGGTTGCGCGCTGGCGCGTCATCATGAACTTCGACGCCTACGACTGCTGCGGCAACCGCGCCGAGGAGGCACGCGACTTGGGTCTCCTCGCCGGCCGCCAGATCGACTACTCGGATTATGTCGGCCCCGGTGATCTCGTCGACTTCGTGAAGTTCCGAACGGACCGCGTCGACACGATCAGCGTTCGCCTCCTCGAGCTGACAGGCGACGCCAACATCGAGCTCTTCGACAGCGAGAAGCGGCTCATCGACAAGTCGCTCAATCCCGGCAACGCGCCAGAGCGCATCGAGTTCGCCAATGCGCCGCCGGGCACATACTACATCCGCGTCTTCGCCAAGGACGAGCGCGCGGCCTCGATGTACAAGATGGTCATCGCGCTCGGCAACGTTGATACCGCTGGCGACACAGCGAAGTCGGCGCGCGACCTTGGCACGATCAGCTCCGATGTCGTGACGGTCGACGAAAGCGTCGGCGCCGAGGATCGCGGCGACGTCTTCAAGTTCCGCACGACCGCGACGGCGGTGATCGAAATCCAGATCAGCAAGCTCTCCTCCGACGTCACGCTCGAGCTGCTCGACGCCTCCGAGCGGCCGATCACGCGCGGCAGCCGCGACG
>DAORNH010000205.1:3716-8146 GCA_035440865.1 Hyphomicrobiaceae bacterium | reverse complement strand
TCGACGAATACGACGCCGGCCGCCCCGACGTGATGTTCGTGATCCAGCGCGTGCTCGAGCGCCACGGCCGCCTGACCCTGCTGGACCAGAGCCGCGTGATCCGCCCGCACCCGGCGTTCCGCCTGTTCGCCACATCGAACACGGTGGGCCTGGGCGACACGACCGGCCTCTATCACGGCACGCAGCAGATCAACCAGGGCCAGATGGACCGCTGGTCGATCGTCACGACGCTCAACTATCTGCCGCACGACCAGGAGGTCGGCATCGTGCTCGCCAAGGCGAAGACGTACGCCAAGTCCGACGCGAAGAAGAAGCAGATCAACAACATGGTGCGCGTCGCCGATCTCACGCGCGCGGCCTTCATCAACGGCGACCTCTCGACCGTGATGAGCCCGCGCACGGTGCTCACCTGGGCCGAGAACTCCGAGATCTTCGGCGGCGACGTCGGCTTCGCTTTCCGGCTGACGTTCCTCAACAAGTGCGACGAGCTCGAGCGGCCGCTGGTCGCCGAGTTCTACCAGCGTTGCTTCGGCGAAGAACTGCCGGAGAGCGCTGCCAAAGTCGCGCTGAGCTGACGGGCATGAGGGTTCGGCTCACCTCGACGATCGTCGCGGTTGCCCTCGCGGCGGCGTCAGGCGGTGCCAGTATCATGCCGGCGGCCGCAGCCTGCATCGTGAAGAGTGAGCAGTACGCGGCCTTGAAGCTCAAAACCAAGCTCGCCGAAGTCTTGAAGGTGCTCGGCTGCGAGAGCCGATTGGAAAAGGGCGAGCAGCTCGCTCCGGACCTGAAGCGCGACGTCTACGTCTGGCCAGGCGAGTGCGGCCCCCTGCACCTCGTCCGGCTGACCTTCTTCAACGGCATCCTGTACGGCACCGAGGAAGCCAAGATCTGCCTCGACGTGAAGACGAAGTGAGTTGTCCTGCGTTGTGCAGTCGATTCTCGCAGAGGAAACTCTCCCAAGCAGAACCGAATGATGCCCTGATACCATTCTTCCGAGCCTGGACGCGTACCGCAGCGAGCGACAATGGCCAGCCCACCCAAGAAGAACAAGGAATCCCCAACCGAGCCGTTCAAGCGCGTGCTGGGGCTCACCTGTCGCGCCATTTCGGGCGACGACGAGATGCAGGTGACGTACGCGCCCGGCAAGCCAGAGCTCGATGGGAAGGCGATGCAGCTTCCCGAGCCTTCGCGGGTGCCATCGCCTCGCGAGATCGCGGTCATCCGCGGCTGGGCCGACAGCCTTTCGCTCACAGCCGCGATGCACGATGCCAAGGTGCACAAGCGCCTCGCCCCCGAGGCAGGGCCCGCGCGCGCCGTATTCGAGGCCGTCGAGCGCGCACGCGTCGAGGCGATCGGGGCGACCCGCATGTCCGGCATGGCGAGCAACCTCACGGCGAAGGTCGAGGACCAATACAGCCACGGCCGCTTCGCCGATGTGACGGACCGTGCCGATGCGCCGGTTGAAGATGCGCTGAGCCTGCTCGTGCGCGAGCGGCTGACCGGCATGCCGCCACCCTCGACCGCCAAGGCGCTTGTCGATCTCTGGCGCCCGCTGATCGAGGAGAAGTGTGCCGAAACGCTCAGCCGCCTGCAGAGCCTCGCCGAGAACCAGTCTGGCTTTGCCCGTCTCACGCGTGACATGCTCCGCCAGCTCGAGCTTTCCGATGAGCTCGCCGACGGCGAGAAGCAGGACGGCGAGGACGAGAACCAGGAGGACGCGGACGGGGGCGATGCCGAGGCGCCGGAAAGCCAGGACAGCAGCGAGGGCGACGACCAGCCTCAGGAGATGGAGGCAGAAGGCCAGGAAGGCGACACGACGGACGCCGCCGACGCCGCGGACAGCGAGGACTTCGACGCCGACGCCGAGGGCGACGAGGATGCCGAGACGCGCGAGCCCTGGCGGCCCAATACAAGCGTCCTCGATGATCCGGAGCGCTTCGGCTACCGCGTCTTCAACAAGACCTTCGACGAGGAGATCGGCGCCGAGGAGCTTTCGACGCCCGACGAGCTCGAGCGGTTACGCTCGTTCCTCGACAAGGAGCTGCGCAACCTCGCGAGCGCGGTGGCACGCCTCGCCAACAAGCTGCAGAGGAAGCTCCTCGCCCAGCAGAACCGAGCCTGGGACTTCGATCTCGAGGAGGGCATGCTCGACGTTGCGCGTCTCACGCGCATTATCATGGACCCGATGTTTCCGCTCTCGTTCAAGCGCGAGCGGGATACGAACTTCCGCGATACCGTCGTGACTCTGCTGCTCGACAACTCGGGCTCGATGCGCGGGCGGCCAATCATGGTCGCGGCCTGCTGCGCCGACATCCTCGCGCGCACGCTCGAGCGCTGCGGCGTCAAGGTCGAGATCCTCGGCTTCACGACGCGCGCCTGGAAGGGCGGGCAATCCCGAGAGGCCTGGCTCGCTGCAGGCAAGCCGCCGAACCCTGGCCGCCTCAACGACCTCCGCCACATCGTCTACAAGACGGCGGACGCGCCCTGGCGGCGCGCCAAGCGCAACCTTGCGCTTATGATGCGCGAGGGGCTCCTCAAGGAGAACATCGACGGCGAGGCTCTTGCCTGGGCGCACAAGCGGCTGCTCGGCAGGCCCGAGCAGCGGCGCATCCTGATGATGATCTCGGATGGCGCGCCGGTCGACGATTCGACCCTTTCGGTGAACTCGGGGAGCTACCTCGAGACGCACCTGCGCCAAGTGATCGCCGAGATCGAGAACAAGTCGCCCGTCGAGCTGATCGCCATCGGCATCGGCCACGACGTGACGCGTTACTACAAGCGCGCCGTGACGATCACCGACCCCTCCGAGCTCGCCGGCGCCATGACGGATCAGCTCGTCGAGCTTTTCGACGAGACGGCGATGGCAATGGGTCACGGTCGAGGCGGTGGGCGGAAGGCGGGCTGAGCCGGCGGGCGTGTTCCTCGGCCACCGTCGCCGAGGACCCGCGGCGCCAATCCGCCGCAGCCCCGACACGTGCAGCTGCGCACGGTCAGCGGCGCATTCATTCGCCATCGCGGAGCCGCAATCATTCGGCGATGGTTCCGGCGTTCTTTTCGGGCGTCTGATGAACTGGGCTCTTTCGGCAGGTCGAGATGGACGCGAGCGGCGCAACAGGATCTAGACCGAGACGCCTCCTCACGACCTTCGGCGCCATCGCGGCCCTGGTGGTCTGTGCGGCCATCGCGACCGCGCTCGCCGATCCGAAGCCCGACCCGTCGCGAACGGCAGCCGAGCCGATCGAGATCAAGGCGAGCCAGATCGTCGATTTCGATCGGTCACGCCCCGGCCAGAAGCGGTTCGGACGCCTCGAGTATCGAGGAGGCCTCGTCCTCACCTCGTCTCATGCGGGCTTCGGCGGCTGGTCCGGCCTCGTCGTCGAAGGTGATGGGCGGCGCTTCCTCGCCATCTCGGATGCCGGCAGCTGGCTCACCGGCGAGATCAGCTACGAAGGCAGCAGGCCGAAGGCGCTCACGGGAACGCGCATCGGCCCGATCCTCGGCATCAAGGGTAAGTCACTCTCGCGGAGCCGCGACCGCGATGCCGAGGCGGTCGTCGTCGCGGAGGGCTCGCTTGCCAAAGGCCTCGTCCTGATCAGTTTCGAGCGCACGCACCGGATCGGCCGCTTCCCGATCTCGATCGATGGCCTCGGCGCGCCGCTTGGCTACATCGCGCTGCCGCCCGAGATGCGGCGCATGTCGGCCAACAAGGGGCTCGAAGCGATTTGCGTCCTCTCCGGCGGGCCGCAGCGCGGCGCCCTCGTCGCGCTTTCAGAGCGCTATCCGTCGTCGACCGGTGAGCATGTGGGCTGGCTCCAGTCGGGCGCAGCCTGGACCGGACTCAGCATCCGCAACATCGGCGGCTTCGATCTGGTCGACTGTGTAGGGCTCGCCGATGGCAGCCTGCTGGTGCTCGAGCGCCGCTTCCGCTGGAGCGAGGTGCTCTCGGGCGTTCGATCGCGCTTGCGCCAGTTCACGTCTGCCGAGATCCGAGCCGGTGGCCTCATGCAGGGCACGATCCTGCTGGAAGCGGACATGGGCCAGGAGATCGACAATCTCGAGGGGCTTGCCGTGCACAACGGACCCAACGGCGAGACCGTGCTCACCTTGATCTCCGACGACAATTTCAGGTCGTGGTTCCAGCGCGCCATCCTCCTGCAGTTCGCGCTCGTTGGCGAGACGGCCGCCGTGAAGGCCCCGCCCAAGTGACTCCACCGCGCCAGGATCCACCGGTCACGCTCCGCCACGAGCTGAAACCCGGCGACATCGGGCACATCATCACCCAGCATGGGCTCATCTATGCGCGCGAGTACGGCCTCGATGCGACGTTCGAGCCCTATGTCGCAAAGCCACTCGCCGACTTCGTGCTCGGCCAGCCGACCAGCGGACGGCTGTGGATAGCGGAGCTCGGCGGCGCGTTTGTCGGCTCGATG
>DAORNH010000205.1:0-3706 GCA_035440865.1 Hyphomicrobiaceae bacterium | reverse complement strand
CGCTTGTTGCAACCGGCGACGCACATGTCTGTCAGCTCAGGTGGTTCCTGCTCGCGCCGGAGGCGCGGGGCCAGGGCGCCGGCGCGCTGATGATTGCGACGGCGCTTGGCTACGCCCGAGCGATCGGCTGCACGAGCGTGACGCTCTGGACCTTTGCGGAGCTCGGAGCCGCGATCGCGCTCTATCGCCGTCATGGCTTCACAGTCGTCGAAGAGAAGACACACGAGATCTGGGGCAGCCGGCGCACCGAGCTTCGAATGGCATGTGCGCTCGCCTGAGCGGTACACTCCAGTCCTTCTGGCCGCCATCCCATTCAGTCGTGACGCGCCGCCAAAGGCCCCGCCGAGCGGGCGAGCCGGACCGGCAGCAGGAAGGCCACGAGAAAGCCAATATTGAGGAACGCGTTGATCGGAGCGCCCGCAGCGATCGAGCCGGCGCTGTCAACAAGGAACCAAGAGCCGATGCCGGCTTTCACGATCGAGCCGACGACATCCGGTCGCTTCGCCGACAGGCTCGCGACCAGCAGCCACAGTGTCACGGCCCAGCCGACCAGCACGCCGCCGGCAATGGCTGCAAGGAGACGAGCAGCCGGCGCCGCGAGGTCCGGCGCGCCGTCGAGCGGCCAGAAAACCAGGTCAACGAGCATACGTGCAGGCGCGCTTGTCGCGGGATAGGCGGCGAGTGCGATGATGATGCCGAAGGCGCCGGTCAGGGCGGCTGCAGCTTTCAAGGGGATTTCGAGGGTATTGGACGTCATCGTGTCTCTCCGGCGTGGACGTCGTCGATGGACAGAGAGAAGCGCGCCTGGCGACATGATCCAATTACCTTGCGGGTAAGTGAAATCCGGTGCTCGTTCGGTTCAAATGGGGCGTGCCGAAGGGGGAGGCTCTCCATGTCGTTCGCAGTTCTGCTCAAGGATTGGCGCCGCCGTCGCGGCCTGAGTCAGCTCGGGCTCTCGGTCGCGGCCGACGTTTCCGCCCGCCACATCGCCTTCATCGAGACGGGGAGAGCCCGACCGACGCGTGGCATGATCTTGCGCCTGAGCGACGCGCTGGACATTCCCAGGCGCGACCGCAACGGGCTCCTCGAGGCGGCCGGATTCGCGAGCGCGTATGCGGCGCGCGATCTTGGCGCGGCAGACATGCTGCCGATCCGCCAGGCCGTCGACTGGATGCTCGAGCGGCATGCGCCTTTTCCGGCGATCGCGCTGACCCGCCATTGGGTCATTGCAGCGCTCAATGCGCCGGCGGCGGCCATGTTCGGCCCGCTCGGCATCGCGACGTCGACGTGCCTCATCGAGACCTTCATGACACCCGGGCCGCTCCGAGATGCGATCGAGAACTGGCAGGAGGTCGCGGCGCACCTGCTCGCTCGGCTCAAGACCGAAAGCCGGGCCAGCGGTGGCGATTCTGTCCTCGATGGGGCAGCGCTCCGCCTCGCAGCCGAGGCCGGCGATCCAATCCCGGCGAGCAATCCCCTGCCGCCATTCCTGACGACGCGGATCGCCGTCGGAGATCTGAGGCTGGCGCTCCTGTCGACGATTGCCCAGTTCGGCTCGGCCGAGGACATCGCCCTTGCCGAGCTCCGCATCGAGCTGTTCTTTCCGGCGGACGAGCCCACGCGCGAGCTGCTCTCTTCGCGATCGGCCGGTCTTGATGCGGAGAAGAGCCGGAGCCAGTCGCTGCCACAGCAGCGGCGCTGAACCTCGTTGCGGCAGGGCATGCCGGCGTCTGGATCATCGGGGCGGCGGGAGCGATCGCAGTCCTTAACGCCGCTTAACCGACAGCTGCGCGCCGTTTCGCCATAGTCGGACCCCATCCGATTCGCGAGAGCCCGATGCGCTGCCACTACATGAGCGATCTCCATCTCGAGGCGGCCCCGTTCCGTGGCGCCCTGCCGCGCGGCGATGTCCTCATCATCGCCGGCGACCTCTGCCACGCCCGCGGCCTCGATCCGGCTCGCGCCGACCCCTACAGCATCGCGCAGCGAGGCCGCGTCTTCGACTTCATCGAGCGCGCGACGCGGAGCTTTGCGCATGTCCTTCTCGTCGCCGGCAACCACGAGCACTACGACGGCGTGTTCGAGGATACGGTGCCGCTCCTGCGCCGCGCGTTTCCCGGCGTCACGGTGCTCGACGACGAGGCCGCCCTGATCGGCGGCGTCCAGTTTTTCGGCACGACGCTCTGGTCGAGCTTCGAGGATGGCAGCCCTGCGGCGCTCGACCGCGTCCGGCGTCGCATGGGCGAGTACTTCTTCGTGAAGCGCAGGGTCACGCACGATGACGGTCGCACCGAGCTCGCCCGCTTCAGGCCCGAGGATGCGCTCGAGGCGCACCGGCGCGCACTGAGGACGCTGCAACGCCATCTCGACGATGCCTCCGGTGCGATGACAGTGATCGTCTCGCATCATCCGCCGAGCCCCTCCGGGCTCAATCCGCGCCATAGCGGCAACGGGCTCGACGGCGCATATGCGAGCGACCTCGATCACCTGATCGAGCGTATCACACACGTGCCCGTCTGGGTGCACGGACACACGCACATCCGTCGCACCTACCGAATCGGGGCGACGCTGCTTGCCGCCAACTGCCGCGGCTTCGAGGGCCGGGACGCGACGGCCAGCGGCTTCTCGGCAAAGCCCTTCTTCGAACTCTGATCGCCGTCCGTGGCGCGCCGCCGAGCCTCCTGACAACGTGCTGTCAGGAGACCTGCTATAGAGGACGGGCTCACCGCCGAGGAGGAGCCCATGCGGCGTGCCGATCGCCTGTTCGAGATCATCCAGCTCATGCGCCGGAAGCCGACGGTGCGCGCGCGCGAGCTTGCCGAGGCGCTCGAGGTCTCGGAGCGCACGATCTACCGCGACATCCAGGATCTGATGGCGAGCGGCGTGCCGATCGAGGGCGAGGCCGGCGTCGGCTACGTCCTCAAGGCCGGGTTCGACCTGCCGCCACTGATGTTCAAGGAGCAGGAGATCGAGGCGCTCGTCCTCGGCGCGCGCATGGTGGAGGCCTGGGCCGATTCCGAGCTCGCACTGGCCGCGACCGACGCGATTGCCAAGATCGAGGCCGTGATCCCGGAGCGGCTTCGTGGCTACATGGCAAATACCGCGCTGCTCGCGCCCTCCTCGAGCGGCGTCGATCCCATCAAGTGCGATCTTGCTGATCTGCGCCGCGCCATCCGCAATCATCAGAAGGTCCGCTTCGGCTACACCGACGTCCTGCGCCAGACGAGCGAGCGCACTGTCCGCCCGCTGTCGCTCGCCTTTTTCGGGCCGGTCTGGCTGCTGGCGGCGTGGTGCGAGCTGCGCACCGATTTCCGCACCTTCCGCCTCGATCGGATCGAGCGCTTTGCGGTCACGGCCGAGCGCTTCCGGGCCGAGCGCGGCAAGACGCTCGCCGATTTCCTGAAACGCCCCGAGACCTGGTCGCGTAGCTCGCTCGGTACAGCGGGTCACGAGAGGCACTGAGTCTGCGCGTGCCGCGGCTGTTCGCGTCCAGGATCGGATCCGCGGCAGCCGGCGGCGAGGGGCGAGCTGGGGCAAGATTGACAACGCACCAGAACGTCACACACGCGGCGCTCGCATCCCCCAATTCGTCCTTCGCTGGCGGTCGCGCATGCCGGTCTCGGGGCGATGAACACGGGATGATCCGCGCCCGGACCGCCCCCACCCCAACCCATTCAACGCTCAAGGGCGGGAGGAGGGGGTGGTG
>DAORNH010000204.1:0-8157 GCA_035440865.1 Hyphomicrobiaceae bacterium | reverse complement strand
AAGAGGCCCTCGCGCGAGCCGTTGACGGGATGCACCTCGCGGACGGGATCAATCTTGCCGGCGAGGCCGTAGCGGCGCTCGATCCAGCTGGCGATGGTTTTGCGAAGCTCGTCTGAGCCACGGATATGTGGATAGGTGCCGAGCAGCTGCTTTGCCTCCGCGATCCGGTCGACGACGAAACCCGGCATCGTCTCCTTGGGATCGCCCGCAGTCATCTCGATGGGTTTGGCGTGACCGGCAGGGATGCCGTCGAGCAGGCGGCGCACCCGCGTGAAAGGCGAAAGGATCTCGCCCTTCACCATTGCCGTGAGGCCGTGCATCGCTGTCATGGGCGCTTCCCGTGCTTGATCCGTCGACGGGCCGCAGGTGTGCGGGGAAGGACCGGCGGCGTCAAGCGCAAACGACGCCGCGCGGTCGGCGCCTCCAGGATCAGGCGCGCATGAGGTACGGCAAGCTGACGAGCGCAATCGTCGCGGCAAGCCAGATGCCGAGCGAGATCGGCGAGCTCTCCTTGAGGCCCTTCGCGCGCTCGTAGAGCGCCGCAGGAATTCCGGCGATCATGAGGGTGACGAGCGAGATGAAGATCGAGGTCAAGTAGAATGCCACCATCGGCAGCGAGTAGAAGGCCGCTGCGAGGAACGGCTTCAGAAGGAAGAAGACAGGATCGAAGACCGGCGAGAACGCCTGGCCGTTCAGGAGTGAGGCACCCGCGGTCGCGACCATGAGAATGTCGCGCTGCATGGTGAGTTCGCGCGAGTCCATATCATCGCTCACGGACTAGCCTCCGATCTGGAGCCGCATGCCGGCGGCAAGGCAGGTGAGAAACCAGAACATGCGAAGCGCCATCAGCCAGACGATCGCGAACACGATCATCAGACCGTCGGGCACGATGGCCGGAGTCGCGGTTCGCACGAGCTTCAAGAACGGATTGGCGATGCTGTTGAAGACGCGCAGGATGACGGCTTCCGAATCCGGCTTGAAGAACATCGCTATGAGATAGGCCGCAATCAACGTGTACATCAGCGCGGCGAGCGCCAGGTTCGGCAGATGGAAGTACCAGTGCTGGATGAGGCTTTCAGATGGGGACATGAGCAGATTCACCTCAGACGCGGCCGTGTCGCATATCGAGACTGTTATGAGAAAAGGGCGGAGCGCAAGCTCCGCCCTTTCCTGTCGTGGCTCGCCCGGCTGCTCAGTGCGCAGCTATGGCGGCGTCCTTGTCCTTGATGATCGCGTCGCCGCGCGGACGGCGCGTCGCATCGATCATGGCTTGGACCTCGGCAGATGGCTTCTTGGTGCAGAGGCTGACGATGATGATGGTCGCAAAGCCGACGATCAGACCGAAGGTGCCGGCCGAGAGGTTCGACACCCCGTACCACAGCGGCCACTTGTACCAATGCGTACCGATCATGTACGCGCCGGTGACGAGGAACCCGGCCGCCATGCCGAGCACGGCGCCCGTCGTCGTTGCACCCTTCCACCACACGCCGAGCACCAATGCCGGGAACAATCCGGCAGCCGCAAGGCTGAATGCCCAGGACACGAGGATCAGGATGTCCGGCGGGAACCACGTGGCGCACCAGGCCGCGATCACCGCCACGACGAGCAGCAGGATGCGCGATAGGATGAGCCGGGTCGCGGTCGAGGAGTTTGGCGCGATCAGCTTGTAGTAGAGATCGTGGCTGAGCGCGTTGGCGATTGCGAGCAGCAAGCCATCAGCTGTCGACAACGCGGCGGCAAGACCGCCGGCGGCGACGAGGCCGGTGATGACGTAGGGCAGCTTCGCGATCTCTGGCGTCGAAAGCACGATCGAGTCGGCATGGATGGCGAGATCCTGGTGCCTCAGGAAACCGCCGTGCCCGGCGATCTTCTGGCAGGCCGCCACGACAGCGTCCACACCCGTTGCATTGGCGCCGCAGATCTTCACGAGGCCGTACTTGCCGTAGGTGAACAGCCAGTTCGCCTCCTTCGCGAGATCGGCGATCGCCACCTTCTTGTTGATGAGGGTGTAGACCTCGAGCTTTGCGAACGCGGCGTAGGCCGGGGCCGTGAAGTAGAGGAGGAAGATGAAGAACAGCGACCAGGCGACCGACCGACGCGCGTCCCTCACGGATGGGGTCGTGAAGTAGCGCATCAGGATGTGCGGCAGCGACGCCGTACCGACCATCAGGCAGAGGATCAGCAGGAAGTAGTTCATCGCATCGCGCACCAGGAATGGTGTCGCGTGAGGCTTCAACACCTTGGGGTCCGCGAGGCCGGCCTTGAGCATGCTCTGCTCAAGCTCGGTGATCTGCTGGATCGCAGAGCCATACGTGATCTGCGGTACGGGGATGTTGAACTTCTTCGCCGACAGGATGATGACCGGCGTCAGATAGGCGATGATCAGCACGATATACTGAGCAACCTGTGTCCAGGTAACCGCCTTCATGCCGCCGAGCATCGAGCAGAGCAGGATGCCACCGAGGCCGACATAGACCGCGACATTATAGTCCATGTCGAGGAACTGCTGGGCGATCAGGCCCGTACCGCGGATCTGCGCCACCACATACGTGAAGGAGCAGACGATCAGCACGATCACGGCGAGGAAGCGGGCGAGGCCGCCGCCGTAACGCTCCGAGAAGAAGTCAGGCACGGTGTAGGCGCCGAACTTCCGGAGGAATGGCGCGATCAGGATCGCCACCAGCACGTAGCCACCCGTCCAGCCGAGAACGAAGGCCAAGCCGTCGTAACCCTGGAGGTACAGGTTGCCGGCCATGCCGATGAACGAGGCCGCCGACATCCAGTCGGAGCCCGTCGCCATGCCGTTGTAGAAGGCCGGCACTGTTCGACCGGCGACGTAATATTCACCGGCTTCCATCGTGCGCGACAGAATGCCGATAACGGCGTAGACGGCGAGTGTCAGGAAGACGAAGCCGTAGCCGATAAACCTGCGATCGAGGCCCATCTGCTCGAGAACTGCGAGCACGATGACGAAGGCAAAGAATCCGCCCGTATAGAGGCCATAGATCTTGCCGAGATTCTCGAGAAAGCCGCGCTTTCCGGATGCTGTTTGGGCTGCCATGTCTCAAATCTCCTCAGGCGTCCTCGGCCTCGCCTTCCTCGGTGTCGATCGTCTCCTGCCTCTTGGCGAAGACGAACAGCATCACGACGAATGCGATGAGCGAGCCTTGGGCGGCCATGTAGAACCCAAGCGGGAAGCCCAGAAATGAAAATGCGTTGAGCTTGTCCACGAACATGTGGACGCCAAACGAGAAGAAGAGCCACAGGATCAACATGATCCACATGAGCGTACTGGTGCGTGCCCAGTACCGATCGCCTTTTTCTGCCATTACCTGCTCCTTTGGGGCCGGAGTGCCGGCTGATTGCGTCCCTTCGCGCCCTGGTCGCGAAGCAGTCATTTTTCATTGTTGTGAAGGAGCAGAACGACGAGCGACGCCTGTAGCCCCCCCGGTGGAATGCTAGGGGAGTTTGACGGAGATCAACACTTCGACTTTAGGCGTGGTCAGCAGGTTGCCCGCAGCAATTGATGCTGCGGTGCAGCAAAAGTCATGCTGACCGATCTTCTCTCGTCGGAATTACTTCGCAAGCTCTCGCGAGCGCTTTGTCGCGGCCGCCACGGCCTCTGTCATGACGGGCTGAATGCCCTTCTCGCCCATCAGGACCTGGAGGGCCGCGAACGTCGTGCCGTTCGGCGACGTCACGTTCTGGCGAAGGACGTCGGGCGTGAGGTCAGAACGATGCAGCAGCTCGCCGGCTCCAGCGACTGTCCAGCGTGCGAGTTGAAGCGCGAGACCTGGCTCGAGGCCGGCTGCGACGCCGGCCTTGGCGAGCGTCTCACAGAGGTAGAAGACATAGGCGGGGCCCGAGCCCGAGACCGCGGTCACAGGATCGATGAGCGCCTCATCGTCGACCCAGGCGACGGCGCCGACACTCTCGAGAAGCTTCTGGCAGGCCGCCTTCTGCGCGGCCGTCACATTCGCGTTGGCGGCAGCGACCGTGATCCCGCGCCCGACCGAGGCCGGCGTATTCGGGATCGAGCGGACGACGGCGGCGCCCGGGGCCAGGTGGCGCTCGAAGCCGGCGATCGTCTTGCCAGCAGCAACCGAGAGCACGACCGTTGCAGGCCCGGCCAGCTTGGCGAGCTTTGGAAACACCTCATCCATGATCTGCGGCTTCACGGCGACCAGCATTACCGCGGGTGGCACATCGATCCGGTCAATGCTGGCCTCGGTGCGAATGCGATGCTTCGCCAGCAGCTCCGTCATGCGTGGCGGCGGCGAGGGATCCTGTACGATGATCCGGGAGGGCGCCAGTCCCTGCTCGAGCCAGCCCGCCAGCAGCGCGCCGCCCATGTTGCCGGCGCCGGCGAGTAGCAGGGTTCCGTCGAGCGAGAGGGCCATGGTCGCTATTCCTTCAGGGCTGGTCTGCGCTCACCACACCACAGAGCCGCGCGGCAATGCAATCGTCGCGTTCCGACTTGACGCAGCCCGGCCTCTCGCACCAACTGGCCGTCAGGAGATGCCGCCACCGCCTGCTGGGACCGCCCGATGTTCACCTCCTTCTTCCTCGAGCTCAAGGCCGCCAAGGTCCCCGTGACGCTGCGCGAGTACCTGACGCTCATGGAGGCGCTCGAGGCCGACCTCGCCGATCGACGCGTCGAAGATTTCTACTATCTCTCCCGCGCCACGCTCGTGAAGGACGAGCGCCACCTCGACAAGTTCGACCAGGTCTTCGGCCACGTCTTCAAGGGCCTCGAGCTGATGAGCGACGCCGCCGAGGCCAGGATCCCGGAGGAATGGCTGCGCGCCGTCGCCTCGCTCTACCTCACCGAGGAGGAGAAGAAGAAGATCGAGGCGCTCGGCGGCTGGGAAAAGATCATGGAAGAGCTGAAGAAGCGCCTCGCCGAGCAGAAGGGCCGCCACCAGGGCGGCAAGAAGTGGATCGGCACGCAGGGAACGTCGCCCTACGGCGCCGAGGGCTACAATCCGGCCGGCGTGCGCATCGGCCAGAAGGAGAACCGCAACTTCCGGGCGATGAAGGTGTGGGACAAGCGCGAATACAAGGACCTCGACGATAGCGTTGAGCTCGGCACGCGCAACATCAAGGTCGCCATGCGGCGGCTGCGCAAGTTCGCGCGCGAGGGTGCGCATGAAGAGCTCGACCTCGACGGCACGATCCGCGGCACGGCGAGCAAGGGCTATCTCGATATCATTCTGCGGCCGGAGCGGCGCAACACCGTGAAAGTGCTGATGTTCTTCGACATCGGCGGCTCGATGGACTGGCACGTGAAGCTCGCCGAGGAACTCTTCTCGGCGGCCCGGGCTGAGTTCAAGCACATGGAGCACTTCTACTTCCACAACTGCCTTTACGAATTCGTCTGGAAGGAGAACGCCCGGCGGTGGACGGACCGGAAGCCGACCTGGGATGTGCTGCACAAGTACCCGGCCGACTACAAGGTCGTATTCGTCGGTGATGCCTCGATGAGCCCATACGAGATCACGGTGCCGGGCGGCTCCGTCGAGCACATGAACGAGGAGCCCGGCCAGGCCTGGATGAGCCGGGTCACCGACATCTACGAGCACGCGGTCTGGCTCAATCCGGTGCCCGAGCAGCACTGGGACTGGACGCCCTCCATCAAGCTCATGAAGCAGCTGATGGGCAACCGCATGTATCCGCTGACGCTGCGCGGCCTCGACGAAGCCATGCGCGAGCTGATGCGGTAGGGTGCCTTATTGCTGCCGGCACCATGCGCTTTCGAGTGGTCTGTGATCGGCTTGTTCCGGAGAGGAAGCATAATGGCCATGATGCGCCGGCAGACGACAGGATGCCAGCAGCGGAACCACGCGACCGGGCGCTGCTGGCGATTGCTCTTGGCGCTGATGATCGTCGCGATTGCGCCAGCAGGTCGTGCCAATGCTGCGCCCTACGTCTTCGACCGGGACCACACGAGCATTACGTTCTCGTGGAATCACTTGGGCCTCTCACGGCAGGCTGGGCGCCTCCTCGATCATGAGGGTACACTCGAGTTCGATCCGGCTGAGCCCGAGAAGTCGAACGTCGACGTCACGCTCAGGCCGTCCAGCATCTGGACCGGAGTCGCGGCGCTCGACAAGCATCTGAAATCTGCGGATTTTTTCGATATTGGCCGGTTTCCCGCCATCACCTTCAAGAGCACGGCTGTGAAGAAGACCGGCGAGCGCACGGGAGAGGTGACAGGCGACTTGACGATCCTCGGCACTACCAAGCCCGTCACGCTGCAAGTGACCTGGAATTTCACGGGTGAGCACCCGCTGGCGAAGCTCAATCCCGCCTATCGCGAGAAGCTGGTCTCGGGATTCTCGGCGACGGCGCGGCTCTTGAGGAGCGAGTGGGGCATGAAGCGAGGCATGCCGCTGATCTCCGACGAGATCATCGTCACGATCGAGACCGAACTCTTCCGCAAATAGCGCTCTGTGCGAGGGCAGCGGCTGGCCTGGCGGCCATCGACCATGTAGCGTGCAGTCCACCCGCGAACGCCTATCCCTCACAGAGGCCAAAATGCTGCTCGGATGCATTGCCGACGACCTCACCGGCGCGACGGACCTCGCACTCATGCTGACGCGTGCCGGCATGCGCACGCTGCAGATCATGGACGTGCCGGGTCCAGCGACACCGCTCGAGGGCTATGACGCCGTCGTCGTCGCCCTGAAGACGCGCACCTGCCCGGTTGAGGAGGCGGTGCGGCTCTCGCTCGCCAGCGCGGACGCGCTGCTCGCGCGCGGGGCGAGGCAGCTGTTCTTCAAGTACTGCTCGACCTTCGATTCGACCGATCGCGGCAACATCGGTCCGGTGGCGGACGCGCTGCTGGAGCGGGTCGGAGGCGACCTTGCCATCGCCTGCCCGGCATTCCCGACCAACAAGCGGACAGTCTATCTCGGCAATCTGTTCGTCGGCGAGGTGCCGCTTGCCGAGAGCCCGATGAAGGACCACCCCCTGACGCCGATGCGCGACTCGAGTCTCGTCCGCGTCCTCCAGCGACAGACACGCGGCAAGGTCGGTTTGGTGCCGTTCTCCGTGGTCGAGAAGGGGCCGAGGGCGATCGCGGATGCCTTTTCGGCGGCGCGTTCGCGGGGCGAGCGCTACGTCATCGTCGATGCCATCACGGATAAGCATCTCGTCGACATGGGCGCAGCGGCGGCAAAGATGGCGCTGATCACGGGCGGCTCGGGCGTGGCACTCGGATTGCCGGCCAACTTCATCGCGGCGGGTCTCATGACGAGCAAATCGGCGCCGACGACGATGAAGGCTCCGGCCGGGCGTGCGCTGATTGTCGCCGGCAGTTGTTCGGAAGCGACGCGCGGCCAGGTGAAGGCCGCCAAGGCGGCTGGTATTCCGGCATTCGAGGTCGATCCGCTCGGCCTGCATGAAGGCCGCACGATGTGTGCTGACATCGTTCGCTGGGCGAAGTCACAGCCCGCTGACCGCCCCGTGCTCGTCTACTCGAGCGCGGATCCGGCCTCTGTCAAGTCCGTGCAGGAGAAGCTCGGACGGGAGGCCGCGGGAGCGCTCGTCGAGCGCGAGCTCGCAACAGTCGCGCGCGCGCTCGTCGGCGATGGGTTCTCGCGCATCGTCGTGGCCGGCGGCGAGACCTCGGGCGCAGTGGTGAACGGGCTCGGTGTCACGGCGCTCGAGATCGGACCCGAGATTGATCCGGGCGTGCCGTGGACGACGAGCCGCGGTAGCTCGGTCCCTCTCGCGCTTGCGCTGAAGTCTGGCAACTTCGGCGGTCCGGAGTTCTTCACGTCGGCGTGGGCGAAGCTTTCGTGATCAGCGAACGTTGAGCCGTGCGGCCCTGGCCGCGCCATCGCGATGACCAAGTGCCGCGGCGCGCTCGTACCATGTGCGGGCCAGCGCAATGTCGGCCGCCGTGCCGACGGCACCGAGGCGCTTCAGCTCGCGCGGATCGTAGGTCTGGGCGAGCATGAAGGCTGCGTCCGCACTGCCGAGCTCTGCCGCCCTCTCATAGAACGACCGCGCCTCGGCAATTCCGCCGACTTTCATCGACTTGTCGCCGCGCGACTTGAAAGTGGCCGCGCGTTCCGCATCTGGTCCGGCACCCGGGGCCGCGACAGCAGGGGGAACCACCGCAGCTGTTGCGGCCGAGCGACCTTTGGGCGG
>DAORNH010000203.1:7924-8166 GCA_035440865.1 Hyphomicrobiaceae bacterium | reverse complement strand
GGCTACGCCGTCGGCGTCGTGATCGGCGCGACGCCCTGGTGGTCGCCGCGGTACTTGCTGCCGATCCTCGGTATGATCCTCGGCAATGCGCTGACGAGCGTCAGCCTCGTGCTCGAGACGCTGACGGACGCGGCACGGCGCGAGCGTCCGCAGATCGAGGCACGGCTGGCGCTCGGTGCAACGCGCTTCGAGGCGCTCGATGGCGCACTGAAGCGCGCGCTCAGGACGGCGTTGATGCCGAT
>DAORNH010000203.1:2036-7904 GCA_035440865.1 Hyphomicrobiaceae bacterium | reverse complement strand
GGCCTCGTGACCTTGCCCGGCATGATGACCGGCCAGATTCTCGCCGGCATCGACCCCGTGGACGCCGCGGCCTATCAGCTGCTCATCATGTTCCTGATCTCGGGCGCGACCGCGCTTGCAGCCTTGCTCACCGGTCTCGGTGCGGTCCGCCTCCTGACGGACGACCGCCACCGGCTCCGCGTGGACCGGATCGTGCCGCGAGGGTGAGCGGCGGATCGAGGCATGCAAACGAGCATTGGCGTTTGCGTCACCGGCCCCTTCGGGACTAGCATCGTCCATCCACGACTTGGACCTCAGCTGGAGCAGATGGCGCATGAAGAAGTACAACATCCTGATGCTCGGCGCGTCCTACGGGTCGCTGCTCCTGCTCGGCGGACACTCCGCGCACCTGATCTGCCTCCCTGCCGAGGCCGACCTCATCAACAAGCATGGCGCGCGCGTGCGCATCCCGGTGAAGGGCCGCGATGGCCTCGTCGAGATCAACACGCAGAAGCTCACCGGAAGGCTTTCGGCCGGCGGCCCGGCCGGTGTCGACCCGAGCACCTATGATCTCGTCTGCCTCGGCATGCAGGAGCCGCAGTACCGCTCGCCCGGCGTGCGCGAGCTGATGGAGCGGATCGCCAAGTCCAAAGTGCCGTGCATGTCCATCATGAACATGCCGCCTCTCCCGTATCTCGCCCGAATCCCGGGGCTCTCGCTCGCGAGCCTCGAGCCCTGCTTCGCCGACGCGAGCGTGTGGAAGCCCTTTGATCCCACCACCATGACGCTCTGCAGCCCCGATCCGCAGGCCTTCCGCCCGCCCGAGGAGCCGGTCAACGTGCTGCAGGTGAGCCTGCCGACGAACTTCAAGGCGGCGCGCTTCCAGTCCGACGCGCACACCTCGATCCTCCGCCAGCTGCAGGCCGACATCGAGGGCGCGCGGGTCGACGTCGGCGACGGCCCGTTCGAGCTTCCCGTGAAGCTCAAGGTGCACGACAGCATTTTCGTGCCGCTCGCCAAGTGGGCGATGCTGCTCACCGGCAACTATCGCTGCGTCGGCAAGGACGGCATGCGCTCCATCAAGGAGGCCGTGCACACCGACGTCAATGCCTCGCGCGAGGTCTATACCTGGGTGATGGCGCTCTGCCGCTCGCTCGGCGCCGCCGCCGAGGACCTCGTTCCGTTCGAGAAGTACGCGGCCGCCGCCAACGGCCTCGTCCGCCCGTCTTCGGCCGCGCGTGCGCTCGCCGCCGGCGCGCAGAACATCGAGCGGGTCGACATGCTGGTGCGCAACATTGCCGCGCAGAAGGGCCTGAAGAACCCCGTCGTCGAGGAGACCGTCGCGCTCGTCGATGGCTGGCTCGCGAAGAACCGCGCGAAGAGCGCCTGATCGCGGACACGTGGACGGGAGAGTGCGATGGCCGGAGCCGGACACATGAAGCCGATGATTTCGCTCGATGACATCACGTTCGTCGGTTCCGGCCTCGCCCGGCCCGAGTGCGTGCTGACGACGGCCAAGGGTGAGATCTTTGTTGGCGATCACCACGCGGGCATTGCCGAGATCGGCAAGCCGAAGCGCAAGCTTCTCGGCGCCCCGCCAGGCTTCCTGCCGAACGGCGTCACCATGCTGCCGAACCGCGAATTCCTGATCGCGAACCTCGGTCCGGGAGGCGGCGTCTGGAAGCTCGATCACGATTGGCGCCTCTCGCCCTGGCTGCTCGAGGTCGAGGGCGAGCTGCTACGCGTGTGCAACTTCGTCGGCCACGAGCGCGACGGCGTCGTGTGGATCTCGGTTTCGACGCGCCAGTATCCGCGCGAGAAGGCGATGCGGCCGGGCTTCGGCGACGGTTTCATCTGCCGTGTCGACGGGAAGGGTGCGCGGATCGCCGCTGACGGCATCGGCTTCACCAACGAGTGCCGCGTCGATCCGACAGGCCGCTGGCTCTACGTCAACGAGACGAAGGCGAAGTGCATCTCGCGCTTCCCGATCGAGGGCGGGCGGCTCGGCACCAAGGAGGTGCTGCACCGCTTCGGACCGGGCGAGTTTCCGGACGGCTTCGCCTTCGACAGCGAGGGCGCTGCCTGGGTCGCCTGCGTCGTCGCCAACCGCGTCATCCGCGTCGAGACGAGCGGGCGCGCGACACTCGTTCTCGATGATGGCGATTCGGGCCTGATCGCCGAATCCGAGGCCATCTTCAACAAGGGCGAAGGCGGGCGGACGCATCTCGAGATCGGCGCGAGGAGACCGCTCCGCAATATCGCCAGCGTCTGCTTCGGCGGGCCCGATCTGAAGACCGTCTACCTCGGCTGCCTCGCCAACGACCGCATCGTCTCGTTCCGCTCGCCGATTGCCGGTGCGGAGCCCGTCTGCTGGCGCTACTGAGGCGGCTCGCAATCGCTATTTCAGACCGGCGAGAAAATTGTAGGCCTTGGCGCGCCGCTCGGCGCGGCCGAACCCGCCACCCGGCAGGTGCGTCCCGAAGAACGCGAGCTTCTCGTTTATGATCACCTCGAGGATCGCCCGCCGCGCCGCCGAGCCGCGCTCCGGCTCATGATCGGCCGCCATCGGCCATTCCGGATACTGGAACGAGACGATCGGGTGGATCAGCGCGTCGCCGAGTACGAGAAGACGATCGCCGCCAGAGTTGAGCATAATCGACATGTGGCCCTGCGAGTGGCCAGCGCTGTCGACCGCGACCATGCCGGATGCCGCCTCCTGCCCCGGCTTCACGAGCTTCAGCCGGTCCTTGATCCGGCCGAGCACGCGCTTTGCTCCGGGAATGAAGTTCGAGCGCGTGGCCGGCACTTTCGATGCCGGGTCGCCGGTCATCCAGAGCGCCCACTCGGCCTCCGACATCACGTACTCGGCGTTCGGGAAACGCAGGCTGTCGTCAAACTCGTCGATCACGCCCCAGAGGTGATCGGGATGGCCGTGGGTGAAGATCACCCGCGTCACTGCCGCGGGCGCGATCTTTGCGGCCTCGAGCGCCTGGGAGAGGCGGCCGGAAGTATCCATGAAGCCGCCCCCGGCACCCGCGTCGATCAAGGTTACGTCCGCGCCGCGCCGGACCAGGATGACGTTCACGGGGGCAACGACCGACGTGCCGTCGAGCTTGCCGCCGACCTTCGCGGCCTCGCCGAGCGCGAGGCTCACATGATCCGCCGGGATGCCGACGCCGAAATTCTGCGCCGCAAGCGTCAGATAGCCGTCACTCAGCGTCGCAAGCTCGAACTCGCCGACCTTGACCGCAGGAGCCAATGCAAACACTGGTTGGCGCGGAGCGGCGATCACGGCCATGGCGGCCGCGCCACATTTCAACATCGTCCGACGGCTCGGCGCTCTCGGCATCATGACACGCCCTGGATCGGATTTTCCCAACTCCGATATAGGCAGCCGCCTCGGCGTTGCCAATCAGCCTGTTCACAACTGCAGGCTGAGCAGCCATCGGCCATTGCGGCGCCATTGGGGAATATCCGTCTTGCATTTACAGTCGAAAGGCGAATCATGCGGCGAACGCCGGAAGAGGCACGATGGCGATGAGCGAGACGGCAGGCCGCAAGAAAGCGCGCCCAAATCGGGACCCCGGCATGGCCACGGTGCAGTCGGCGTTGCGCACGCTCGAGATCGAGGGAGAAGGACTAGCCGCGCTTCGGGCGGGCCTCGAGAACGGCATGCGGGCCGATTTCGTCGCGGCGGTGGAAATGCTTCGCGCCTGTGCCGGCCGCGTTATCGTCACTGGCATCGGCAAGAGCGGCCACGTCGGACAGAAGATCGCGGCGACCTTTGCCTCGACCGGAACGCCCGCCTACTTCGTGCATCCGACCGAGGCCTCGCACGGCGACCTAGGCATGATCACCAAGAGCGACCTGATCCTCGCCATCTCATGGTCCGGCGAGACGGTCGAACTGAAGAACATCCTGACCTTCTCGCGCCGCTTCTCCGTACCGCTGATCGCCGTCACCTCGAAGCGCGGCTCGGCACTCGGCACGCACGCCGATGTCGTGCTCGAGCTGCCGCGCGCGAAGGAGGCTTGCCCGCATGGCCTCGCGCCGACCACCTCGACCACCATGCAGCTCGCGATCGGCGACGCGCTTGCCATTGCGCTGCTCGAGGCGAAGGGCTTCACCGCGCGCGACTTCAAGGTATTCCACCCGGGCGGTTCGCTCGGCGCGCAGCTGAAGCTCGTCGCCGACATCATGCACAAGGGCGACGCGCTGCCGCTCGTCGCGCCCGACACGCGCGTCGGCGAGGCGATCGTCGTCATGAGCGAGAAGAGCTTCGGCTGCGTCGGCATCGTCGATGCGGAAGGCCGCCTCCTCGGCATGATCACCGACGGCGATCTCCGCCGCCACATGTCGACGGGCCTCCCCGACAAGCATGCGGCGGAGGTGATGACGCGCAACCCGAACACGCTCGAGCCAGATATGCCCGCGCCCGCGGCCCTCGACGAGATCAACCGCCGCAAGCGAACGCAGATGTTCGTGCTCGATGACGGCCGGCCGGTTGGCCTCGTGCATGTCCACGATCTCCTGCGTCTCGGCGTTGCGTGAAACGCAACCTTGAAGCCTGGCCCTGTCCAGATCCGTCAGGGCCACGCAGGCGACGCTCTCGCGCACGGCTCGCCCCACCCTCGTCATCCTCGCGAAGACGAGGCCCAGGCCACGGTTCGAGGGACGTCTGCGGGCCGATCCGGGTCGACCTGGGCGCCGGCGTTCGCCGGCACGACAGTAGTGGGTGGCCGGCAACGCCTGGCCCCAAAGCCAGTGCACCAAACCCGGCCCGCAAACACGCGCTTGCGCCTCCCCGGGCGCTCGTGTATTCGTTGGACGCTCATGATCATCTCAACTTCAGGGAGTGGGCCCCGCCCGGGTCCGCACTTTTTGTTTGCGATCGAGCACCCAGGCAAAATGAGCGCCGTTAACCAGACCGTGAGTGAACGGAATCACTTGAGTTCCATGACCAGCGCCAGTGGCAGCCCGTCCAAGGAGCGCTTCATCCGCGAGCAGGGACTGGCTGCGGAAGTGGCGAGGCTCATCGAGCCGTCGCTCGAGGGCCTCGGCTTCAGGCTCGTGCGCGTGCAGACGTCGGGGCGGGATGGTCTGACGCTGCAGATCATGGCCGAGCGCCACGATGGCACGATGACAGTCAAGGATTGCGAAACGGTCTCGCGCAACCTATCTCCGGTCTTGGACGCTGCCGATGTGATCGAGGGCAGCTACCACCTCGAGATTTCGTCCCCAGGGATCGACCGCCCGCTGGTGCGGGCCTCCGATTTCGACGACTGGGCCGGCTACGAGGCCAAGATTGAGCTCAAGGAGCCTGTCTCCGGGAGAAAGCGCTTCCGCGGCACTATCGAAGGGCTCGCTGAGGAGGAAGCGCGAATCGCCTGCGAGATCGAGGGCGAAGGGCTTGTCGTGCTCGGCCTGCCGCTGGCACTGGTCGACGAAGCCAAGCTCGTGCTCACCGACGATCTCGTCCGCGAAGCGCTGAGGCGCGCGAAGCGGGTACGCGAGGGGAGGCCCGAGGCGGACGAGCTCGGCGATGGCATGATCGCTGATCCCGACGCGCTGGAGGTCGAGGTCGGCGAGGCGGGACCGCGAACAGCGAAGCCCTCACCTGAGGGTCGCGGCAAGAAGCGCCGGCCGTCGCGACCACCGCCGAGCTAGCGCCGCCGTCTCGGCCGCGGGCGCGCCGAGTGCGACCCGGCGGAGACAACCGTTCAGCACCAGACACGACTATCGCTTCTCTATCAGACGTGAGGATTGGGACCATGGCCCAGGCAGGCATCAGCGCCAATCGGCTCGAGCTTCTCCAGATCGCCGACGCGGTCGCACGCGAGAAGTCCATTGACCGCCGGATCGTGATCACCGCCATGGAGGACGCGATCC
>DAORNH010000203.1:1568-1925 GCA_035440865.1 Hyphomicrobiaceae bacterium | reverse complement strand
GTCGAAAACGATGCCACGCAGATCAACCTCCCCGACGCCAAGAAGCGCAAGTCCGACGCGGCGATCGGCGACGAGCTCGTCGAGCCCTTGCCGCCGCTCGACTTCGGCCGCGTCGCCGCGCAGAACGCCAAGCAGGTGATCGTCCAAAAGGTGCGCGAAGCCGAGCGCGAGCGCCAGTTCGGCGAATACAAGGACCGCGTCGGCGAGATCATCAACGGCACCGTGAAGCGCGCCGAGTACGGCAACGTGATCGTCGATCTTGGGCGGGCGGAAGGCATCATCCGCCGCGACGAGATGATCCCGCGTGAGAACGTGCGCGTGAACGACCGCATCCGCGCTTTCTGCTACGACGTCCGG
>DAORNH010000203.1:0-1547 GCA_035440865.1 Hyphomicrobiaceae bacterium | reverse complement strand
CGCAGATCTTTCTCTCGCGCGCCAAGCCCGAGTTCATGGCGAAGCTTTTCGCCATGGAGGTGCCCGAGATCTACGAGGGCATCGTGGAGATCCGCGCCGTGGCCCGCGATCCGGGCAGCCGCGCCAAGATCGCCGTCGAGACGAAGGACCGCTCGATCGACCCCGTCGGCGCCTGCGTCGGCATGCGCGGCCAGCGTGTGCAGGCGGTCGTCGGCGAATTGCAGGGCGAGAAGATCGACATCATTCAGTGGAATGACGATCCAGCCACCTTCATCGTCAACGCGCTGGCGCCGGCCGAGGTCGCCAAGGTGGTGCTCGACGAGGAATCGAACCGCATCGAGGTGGTGGTCGCCGAGAACCAGCTCTCGCTTGCCATCGGACGGCGCGGGCAGAACGTGCGCCTCGCCTCGCAGCTCACTGGCTGGGACATCGACATCCTGACCGAGCAGGAGGAGAGCGAGCGCCGCCAGACCGAGTTCGCCGAGCGCACCAAGCTCTTCATGGAGTCGCTCGATGTCGACGAGGTGATCGCGCAGCTCCTCGTGACGGAAGGCTTCGCGACGGTCGAGGAGGTCGCCTTTGTCGACCCGGCCGAGATCGGCAACATCGAGGGCTTCGACGCCGACACGGCGACCGAGATCCAGACCCGCGCGCGCGAGTACCTCGACAAGCTCGAGGCGGAGCGCGATGCCAAGCGCCGCGAACTTGGCGTGCACGACGACATGGCGAAGGTCGAGGGCATGACGACGGCGATGCTCGTCCGCTTCGGCGAGAACGAGATCAAGACGGTGGAGGACCTCGCCGGCGCCATCCCGGACGATCTGGTCGGCTGGGTCGAGCGCAAAAAGCCGGAGAAGGGCGAAAAGGCGGAGCGCGGCAAGGATGCAGATGTCATCCGCCACAAGGGCGCCCTCGACGGCATGCCCGTAAGCCGCGCCGAGGCCGAGCAGATGATCATGTCGGCGCGCGTGCTTGCCGGCTGGATCACGGAGGAGGATCTCGCACGTATGGCAGCCGAGAAGGAAGCAGCAGCTGCGGCCGAAGCGGCAACGGCCGAGGTCGCTGCGGGGGATGCAGCCGCGTCGGCAGCGCCAGCAAGCCAGCCGTGATCGCGGCGGGTTCCGGCCACCCGACGCGCGCCGACTCCGGCGCACGAATTCACGATGTGAAAGGACTTGATGCAGCAATCGGCTCAGCACAGCGGCAAGGACGCACCGGGTGGCAACGCACAACCCGGCGAGGGCGAGGCCGCGCCTGCTGCATCCGAGCCGTCGCGGAGGTGCATCGTGACGCGGGCCGTGCTGCCGCGCGAGGCGCTGGTGCGGTTCGTGGCGGCGCCGGATGGCCAGATCGTCCCTGATCTCGCCGAGCGACTTCCAGGCCGGGGTGTATGGGTCGGTTGCTCACGGTCCGTGCTTGCGGAGGCCGTGCGCTCCAAGGCGTTCGCACGCGGCCTCAAGCGGCAGGTGGAACACATCATCCACATTCTTCAAACTGCGGAAGTCGCCATCGTGGACGATATAGGGACCGAAGCGCCCGATGGCCGA